>JANXWV010000060.1 GCA_025350965.1 Rhizobacter sp.
CCGCAGGCTCGCGGCTGCAACGCTCTGATCAAGCAAGGTGCCAAGTTGGTCGAGACCGCGCAGGACGTTCTCGACGAGTTGCGCCCCCCACTTGCCTCGCCGACACCGATCTCGCAAGACGCGCTCGACCTGGTGCCGAACACCACCGATACCCCGCTCCTGACAGCACTCGGGTTCGACCCTGTGACCTTGGACGCGTTGGCAGCACGCACCGGATGGCCTGCGTCGGACCTCAGCAGCCGACTGCTCGGGCTCGAACTCGACGGCTTTGTCGCACGTTTGCCGGGCCAACTATTCCAGCGCGTGACCCGCCGCTGAACTCGCCGCACGCACCTGATACGTGCCAATTGCGCAGCAAATCAGGCTGACTTCAAACCGACCCGAGAAGTCGGCTGCGGTATAGTGGATTCATGTTCGATGTGCTCGTGTACCTGTACGAAAACTACTGGCGACCCGACGCCTGCCCCGACCACGACCAGCTGATGCGCAAGCTCTCATCGGTCGGTTTCGAGTCGGACGAAATCCAGGAAGCGCTGTCGTGGTTGGACGGTGTGGCCACAGCCGCGCAGTCGTATGTGGGCGAGCAGGGCGCGCAGAGCATGCGCGTGTATTCACCTGCCGAGCAAGAGCACCTCGGCGAAGACTCGATCAGCTTCATCAGCTTCCTGGAATCGGCCCGCGTGCTGCCACCGCCGATGCGCGAAATGGTGATCGACCGTGCCAGCGCACTCGCGGGCGGCCCGCTTGACCTGGAAGACCTCAAGATCATCGTTCTGATGGTCTTCTGGAGCCTGGGCGAAGAGCCCGATGCGCTGATCCTCGACGAGTTGTTCGTCGACGCCGAAGACCGTTCAATTCACTAGGCGAGGCGGCTGAAGCCGCGATGGGCGGTACGGCACAAGCCGCACCCGGCGCGCTCAGTTCAATAGGCGGCTGGGGTCGCCATCGAGTTTGGCCATCGCACTGCGCGTGGCGCGCACCGTCAACGACTCTTCCTGCGCCGGAACCAGCAAGCCCGCCTGCAGGAACGCTGCGAGCCGGTTCTGCTGGAACAGCACGCCGCGCCCTTGCGGTGACACGAACAGCGTGAGCTGGCGGCGCATGCCGTGCCACGCCAATTGCACGGCCTCGTTGCGGCCGCGGTAGTCGAGCATGTACCAGGTGCCGACTTGCAGTTCACGTGCCCACGAAATCATCGCTGGCGTGGGCATCGAGCCGCCTTCGCCAACCACTTCGAGTTCGGAGCTTTCGTGGCCAGACAGGTCGTGGATCATCGACTCGTCGATCTCCAGGTCGGCCGAATCGGGAAGCAGTTCTTCGAGCGTTTCAAGGCGCCCCATCAACTCTTCGAGCCGTTCGTGCGGAATGGCAGCCGCTTTGGCTGTGAAGGCCGCCGCAAGCGAGTTGTTCAGGCGCTGAATGTGCTCGTCCTGCTTCTCGGCGGGCACCCCGGCGTGGTCCATGCCGTCGCGCAGCGTCTTGAGCAGTGGCGGCAGCCGGCGAATGACCTCGGCGCGCTCTTCGCGCGACACCTTCGCACTGGCCGACCAGATCAGGTCGGCGGCGGCGCGCTTCATCTCTTTCGTGGCGTCGCTCTGGTTGCCCGACTTCACTGCGGCCATGGCCAGGACGTCGGCCCACACATGGAACAGGAACTCTCGCACGCCTTCTTGTACCGGCACCTCGTTGAGCATCTTGCGCAGCTCGATCGTGTACTGGATTGCCAGTGTTTCGCGCTGTTCGACCTGCTGTGCCAGAGACACGCCCTTGCGCGAGGCCTCGTTTTCGTTCTTGAAGTAGTGCTCGAGGAACTTCTCGAATTCGACCAGCACAGTCTGGAACACGCGGCGACCGGTGTCGGGGTAGGCCTCGACGACCTGCACCACGCGCTTGATCTCCTTTTGAAGGATGTCCCCGATGGCCTTGCTGGTGGCGTCGAAGCCCATCACGCAGGCGCCCATGCGGTCGATCAGGCGGCGCGCCGGGTGGTCGACCGTCGCGAAGAAATCGGGTTCGCTCACCGCCACACGCAGCACCGGCATCTGCAGCCGCGCGAACCACACACGTACCGCAGGAGGAATGCGCTCTTCGGTCAGGATGCTCTGGAAAAGCAAGGCCACGATCTCGATGGTGGCGCGCTCCACCGGGGTGCTCGCCGCCTGCTTGAGCGCTTGTTTGCGTTCGTTCAGTTCTTCGAGCAGCGCCGGCGTGCTGACCACGCCGGCCACTGTGCTGCGCCCTGCCGCGCCCGACAGCCGCCGCGCGATGCCTTGCTGCGCATCGGCGATGGCGACCTTGAGGCGCGGCGACGCCGCAACTGGCGCCGAGGCGGTGACAGCAAAGTCGGGCAGCTGACGCCCGATCAGGCGGTTCAGCCGGCCGAGCACGGCCTCGGCATGGTCGATGCCACGCGACAGGCCGGCCGCACGCGTCATCAGCCGGGTTTCTTCGCCGACTTCGGACCGGCCACCGCTCACCGAAGCGCCGCTGCCGCTGCCGCTGCCGCTGCCGCTGCCGCTGCCGCTGCCGCTGCCGCTGCTTGACGAACTGTGGCCCGTGTGACCCCCACTGCTGCCGAACCCGCGTGCGCTGCTCAAGCGCGAGCGGCGAATGAATGGCCGCAGGTCGACCTCGGGAAGAACCTGGCGTTCGAGCAGGAAGCGGTTCGTCTCGTGGTAACCCTCTTCGGCGAAGTGCGAGAACTCTTCGTGAAGAACGGTCTGCAACATGCGCCAGAGGTCTTGCGTCAGGCCGGACGCCAGCCATGTCGAACTGACGATGCGCGCCAGCACGTGCGGGCGCAGGATGTCGTTGTTGTCGAGCTCGTCGCGGCCTTCGAGCACGTTCATGCGCGAACGCAGGTCGGTGAACTCCCAGGACGAGCGGTCCATCATGGCCAGCGCCAGATGCGAGCTGAGGATCTCGTGCTCGATGGTGTCGTCGTCGACGAGGCTGAGCTTGGTCTGGCGGTCGAGCGACGCGCTCAGGTCACCCGAACGAGACAGCGGCACCATGCCTGTTTGCTGCGCACCGCGCAACATCGTGATCATGCCGCGCAACCACAGCGGAGCGGCCTTCTGCAGGTCGGGCACCACCTCGCGGCGGCGCATCGCGACCACCGGCTCGACCACCTGGCTCATCAGAATCCGGGTGCCCTGATCGACCGCCTGCACCACCAGCGGCAAGCCGGAGAGCAGGCCGTCCACGTACGACCGCCTTGCCTTCTGGGCCAGCGCCGTCGGGTTGGCAGGGGTCGGCATGGGATGGGTGATGTACGTCCGTGAAAAATGTCCTTTTGGACTCTACACCACCGCTCCTGCGTTCGGATCGTCCGGGTCGGTTTCCTTGGGCGCGGCCTTCACCAGGTCTTCGCGCTTCACGCCCAGCCACATGGCAATGGCTGCGGCCACGAACACCGACGAGTAGATGCCGAACAGGATGCCGATGGTCAGCGCAATGGCGAAGCCGTGCAACGTGGGGCCGCCGAAGATCAGCATCGACAGCACCATCATCTGCGTCGAGCCGTGGGTGATGATGGTGCGGCTCATCGTGCTGGTGATCGCGTGATCGATCACCTGTTCGGTGTTGAGCTTGCGGAAGCGGCGGAAGGCCTCGCGGATCCGGTCGAAGATCACCACCGATTCGTTGACCGAGTAGCCGAGCACCGCGAGCACAGCGGCGAGTACAGTGAGGTTGAACTCCCACTGAAAGAACGCGAAGAAGCCGAGGATGATGATCACGTCGTGCAGGTTCGCGATGATCGCCGCGACCGCGAACTTCCACTCGAAGCGGATCGCGAGGTAGACCATGATGCCGATGACGACGAAGGCCAGCGCCTTCGCGCCGTCGATGGCGAGTTCACGCCCGACCTGCGGGCCGACGAACTCGACCTGCTGCAGCTTGACCGGCTCGGCCGCACCAGCCGTGCTGACGGAGCACACCGGGCGCGACGCCACCTCGCCCTTGTCGCTCGTCACTTCCTTCGTGCTGACGCTGCCGGCCTCGGCCTTGCACAGCGCGTCGAACACGCGCGCCACCACGTCGGCCTGCTTCAGGTCAGGGCGCAGCGGCAGGCGGATGATCACGTCGCGCGAGCTGCCGAAGTTCTGCGCCTGCACCTCGCCCAGGTCAAGCTTTTCGACCGTGCTGCGAACCTTCTCGACATCGGCCGTCTGCGCATAGGCCGTCTGCATGACGATGCCGCCGGTGAACTCGATCGAGAAGTGCAGGCCGCGCGTGGCAAGGAAGAACACCGCCAGCACGAACGTGAGCGCCGAGATGATGTTGAACACCAGCGCATGCCGCATGAACGGGATGTCGCGGCGAATGCGGAAGAACTCCATGGTCTGTCCTTGATGTTCTTGTGGATGGGGTCAGGTGTTCGCCGGCAGGTCGGCGCCAGTGCCTTGCGGCCGCCATACCTGCCCGATGGACACACCCTTGAGCTTCTTCTGGCGCCCGTACCAAAGGTTCACGAGGCCGCGCGAGAACACCACCGACGAGAACATCGAGGTCAGGATGCCCAGGCAGTGCACGACCGCGAAGCCGCGAATCGGGCCCGAGCCGAATGCGAGCAGCGCCAGGCCCGCGATCAGCGTGGTCACGTTCGAGTCAAGGATGGTCGCGAACGCGCGCTCATAGCCGGTGTGGATGGCGACCTGCGGAGATGCGCCACCGCGCAGCTCTTCACGCACGCGCTCGTTGATGAGCACGTTCGAGTCGATCGCCATGCCCAGCGTCAGCGCAATCGCGGCGATGCCCGGCAGCGACAGCGTGGCCTGCAGCATCGACAGCACCGCCAGCAGCAGCAGCAGGTTGAAGGCGAGCGCCAGGGTCGAGATCACGCCGAACAGCCGGTAATACACGCACATGAACACCGCGATGGCCGCAAAGCCGTAGACCACGCTCTTGAAGCCCTTGAGGATGTTGTCGGCCCCCAGGCTCGGGCCGATGGTCTTCTCTTCGATGATGTCCATCGGCGCAGCCAGCGAGCCGGCGCGCAGCAGCAACGAGGTGTCGCTGGCTTCGGCGGTCGTCATGCGCCCCGAGATCTGGAAGTTCGAGCCGAGCTCCCCGCGGATCACCGGCGCCGTCACCACCTCGCCCTTGCCCTTCTCGAACAGCAAGATGGCCATGCGCTTGCCGACGTTGTCGCGCGAGGTGTCCTTCATGATGCGCGCGCCCTTCGCGTCGACCGTCAGGTTCACGACCGGCTCGTGCGTCTGGCCGTCGAAGCCGGGCTGGGCGTCGGTGAGGTTGTCGCCAGTCAGCACGACCTGGCGTTTCACGATCAACGGGCTGCCGTCGCGGTCGGTGAAGCGCTCGGTGCCGAACGGCACGGGGCCGGTGCCGGCCGCCGCAGCGCCGGCTTCGGCGCTGCCGTCGACCATGCGCAATTCGAGCGTGGCGGTGCGGCCGATGATGTCTTTTGCCTTCGCGGTGTCTTGCACACCCGGCAGTTGCACGACCACGCGGTCGGCCCCCTGCTGCTGGATCACTGGCTCGGCCACGCCGAGTTCGTTGACGCGGTTGTGCAGCGTGGTGATGTTCTGCGTGATCGCGGTCTCCTGGACCTTGCGTGCGGCGTCGGGCTTCAGGCTGCCGCTGAGCTTGACGTCGCTGCCGTCGGGGGCCTCGGCCCATTGAAGGTCGGGCAGTTGGTCCTGCATCAGGCTGCGCGCGGCCGTCAGCGTGTCGCGGTCGCGAAAGCGAACGTCCACGTTGTTGCCGTCACGCGTGATGCCGGCATGGCGCAGGTTCTTGTCGCGCAGCAGCGTGCGGATGTCGCCGGTCAGCGCCTCGGCCTTCTTGGTCAGCGCCGACTTCATGTCGACCTGCATCAGAAAGTACACGCCACCGCGCAGGTCGAGCCCCAGGAACATGGGCAGCGCGCGCACGGCCGTCAGCCAATGCGGCGAGCGCGACAGCAGGTTCAGGGCGACGATGTAGCTCGGGTTCGCGGGGTCGGGGTTGAGCGCGGCGTTGATCGCGTCTTTCGCCTTGCGCTGCGAATCGAGGTCGGCGAAGCGCGCCTTGACCGACGCTCCCTCGAACTGCACGAAGTCGGCCTGCAGGCCAGCCTGCGTGAGCACCTGTTCGACGCGCGGCGCCATGGCCGCGTCGAGCCTCAGCGTGGCCTTGCCGCTGCTCACCTGCACGGCCGGCGCCTCACCGAAGAAGTTGGGCAGCGTGTAGATCAGCCCGATGAGCAGCGCCACCACGAGCAGCGCGTATTTCCAGGCGGGGTAGCGGTTCATCCGATCTTCCTCGGGGGGCGAGCCCCCAAAAGCGGTGCGCCGGGTGCGCGCAGGTGCATGGCCCTGCGCCGCGACCGGGCGCTTGCGTTGAGCTGTGGGTTACTTGACGGTGCCCTTGGGCAGCACCTGCACCACGGCACCGCGTTGCACCTGGATTTCCACACCGCTGGCAATCTCGACGGTGAGAAAGCTCTCGCCGATCTTGGAGATCTTGCCCAGCATGCCGCCGGTGGTGACGACCTCGTCGCCTTTGGCCAGCGCATCGATCATGGCCTTGGCTTCCTTCTGGCGCTTCATCTGGGGGCGGATCATCACGAAGTACAGCACCACGAACATAAGCACCAGGGGCAACATGCTGCCCAGGCTGCCGAAGGGCGAGTCGGCAGCGGCGGTGGCAGCGGGCGCGGCGGGTGCGGCCTGCGCAAAGGCTTCGGAGATGAACACGTGTATTTCCTCTGTGGGGCTCGGCACAACGCCGGGGGCATAGCCTGTCGATTGTAGGGCGGCGGGCCGAGCGCCCCACCGGGACCCGGCGCACCGTCGAGCAGCGCTCTGGACCACCCCACGTTTTGGGGCCGGCCTGGGAACAGAGGTTGCAACTGGCGGTTACATCCGCAGAAACCGGGGCACCCCATGCAACTGGCCCAGTACCTGATCTGGGCGTCTGCCACCCACGCCCGCGTCGAGCACAAGGGCAGCCCCTTCGAGAGCCTGCTGGCCCGTCTCGACGCGCTGGGCGCACTGTTGATCCTTCTTGCGCTCTCGCCGTTGATCGCTGTGCTGGCCGCGCTGCTGTGGCTCAGTGACGGCGCGCCTCTGCTCTAAGGGCATTTGCGCGTCGGCGCGAACGGCAAGCTGTGTCGGTGCCTGAAGTTCCGCACTATGGTGCGCAACTCCGAGCAGGTTCTTGCCGAAGTGCTGCGCAGCGACCCGGTGGTACGCGAACAGTGGGAGCGCGAGTTCAAGCTCACGAACGACTCGCGCATCACGCCCACCGGCAACTTCCTGCGGCGCACCAGCCTGGACATGGCCACTGGCGTGGCCCGCATCGCGCTCGACACGCCACACCACCGCGACCTGATTCGCCACGGCGAGACCGGCTACCCGTGTCAGACGCTCGACGAGTTCGAAGCCTGCATGGCAATGCTGATCGACAACGCCGAATTGCGGCAGCGCATCGGCCGCGCCGGCAAGGCGGAAGCCCAGAAGCGCTTCAGTGCGGCCACCTTCCGGGAATCATTGCGGGCGGCTTACGGGCTGGCTCATGCATGACCCGGAACGCAATTCGAACCACAAAGCAAAACGCCGTCCACAGGGACGGCGTTTGCCAATTCGTTAGTTGTTGTTGTTGTTGTTGAATTTATGGTTGCGAGGGCAGGATTTGAACCTGCGACCTTTGGGTTATGAGCCCAACGAGCTACCAGACTGCTCCACCTCGCGACTGAGCCTATGAGTGTAGCACAGTGTGGGCGAATGGCTGCTCGTTCAGAGCCCCGCCGCATCCAGTGTGCGCAAAAAGGTCTGCGTGTTCTGGTAGCCGATGACCCGCGCAGGCTTCAGCTCATGGCCTTGCGCGTCGAAGAAGATCGTGCCCGGCGGACCGAACAACGCGAAGCGCTTGAGCAACGCGCGGTCTTGTTCGTTGTTGGCGGTCACGTCCGCCTTCAGTAGCAGAGCGCCGCTCATTCGGCGGCGAACCGCTTCATCGGTGTAGGTGAAACGTTCCATCTCCTTGCACGACACGCACCAGTCGGCATAGAAATCGACAACAACGGGGCGCCCGGCAGTCTTCAGCGCCACGTCCAGCTCTGCAACGCTGCGCACCGGCTCGAACCGCAGCGCCTGCGCCGCAGCACCCCTGCCCAACCCAGCGAGGTGCGCCAACGGCTGCAGCGGATCGGCTCCGCCCGATGCCGCACCCACCAATTGCAGCAACCCGCCAGTCGCCAGCACTACGGCCACGACACGGCGCCACAGGCTGCGGGTGATTGGCTTGTCGCGTGCCGCGTGGGAAGACAGCAGCAGCACGGCCGCACAGATGACTAGCGCACCCCACAGTGCCAGCGACAGAGAGCCCGGCAACACCGATTGCACCGTCCACAGAGCCACGCCGAGCAGCAGGACGCCGAAGAAGCGCTTGACCTCGGTCATCCACGCGCCGGTGCGCGGTAACAGCGCCCCCGCCGACGCACCGATCAGCAGCAATGGCAGGCTCATGCCCGCCGCCAGCGCGAACAGCGCCGAGCCGCCCAAGACCACGTCACGGGTCTGGCTCAGGTAAACCAGCGCCCCGGCCAGCGGCGCGGCCACGCAGGGGCTCACGATCAATGCAGAGATGCCGCCCATCGCGAACACACCGGCCACCCGGCCGGCCGGCAGGCGTTGCGACGCATCGGCAACGCGGTTTGTGATGGCGGCCGGAAGTTGCAGCTCATAGGCTCCGAACATCGACATGGCCATCACCACCAGCCCGACCGCAAACACGCCCAGCACCCACGGGTTTTGCAAGCTCGCGGCAAGGCCTTCGCCGGCCAGGCCGGCTGCGACACCGAGTGCGGTGTAGACCGTTGCCATGCCGAGCGAATAGCTCAAAGCCAGCGCGAAGCCCCGGCCGCGCGAAACCTGTGCGCCCTGCCCCACGATGATGGACGACAGGATGGGCAACATCGGCAGCACGCAAGGCGTGAGCGACAGCAAAACGCCGGCGAGGAAGAACACACCCACCGCCGGCCAGACTTTGCCAGCCTGCAAGGCGGCGTCGATGCGCGAGCTACCTACCGCAGCCGACATCGGCGGCACCTGGCGGTCGCCTGCGCTCGCAGTAGCGAGGCCCGCTTCAGACGCAGCGGGCAGCAAACTCACTGCGCCATCGCCACCAAAGCCCGCCAGGCGCACTTCCAGCACGCGGTCCTGGGGTGGGTAGCACAGGCCCTTGTCAGCGCAACCTTGGTTGGTAGCGGTCAGTTTGAATGCAGCTTCGGCCTGCGAGATCGGCAGGCGGATGACGACCGTGTCACGATGCGTCTCGACGTTCTTCTGGAAGGTCTCGTCGAACTTCACTTTGCCCGGCGGAAACACAGGCACGCCCAGCGTCGCGCTGGCTGCCGCGAACTTGAATTGCTCGTGGTACAGGTAGTAGCCGGGTGCAACGGTGTAGGTCAACTCGATGGTGCGCTGGTCGAGCGAGCGCGCCTGCAACTTGAACGCAATCGCAGGGTCGAGAAACTCATCTGCCGCACGCGCGTGCCAGGCGCCACACAACAGGCAGGCGGCGGCGAACCGCAACCAGAACGTGAGGGCGAGGCGAAGGGGCATGGCGGCTCGATTGTCGGTGCTCTGTTCAGAGCTTGGTCGCGTCGGCAGGTTCCAACTGACAGCGACTCGCGTTGAATGTGCAGCTCCCGAATGCAAAAAGGGCCAGCGTGTCCGCCGGCCCTGGGTGCTTGATCGCGAGGCGAGGCCCGCAACGACCAGGGCCTATTCGTCGCCCTTGACTTCGGTGGCAGCCGCCTCGGGGCGGTCCACGAGTTCGACAAAGGCCATCGGCGCGTTGTCGCCCACGCGGAAGCCCATCTTCAGGATGCGGGTGTAGCCGCCCGGGCGCGCGTTGTAACGCGGGCCGAGTTCGTTGAAGAGCTTGGCGACGACGTCGCGGTCGCGCAGCCGGTCGAAGGCCAGGCGGCGGTTCGCGAGCGTGGCTTCCTTGGCGAGCGTGATGAGCGGCTCGACGACGCGGCGCAGTTCCTTGGCCTTGGGGACCGTGGTCTTGATGGCCTCGTGCGTGAGCAGCGAGTTGCACATGTTGCGCAGCATCGCAAGGCGGTGCGAGCTGGTGCGGTTGAGTTTGCGGAGTCCGTGACGGTGACGCATGGTGCGGTCCTTTCTTTACTATGAATTCCGGCAGCCGTATCAGGTACTGCCGGTTGCACCGAGCCTTCTTTGGCCCTGTTTTGTTTATCGCTTGTCCAGGCCCTGGGGCGGCCAATTCTCCAGCCGTGCGCCGAGCGTGAGCCCGCGCGAAGCCAGCACTTCCTTGATCTCGTTGAGCGACTTGCGGCCGAGGTTCGGCGTCTTCAGCAACTCGGTCTCTGTGCGCTGGATCAGGTCGCCGATGTAGTAGATGTTCTCGGCTTTCAGGCAGTTCGCGGACCGCACCGTCAGTTCGAGTTCGTCGACCGGGCGCAGCAGGATCGGGTCGAACTGCGTGTTGCGCGGCGTGGGCGCATCCGCAAACGTGCTGATCTCGCCTTCGAGTTGCGCGAACACCATCAGCTGCTCGACCAGGATCTTGGCCGAGTTGCGAATCGCTTCCTCGGGTGTGATGGCGCCGTTGGTGTTGATCTCCATCACCAGCTTGTCGAGGTCGGTGCGCTGCTCGACGCGGGCGCTCTCCACGGTGTAGCTCACGCGAGCCACCGGCGAGAACGATGCGTCCAGCACGATGCGGCCGATCGACTTGGTCGGCTCGTCGCCATAGCGGCGCATCGTGCCCGGTACGTAGCCACGGCCCTTCTCGACCTTGATCTGCATGTCAAGCTTGCCGCCGTGCGACAGGTGCGCGATCACGTGCTCGGGGTTGATGATTTCCACGTCGTGCGGGGTCTGGATGTCACCGGCGGTGACCGGGCCTTCACCCTCTTTGCGCAGCACCAGCGTTACCTCATCCCGGTTGTGCAGGCGGAAGACCACACCCTTCAGGTTCAGCATGATGTGGACGACGTCTTCCTGCACGCCGTCGATGGCCGAGTATTCGTGCAGCACGCCGGCGATCGTCACTTCCGTGGGTGCATAGCCCACCATCGATGACAGGAGCACGCGGCGCAGCGCATTGCCCAACGTGTGGCCGTAGCCGCGCTCGAACGGCTCGAGGGTGACCTTGGCGCGGTTGCCGCCGAGCGGCTCGACGTGAATGGCTTTGGGTTTCAGCAGATTGGTTTGCATTGAAGTCCTGTTCGTCTCAATACCCTCGGCTCGTTACACCGATAAGGCTGATGGACAGCGCCGGGCGGAATAAATCGCTTTCTGCGCGGCCGGCACGCGCAGTAGCAGAAATCTCGCAAGGTGGCGGCCCAGCCGCCACCTTGCCGTTCTGTTCGTTTAGCGTGAGTACAGCTCGACGATCAGCGCTTCCTTGATGTCGGCGCCGAACTGGTCCCGGTCCGGTGCCTTCTTGAAAGTGCCTTCAAGCTTGGCAGCATCCACAGACACCCAGTCGGGCATGCCCTGACCTTCGGCCAGCTTCACCGCGTCGATGATGCGCAGCTGCTTCTTCGACTTCTCGCGCACCGCGACCACGTCACCGGCCTTGACCAGGAACGAGGCGATGTTGACGGACGCGCCGTTCACCGTGATCGACTTGTGCGACACCATCTGGCGCGCTTCGGCACGGGTCGAACCGAAGCCCATGCGGTACACGACGTTGTCCAGGCGCGATTCGAGCAGCATCAACAGGTTCGCACCCGTGTTGCCCTTACGGCGCTCGGCCTCGGCGAAGTAGCGGCGGAACTGGCGCTCCAGGATGCCGTACATGCGCTTGACCTTTTGCTTCTCGCGCAGTTGCAGGCCAAAGTCGGACGTGCGGGTGCCGGACGTGCGGCCGTGCTGGCCGGGCTTGCTGTCGAACTTGACCTTGTCCCCGATCGGGCGGCGAGCGCTCTTCAGGAACAGGTCGGTGCCTTCACGGCGGGAAAGTTTGCCCTTGGGGCCGAGATAACGTGCCACGTTGATGTCCTTTGGTCAATCTGACGCAGGCTGAACTTTGCAGCTTGCGCGAGTCTGGCAAGTGTTGTTATGGGCGCTCAGACGGTGGGCTTCAACTTCCAATATTGGAAGTGAAAAAGTCGGCGGCGCCTGATGGGCACCGCCGACAACGAAACGGATCGATCCTCAGATGCGACGGCGCTTTTGCGGGCGGCAACCGTTGTGCGGCACCGGCGTCACGTCAGAGATCGAATTGATGCGGATTCCGAGCGACGCCAGCGCGCGCACTGACGACTCACGGCCCGGGCCCGGGCCCTTGATGCGCACATCCAGGTTCTTGATGCCCTGGTCTTGCGCTGCACGGCCAGCCACTTCGGCAGCCACCTGGGCAGCGAAAGGCGTGCTCTTGCGTGAGCCCTTGAAACCCTGGCCACCACTCGACGCCCACGACAGCGCGCCACCCTGGCGATCGGTGATCGTGATGATCGTGTTGTTGAACGACGCGTGCACGTGTGCAACGCCGTCCGCAACGTTCTTGCGGACTTTTTTCCGCACGCGTTGGGCGGCGGTATTGACAGGTGACTTAGCCATATTGACCTTTACTTAATCTCTTGACGCGGCCGGCATTCACTTCTTGATGAAACAACAAAGGTCATTTCTTCATGAAATGACGGCGGGTCACTTCTTGACCAGGGCGCCCGACTTGCGCGGGCCCTTGCGCGTGCGCGCATTCGTCTTCGTGCGCTGGCCGCGGACCGGCAGACCGCGGCGGTGACGGAAGCCCCGGTAGCAACCCAGATCCATCAGCCGCTTGATGTTGATCGACATTTCGCGGCGCAGGTCGCCTTCGATGGTGATGCGGCCGATCTCTTCCCGGATCTTTTCAAGGTCCCCATCGGTCAGGTCCTTGACCTTGCGGTCGAACGGCACGCCGCTGGCGGTGCAGATCTTCTGCGCCGTGGTACGGCCGATGCCGTAGATCGACGTCAGACCGATCTCGGTGTGTTTGTGGGGCGGAATGTTGATACCAGCGATGCGTGCCATGTTCGTCCTCTTAACTGTTCAATCCGGCCTTAGCCTTGGCGCTGCTTGTGGCGAGGATCGGTGCAGATCACGCGCACCACGCCCTTGCGGCGAATCACCTTGCAATTGCGGCACATCTTCTTGACCGACGCTGCGACTTTCATGTTTCTCTCCTGGAGCCCGGCAAGGGCTCATTCCAAATCTTGTTACTTGGCCCGGAACACGATGCGAGCACGGCTCAGATCGTAAGGGGTCAATTCCACCGTCACCTTGTCACCGGGGAGGATGCGGATGTAGTGCATGCGCATCTTCCCCGAGATGTGGCCGAGCACCACGTGCCCGTTCTCCAGCTTGACGCGAAATGTGGCGTTGGGGAGGTTCTCGAGAATCTCGCCCTGCATCTGAATGACATCGTCTTTTGCCATGAATGTCGTTTCAGGTCGCCTTGAAGTTCGCTTTTTTCAACAATGACTCGTACTGCTGGCTCATCACATAGCTCTGCACCTGGGCCCAGAAATCCATCGTCACAACGACGATGATCAACAGCGAGGTGCCACCGAAGTAGAACGGGACGTTGTACTTCAGAGTCAGAAATTCGGGCAACAGACACACCAGGGTGATGTAGATCGCGCCAGCCATCGTGAGGCGCGACAAGATCTTGTCGATGTGCCTGGCGGTCTGGTCACCGGGGCGGATGCCTGGAATGAACGCGCCACTCTTCTTCAGGTTGTCGGCCGTCTCACGGCTGTTGAACACCAGCGCCGTGTAAAAGAAGCAGAAGAAGACAATAGCTGCGGCGTACAACATCACGTAGATCGGCTGGCCGGGCCGCAACAGATCGGCCAAGTCCTTGAGCCAGCGGAAGCTGTCACCGGTGGCGAACCAACTCACGGCCGTCGTCGGCAACAGGATGATCGACGACGCGAAGATCGGTGGGATTACGCCCGACATGTTCAGCTTCAAGGGCAGGTGAGACGATTGGCCGCCGTAGACCTTGTTGCCGACTTGCCGCTTGGCGTAATTCACCAAAATTTTGCGCTGGCCGCGCTCGACGAACACAACGGCAAAGGTGACAGCAGCGACGACGATCGAGACGAACAGCGCCGCCACGATGCTCATCGACCCTTGACTCACCAAGCTTGCGAACTGGCCCAGCGCACCCGGCAAGCCAGCAGCAATGCCGCCAAATATCAAGATCGAAATTCCGTTTCCGAGGCCGCGTTCGGTGATCTGCTCACCCAGCCACATCAGAAACATCGTCCCGGCGACAAGGCTGACAACCGCAGTGAGCCTGAAGCCGAACCCCGGCGTGATCACCAGACCGGCCGAACCTTCGAGCGCAAGGGCAATGCCCAGCGACTGAAACAGTGCCAGTCCAAGCGTGCCATAACGCGTGTACTGCGTGATCTTGCGACGGCCGGACTCGCCTTCTTTCTTAAGCGCCTCCAGCGTCGGGATCACATAGGTCATCAACTGCATGATGATCGACGCCGATATGTACGGCATGATCCCCAGCGCAAATACGGTAAAGCGCGAGAGCGCCCCGCCCGAGAACATGTTGAACAAGCTCAGGATGCCGCCCGACTGACCCTTGAACAACTGCGCAAGCTGGTTCGGGTCGATGCCGGGCACGGGAATATGCGCCCCCACGCGGTACACCACGAGCGCCAGCAACAGGAACACAAGCCGGCGACGGAGATCGCCGAACTTGCCGCTCTTCGCCAGTTGATTCGCGTTGGTTGCCACGGGTGCGCTTCTCGCAGGTCAGTGAAGGGGGTTGTCGGTGGTGAGGTCGGCGAGTGCGATCAAGCCACCGAACCGCCAGCTGCCTCAATGGCGGCCTTGGCGCCGGCGGTCGCGCCGATGCCTTTGAGCGTGACCTTCAAGGTCAGCTCGCCGGTCTTGATGACCTTGACGTTCTTGATCAGCTCACCCACCAGGCGAGCCTGCTTCAATGACAGCAGGTCGACTTCGGCCGCACCGAGGCGTTGCAGGTCGGTCAACGTGATCTCGTCGTTGAATTGAAGCAAGTGCGACTTGAACCCACGCTTCGGCAAGCGGCGCTGCAGCGGCATTTGGCCGCCTTCGAAACCCACTTTGTGGTAGCCGCCCGAACGCGACTTCTGGCCCTTGTGGCCGCGGCCTGCGGTCTTGCCCAGACCAGAGCCGATGCCACGGCCCACGCGCCGGCGCTGCCGCTTTGAGCCGTCAGCCGGCTGGATGGTATTGAGTTCCATGTGCTTGTCCTTTGGGGGCGCGAGGTCGGCGCTCAGAGCACCTTGACCAGGTACGAGACCTTGTTGATCATGCCGCGCACTGAAGGCGTGTCTTCGAGGGTCGACTCGCTGTTCAGCTTGCGCAGGCCCAGGCCGCGCACGGTGGCACGGTGCGACTCGCGCGTGCCGTTGATGCTGCGCACCAACTTGATGTGCACAGTGCTCTTGGTTGTGTCGCTCTTAGGTGTATTCGTGTCAGCCATGATTGTTCTCCGCAGCGCAGATGAGATCAGTTGAAGAGTTCTTCAACCGTCAGACCGCGCTTGGCAGCCACTTCGGCCGGCGTGGTCGAGTTTTTCAATGCGTCCAGCGTGGCTCGAACCAAGTTGTACGGGTTCGACGAGCCGAGGCTCTTGCAGACGATGTCGGTCACGCCCATCACCTCGAACACCGCGCGCATCGGGCCGCCGGCGATGATGCCGGTACCGGCGGGCGCGGGAGCCATCAGCACATGCGAAGCACCATGCTCGCCGACCACCTTGTGGTGAATGGTGCCGTTCTTCAAAGACACCTTCAGCATGTTGCGGCGCGCCGAGTCCATGGCCTTGGTCACTGCGACCGGCACTTCCTTGGCCTTGCCCTTGCCCATGCCGATGCGGCCGTCGCCGTCGCCCACGACAGTCAGGGCAGCGAAGCTCAGCGTGCGGCCGCCCTTCACTACCTTGGTGACGCGGTTCACCGCGATCATCTTTTCCTTCAGACCGTCGTCACGACCTTCGTCTTGAACGCGGGGTTGAAACTTTGCCATGATGATTCCTTAGAGGCGCGGTTCTTAGAACTGCAGGCCGGCTTCGCGCGCGGCTTCGGCCAACGCTTTGACGCGGCCGTGGTACGCAAAACCTGCGCGGTCGAACGCAACCTTGTCGATGCCAGCGGCCCTTGCCTTTTCGGCGATGCGCTTGCCGATCACGGCAGCGGCGGCGACGTTGCCGCCCTTGCCGGCCGTCTTTGCGTCACCCGCCAATTCCTTTCGGACGTCGGCTTCTGCGGTCGACGCGCTGACCAGCACCTTGGCGCCGTCATCCGAAATGACACTGGCGTAGATGTGCAGGTTGGTGCGGTATACCGACAGGCGCGCAACGCGCTGCACGGAAATTCGTGCGCGTGTCTGGCGCGAACGGCGAATGCGCTGATCTTTTTTGGTCAATGACATGTCAGGTGCCCCTTACTTCTTCTTGGTCTCTTTGATGACGACCTTTTCGCCGACATAGCGAATGCCTTTGCCTTTGTAGGGCTCTGGCGGGCGGATGGCGCGAACTTCGGCGGCGATCTGCCCCACCACCTGCCGGTCAGCGCCGGTGATGATGATTTCGGTTTGCGTCGGGCAGGCCACTTTCACGCCTTCGGGCATGTCCTTGCCCACCGGGTGCGAGAAGCCGATTTGCAGGTTCAGCTTCGAGCCCACAGCGGCCGCACGGTAACCCACGCCGACCAGCGACAACTTCTTCTCGAAGCCCTTGCTGACACCAGTGACCATGTTGGCCACCAGCGCGCGCATCGTGCCCGACATCGCATCGGCCTCGACCGAATCATTGGCCGGCGCGAAGGTCAGACGACCCTCTTCGCTCTTGACCGCCACCAGAGCATGCACAGGGCGAACAAGCGTCCCAAGCGAACCCTTGACACTGATCTGCTCAGCGCCCACCGACACATCCACGCCCTTGGGCACTGGCAGCGGCATCTTTCCTACGCGTGACATGACGTGTCCTTCCTTTACGCGACGTAGCAGAGCACTTCGCCGCCGATACCGGCCTGGCGCGCTTTGCGATCCGTCATCACACCCTGCGGCGTGGTCACGATCGCCACACCCAGACCGTTCTTCACGTTCGGAATCTCGTGACGACCCTTGTAAACGCGCAAGCCAGGGCGGCTGACACGCTCGATGTGCTCGATCACGGGCTTACCGGCGTAATACTTCAGCGCGATCTCGAGTTGGGGCTTGTCGGCCTCGCCACGGATGGCGAAGTTGTCGATGTAGCCCTCGGACTTCAAGACTTCGGCGATGGCCGTCTTCAACTTCGACGCCGGCATCATCACACTGACCTTTTGAACCATCTGCGCGTTGCGGATGCGGGTCAGCATGTCGGCGATGGGATCACTCATGCTCATGGATATATCTCCTGATCAGGCAGTCATGGACAAGCGCGGGGCTTACCAGCTGGCCTTGACGACGCCCGGGATGTCACCCTTGAACGCCAATTCGCGAATCTTGTTCCGGCCCAGGCCGAACTTGCGGAAGGTGCCACGCGGGCGCCCGGTCAGCTCGCAGCGGTTGCGCTGGCGCGTCGGGTAAGCATTGCGCGGGAGCCTCTGCAACTCCAGCCGAGCGGCATAGCGCTCTTCGTCGGACTTCTTCGCGTCGTTGGCAGTGCCCTTGAGCTCCGCGTATTTCTTCGCGTACTTGGCAACCAGTTGCGTGCGCTTCAGTTCGCGCTGAATGAGGGAAGTTTTGGCCACGGGCTGGTCCTTCAGTTCTTGAACGGGAACTTGAACGCGGTGAGCAAGGCCTTCGCCTCCTCGTCGTTCTTCGCGGTCGTGGTGATGCTGATGTTCAGGCCACGCAGCACATCGATCTTGTCGTAATCGACTTCAGGAAAAATGATCTGTTCCTTGACGCCGATGTTGTAATTGCCGCGGCCATCGAACGCACGGCCCGAGATACCGCGGAAGTCGCGCACCCGAGGCAACGCGATGGTCACGAACCGATCCAGGAACTCATACATCTGAACACCACGCAAGGTGACCA
Source organism: Rhizobacter sp. (assembly GCA_025350965.1). GTDB lineage: Bacteria > Pseudomonadota > Gammaproteobacteria > Burkholderiales > Burkholderiaceae_C > LMDS01. The sequence continues at coordinate 18,003 of JANXWV010000060.1, forward strand.
TGCAACCGATGGGGACCCCATCACGAATCTTGAATCCAGCAATTGCCTTCTTCGACTTGGTGACCACCGGCTTCTGGCCGGCGATCTTGGTCAGGTCACTGACAGCGTGATCCATGACCTTCTTGTCGGAGACCGCCTCGCTCACACCCATGTTGAGCGTGATTTTTGTGATGCGCGGCACCTGCATCGGCGACTTGTAGCCGAACTTCTCGACCATCGCAGGCGAGATCGTGTCGCGGAAAATTGCCTGAAGGCGAGCAACCTTCGGCGCTGCGGAACTTGCTTGTTGTTTAGCCATGAGAACCTCTTAGGCCTTGATTTCGATGCCGCTGGACTTGAAGACACGCACGCGCGTGACCTTGTTCGTCTTGGCATCGGCGCCGAGCTTGATGCCGACGCGGTCGGCTTTGCCGGTGGCAGCGTTGAAGATAGCGACGTTCGACTGGTGGATCGACAAGGTCTTGTCGACGACGCCGCCCGTGGTGCCCTTCATCGGGTTCGGCTTGACGTGCTTCTTAACCACGTTCACGCCCTCGACGAGGATGCGTTCTTCATCGACGCGCTGCAGCACGGCGCCGCGCTTGCCCTTGTCACGGCCAGTCAACACGATGACCTGGTCGCCTTTGCGAATCTTGTTCATGACCTGTCCTGTATTTCGAGGTTGCGCAGCTCAGAGAACTTCAGGCGCAAGCGACACGATCTTCATGAAGCGCTCGGTGCGCAGTTCGCGCGTCACGGGCCCGAAGATGCGCGTTCCGATCGGCTCCAACTTGGCGTTCAGCAGGACGGCGGCATTGCCATCGAACTTCACCAGCGAGCCATCCTGGCGACGCACGCCCTTGGCGGTGCGAACGACCACGGCGCTGTAGACCTCGCCCTTCTTGACGCGGGCGCGCGGTGCAGCTTCCTTGATGCTGACCTTGATCACGTCACCGATCCCGGCGTAACGGCGACGCGAGCCACCGAGCACCTTGATGCACATGACCGACTTGGCACCCGTGTTGTCCGCGACATCGAGCCGCGATTGCATTTGAATCATTGTCTGTCCCCAACTTGATACGCAGTACAGCGCATCAGTCTTGGGCCCGTCGTGCAGGCCACCCGTCAAAGGTGACCCACCCGTTTGGGCGGATCCGAAACCCCGTGCCCTGCCGAATGGAAGGCGTAAGATTTCAGCGAAGTCTTCGATTATGCAGCAATTTATCGGACCACGTCAAATTGCTTGAGCGAAGTCACGAGAGGCCACCGAGCACAGACAGTGCTCCAGCCAGAATCACCCCAGATGCTGGCGCGCCTGCGCAAGCAGCGTGGCGGCGTCGCTCACCTCGAATTTTCCTGGGGCTTCGACGTTCAGAGTTTTGACCTCGCCGTCGACGACAAGCATCGAGTAGCGGTTAGAGCGCATGCCCATGCCGCGTGCCGTCAGGTCGAGCGTCAGGCCGGTGGCTTTGGCGAAATCGGCACTGCCGTCAGCCATCATGCGCACCTTGCCGCCGGTGTGTTGATCGCGCCCCCAGGCGCCCATCACGAACGCGTCGTTGACCGACAAGCACCAGATTTCATCCACGCCTGCGGCCTTCAAGGCACCCGCATTCTGGACATAGCCGGGCACATGCTGCGCCGAACACGTGGGCGTGAACGCTCCCGGCAGCGCGAAGATGGCGATCTTCTTGCCGGCGGCGGTCTTCGACACGTCGAACGAATTCGGGCCAATGGAGCAGCCGTTCCCCTCGACCTCCACGAACTCGGAGAGAGTGCCTGCGGGCAGCTTGTCGCCAACTTTCAACATGATGGTTTCCTTCGATCAACTGAAACAAAAAAACGGCCGGACACCCGCTTAACCGGCGTACCGACCGTTGCGCAGAACGTGGGATTTCAGACCGAGATGGCCTTCTGAACCAGACGCGTCACCACCCAGGACTTGGTCTTGGAGATGGGACGTGTTTCGGCGATCTCGACCACATCGCCCATCTTGTACTCGCCGTTCTCATCATGGGCGTGGTACTTGCTCGAGCGCGCGACGATCTTGCCGTAGAGCTCGTGCTTGGCGCGCCGCTCGATGAGCACCGTGATGGTCTTCGCGCGCTTGTCGCTCACGACCTTGCCTACGAGGGTGCGGGTGTTCTTCGCCTTCGGCTCGGCAGGAGCCGCGACGACGCTGGTGGAAATAGCGTTCTCGCTCATTTCGCTGCTTCCTTCTTCTTCTGAGCCAACACTGTCTTGGCGCGCGCGATGTCGCGGCGCGTATTGCCCAGCTGGGTGTGGTTGGTCAGTTGTTGCGTGGCCTTCTGCATGCGCAGGCCGAAATGGGCCTTCAGCAAGTCGCCGACTTCCTTCTGAAGGCCGGCAACGTCTTTCGTGCGGAGTTCTGATGCTTTCATGACGATGCTCCTCAGGCGCCGACCTGGCGTGCGACAAACGTGCACTTCAGCGGCAGCTTGGCGGCAGCCAGAGTGAACGCTTCACGCGCCAGCTCTTCGGCCACGCCATTGATTTCATACAACACCTTGCCGGGCTGAATTTCAGCGACGTAGTACTCGGGGTTGCCCTTGCCGTTGCCCATGCGAACTTCAGCCGGCTTTTGCGAGATCGGCTTGTCCGGGAAGATGCGGATCCAGATGCGGCCGCCGCGCTTCACGTGGCGTGAAATGGCGCGGCGCGCGGCTTCGATCTGGCGCGCCGTCAGGCGACCACGCTCGGTGGCCTTGAGGCCGAAGTCGCCGAACGAAACGGCGGCACCGCGGGTGGCAACACCCGTGTTGCGACCCTTTTGTTCCTTGCGGTATTTTCTGCGTGCAGGTTGCAGCATTCTTTATTCTCCTTTGGCGTCTGGCGCCGAACCCGGCGCTGCGCCTGGCGTTGGTGCCTTGCGCACGCGTTTGACTGCCGGCACCTTCGGCGCATCGCCGGCAGGTGCGGCAGTTGCTGCCACTGCGGCGTCGGCAGGGCGGTCGTTGCGCGGCGCGCCGCGATCCGAACCACCACCACCCGGGCGGCCGCCACGGCCGGCCGGTGCACCGCCCGGGCCCCGCGGCGGGCCGCGGCGCGGGCCACGGCGGTCGTCTTCTGCGCCCGGGGGCGTGACGATGCCAGGCGATTCGCCGTTGGCCAAGCGGTCGCCACGGTACACCCAGCACTTCACGCCGATGATCCCGTAGGTTGTCTTGGCTTCCGAAAAGCCGTAGTCGATGTCGGCCTTCAAGGTGTGAAGCGGCACGCGGCCTTCACGGTACCACTCGCAACGTGCGATCTCGATACCGTTCAAGCGGCCAGACGACATCAGCTTGATGCCTTGGGCACCCAGGCGCATTGCGTTCTGCATCGCGCGCTTCATAGCACGGCGGAACATGATGCGCTTCTCAAGCTGCTGCGTGATGCTGTCGGCAATCAGTTGAGCATCGACTTCGGGCTTGCGCACCTCTTCGATGTTCACAGCCACCGGCACGCCGAGGCGTCGCGTCAGTTCGGCCTTGAGGTTCTCGATATCCTCGCCCTTCTTACCGATCACCACGCCCGGGCGTGCCGAGAAGATGGTGATGCGCGCGTTCTTGGCGGGGCGTTCGATCAAGATGCGCGACACGGCCGCGCTTTTCAGCTTGACCTTGAGGTACTCGCGTACGCGCAAGTCTTCGGCGAGCATGGTCGCGAAGTTTTTGTTGGACGCATACCAGCGTGAAGCCCAGTTGCGCGTGACCGGCAGACGGAAACCGGTCGGGTGAATCTTTTGTCCCATGGTGTTCCTTGAGCCTCAGTTGCCGACGGTGATGTAAATGTGCGCAGTCGGTTTGACGATGCGCGCACCACGGCCCTTGGCCCGAGCGCCGGAGCGCTTCAGTGAGGTACCTTGCTCGACGTAGATCGTCGTGACCTTGAGTTCGTCGATATCGGCGCCGTCGTTGTGCTCGGCGTTCGCGATCGCGGACTCCAGGCACTTCTTGATGATGCCGGAGGCCTTCTTCTGCGTGAACGCCAGGATGTTCAAAGCCTGGTCTACCTTCTTGCCGCGGATCAGGTCGGCCACCAGCCGGCCCTTGTCGGCCGACAGGCGAACGCCGCGAACGATTGATTTGGTTTCCATCGTCGCTGCTCCTTATTTCTTGTTGGCCTTCTTGTCCGCCGGGTGCCCCTTGAACGTGCGGGTGAGCGCAAATTCGCCGAGCTTGTGGCCGACCATCTGGTCCGTGACATACACCGGCACGTGCTGCTTGCCGTTGTGCACGGCGATCGTGACACCGATGAAATCGGGCAGGATCGTCGAGCGGCGCGACCAGGTCTTGATTGGCTTCTTGTCTTTGGTGGCAACCGCTTTTTCGACCTTCGCCTGAAGGTGATGGTCGATGAACGGGCCCTTCTTGAGTGAACGAGTCATGGCCGTTCCCCTTACTTTTTGCGACGCGAGACGATGAACGTCTGCGTGCGCTTGTTATTGCGAGTGCGGTAGCCCTTGGTCATCGTGTTCCACGGCGACACAGGAACCTGGCCCTCACCAGTGCGGCCCTCGCCACCGCCGTGCGGGTGGTCAACCGGGTTCATGGCAACACCGCGAACGGTCGGGCGAATGCCCTTCCAGCGGATGGCGCCAGCTTTGCCGTACTGGCGCAGGCTGTGCTCTTCGTTGCTCACCTCACCGATGGTGGCGCGGCAGTCGATGTGAATCCGGCGAACCTCACCCGAGCGCAAGCGAACCTGCGCGTAAGTGCCTTCGCGGGCCAGCAAAGTCGCCGAAGTGCCAGCCGAGCGCACCATCTGCGCGCCCTTGCCGGGCAACATTTCGATGGCATGGATGATCGAGCCCACCGGAATGTTGCGAATCGGCAGCGTGTTGCCAGCCTTGATCGGAGCCTCAGCCCCGCTCAACACTGTCGCACCCACTTCCAGACCCCGCGGCGCAATGATGTAGCGGCGCTCACCGTCGGCGTAGCACACCAATGCAATGTGCGCCGTGCGGTTCGGGTCGTACTCGATGCGCTCGACCTTCGCCGGAATCGCGTCCTTGTTGCGCACGAAGTCAACGATGCGGTAGTGGTGCTTGTGCCCACCGCCGCGATGCCGGATCGTGATGTGGCCGTTGTTGTTGCGGCCGGCATTCTGCATTTGCGGCTCGAGCAACGATGCCTCGGGCTTACCTTTGTGCAGGTGCGCGTGGACCACCTTGACCACGGCGCGGCGGCCAGGCGAAGTCGGTTTGACTTTGATGACGGCCATTACGCGGCCTCCCCGGAGAAGTTGAGCTCCTGGCCCTTCTTGAGCGACACATACGCCTTCTTGACGTGGTCGCGGCGGCCAATCGACTTGCCGAAACGCTTGACCTTGCCCTTTTGGATCACAGTCGAGACGGACTCGACCTCGACCTTGAACATCAGTTCAACAGCCGCCTTGATCTCGGGCTTGGTGGCATCGCGCAGCACCTTGAAAAGCACCTGGTTGTGCTTCTCAGCAGCCATGGTCGCCTTTTCGCTGACGATCGGCGCAACCAGCACCTGGGCCAATCGGCCCTCGTTGTGTTTGACTGGGTTGGTCATGCCAGCATCTCCTTGAGTTGCTCGACGGCCGCCTTGGTGACGAGCACCTTCTTGTAGTGCACCAGCGCCAGCGGGTCGGCGTGACGCGGCTCGACGATGAGCACGTTCATGAGGTTGCGCGAAGCCATCAGCAGGTTGTCGTCGAGCTGATCGGTGATGACCAGAACCGAATCGAGGCCCATCGCCTTGAACTTGGCGGCCAGCGCCTTGGTTTTGGGCGAGTCGACAGTCAGCGAGTCAACGACGGCGAGGCGGCCTTCGCGGGCCAGCTGCGAGAAGATCGACGCCATGCCGGCGCGGTACATCTTCTTGTTGACCTTCTGGGTGAAGTTCTCGTCCGGGCTGTTCGG
>JANXWV010000074.1 GCA_025350965.1 Rhizobacter sp.
CCCGCCCCGACCCGGCTGATGGGTCGGCGCCACCGCGTTTGCTCGACCGCGTGCGCGAAGCCGTCCGCGTTCGCCACTACGCGATTCGCACGGAGGACACCTACGTCGACTGGATCCGTCGCTTCATTCTCTTCCACGGCAAGCGTCATCCTGCAGACCTGGGTGCCACGGAGGTCGTCGCATTTCTGACCCACTTGGCGGTGGACCGCGGCGTCTCGCCGTCGACTCAGAACCAAGCCAAGTCGGCCCTGCTCTTTCTGTACCGGGTCGTGTTGGAGTTGCAGCTGCCTTGGCTGGACGAGATCGTCGCGGCCAAAGGCCAGCGGCGCCTGCCGGTGGTGCTCACGCCGTCGGAGGTGCGTGACCTGTTGCATGAAATGAACGGCACCACGGGCCTGGTGGCCTCGCTGCTGTACGGCACTGGAATGCGCCTGCTCGAAGGCTTGCGGTTGCGAGTCAAGGACGTGGGCTTCGAGCGCCGCGAGCTACTGGTGCGCGACGGCAAGGGTGGCAAGGACCGCGTCACCGTTCTCCCCGAGAACCTGATCCTGCCGCTGAAGCAGCAGATGGCGCAGTCCAAGGCGCTGCATGACCGCGACGTGACCCAAGGATTCGGCCGGGTCTGGCTGCCGGACGCGTTGGCCGTGAAGTTTCCCCGCGCCCCGCTCGCCTGGGGCTGGCAATGGGTGTTCCCAAGCACAACAAAGTCAATCGATCCGCGCAGTGGCGTGCTGCGCCGCCATCATCTCAATGAGGCCTCGGTACAAAAAGCCGTCGCGGGCGCCGCGCGTCGCGCCAAGATCGTCAAACCGTGTTCGCCGCATGTGCTGAGGCATTCGTTCGCGACCCACTTGCTGCAGTCGGGCTACGATATCCGAACCGTACAGGAACTCCTCGGCCACAGCGACGTGTCGACCACGATGATCTACACGCACGTGCTCAACCGCGGCGGGCGCGGAGTACGCAGTCCGCTGGACCAGATCTGACGCGATGGGACGCAAGCGTTTGCCAGCGCGGGTCGTGCTCGATCACCCACGCGCTAGCGCTGCCAGAACTTTTCGATGGCCTTCATCCGCCGCTTGCACTCGGTCGTCACGTAAACCGTCGTGGTGGCCAGCGACGCATGCCCCAAGTTCTGCTGGGCGATCTCGATGGGCATACCGCCGGCAATCGCGTGGCTCGCGTGCGAGTGCCGCATCCAGTGCGTGCTGGCCTTCGCAAATCGCTCCGCCCCCTTTCCATCGCCCTGCCCTCGCAGCACGTCCCCGCAGCCCGTAAAAAACGCCTTGATCTGGTCGTAAAACGTCGTCGCCGCGATCCCGTCACGCGGATCAAGCAGCTGACCCGTGTTCAAGCCTGGCGCACGCGAGGCAGCGTCGCTCGCCTTGCCGAGCAGGAACGCCCCCTGGTTGGCGATGTCCTCAGGGTCGGGGTCGAGCCCGCGCGATTCCAGGTACCTGGCCAGTTCACCCACCACGTCGATCGGCAACGGCACCTCGCGTTCCTTCTGACCCTTGCCGATCACCCGCAGCAACCAGCCTTCCATCGCCTGATCGTCTGACGCATCCGCCGGGTACTCGACCCACTGCAGGTCATCGACCGTCGCCGCCACCACCTCCGACAACCGCAGCCCCGTCGCGTAGAGCAGGTGCAGCCCGAAAACCAGCCGCTGGTTCGCCGAGGTCGCCGGCAGCATCTTCAACTGCCCTTCGATAAACCCCCACTGCGCCAGGCTAAAACTCCGCCCCGCATTGACCTTCGGCCCTGACGTCCGCGGCACACTGACGGCCGACCACGGATTCCCCATCAGGTAGTTCTGATCGACTAGGAAGCCATAGAGGTTCTTCAGGATCGTCACCGCATGCCGCTGCGCCGACGCCGACAGCGGCCCCTCGAACGGCCGCCACAGCGGTGACCAGCGTTCGCGCCCGCGGTCACCGCACCAACGGCTGCGCGGCTGCGGGTCAGCCAAGAAGTCCCGGTACTCGATGCAGTCCTCGTTGCTCATCGAGGACAGTGCCTTGCCCTTGTGCGTGATCGCCCAGAGCAGGAAGCGCTCGGCTTCCTTGCGATACGCCCGTTGGGTGTTCGACAGGGACTGCAGCCAGTCCATGCCTTGCTCGACGCCGTGGTTGCCCATGACATCGCGTTGGCGTCGCCGCGCCTTCAGGTGGGCCTTCTGCTCCGGCGTGAGGCCGTGCTTAGAGCGCAGCCAGGCGAGGATGGCCTGGTAGTCGTTGCTGGCCTTCAGCAGGCACTGCGCCTGTGGGCGCCGGTACAGGCCGCGCGTGCCGTCGAGCTCGGCCGGCACGATGAACTTCTCAAGCGGGCGGATGTCGCTGGCCGGTGCGACTACGGCCTGCAGTTCGTGCGCGTAGAGCTGGCTGCGCGCCATCGTCACATGACGGCCGAGTTGCAACTCGAGGCTGTCCTGATGCTCCCTTAGCCACTCCACGACCCGCTGCGCCTTGCCCTCCCCCATCGCCTTGACGCCCGCGTACCAGCGCCGGCCGATGCCGTTGATGCGTTCAACGAGCTGGGCCAGCGTGAAGATGTCGGAGGCCTCGAGGTGGCCGGCCAGCGTCGGGTGCAACCACGCCGCAACCGAGTCGCCCGCGCGTGGCGCTTGCGCGACCAGGCCTTCAAGCCAGTGCAGTGCGTCGAGCTGGCGCGCTATCAGTCGCGCCCGCCGGCGCAGCCGCTGCGTCGCACGGCCGTACGCGGCCTCGTAAGCGGCAACCTGATCGGCTTGCGCAAAGTCTTCCAACCCTAGCGCTTCCGCAAATGCTTCCAGGCTCGGCAACGCCAGTGAAGGATCAGCGATCTTGCTGACATCGATGCGCACCAGGCGCGCCGTGCCGTGCCGGTCCTGTCGTTTCGCGGCGGCCGCGAACTCGTCCCGAATCCACGCGATCGTGGCGCGCACGGTGCGCCGATCGGTGGCCTCGCCTTCGAGGCGAAAGTAGCGCTCCCAACTTTCGCGCGGGTCGAGCCCCTGCACGACCGAACGCATGAACGCGAAGTGGCCTACGTGCAGCTTGCGCTGGCGTGCCGCACTGACGTGAATGCCGACACGCGCGGGCAGCAGTACGGCGCCCTGCCCCGCACGCGCTGCCTTCGGGCGCCCGCCGGCAAGCAACAGCTTGTCGTCGCGCGCGTTCATTGCGCGAGCCGCGACAGCGCGGCAGCGAGGTTGATGCGGGCCTGGCCTTCGAGCAAGGCCACGGCAGCGTCGCCGTGATACAGCCGCGGCCGATCGAGGAAACCTTGCAGGACCTGCGCGCGCTGGTCCCGGTAGCGGAAGCCGGGCACCCACGCGTATTCCTTGCGCACGTCCTGGTCGTAGCGTTCGAAGCGCTCGGGCGGGCTGCCGAGGATGGACAGGTCGATGTCCACCAGCAGTTGCGCGTCCGCGCCCGCGGCCGGCGCATCGTGCTGCGTGGCCATCACGAGGTCGTGGACACGCTGCGCGGTCTCGCTGCCCAGGCCAGCACGAATCAGCGAACGTGCCGCCCAGGCGGCGCTGTTTAGCTCGTTGCTGCCGGCCTGCGGGTCGTAGATGGCATCGTGAAACCACAGCGCGATGGCGACCTCGCCGGCACGCGCGCTGAGGTCGCGCCAGCGTGCCCAAAGCGCCAGACATTCGCGCAGGTGGCGCTGGTCGTGATAGCGGCGATGCGGCTCGGCCCACGCGCTCATCAGCTCAACCTGCAGACCTGCGGGCGCCGGCCGATCGAGCGCCGACCAGGCCGCGTCCCAACTCGCCGCGAGCGCGGCGTCATCGAGCGGCGCGGGGTAGGTGTCGGTCATGGTGACTGCCACAGGGATCGCAACGGCTTCGGCGGCAGCTCCATGCTTCAGGCACTGGCGCCGCGGACCATCACTCCGATTCCGACCACTTCAAGCCCCAGAGTTCGATCACGGCCTTGACCCGCCTGTCGCCATCGGGGACCAGGCTGTACAGGATCGGCCCGGCCCCAGCGCAAGGCGTCGACACACAAAAGCATGTCGTCGCTGATCTCGATGTCGAGTGCACGCAGTTCGACCAGGTCGAAGGGGATGGTATCGCCGTTGAAGGTCGACGCGATGAACTTCGCGATGCGTGGGATCTGGCCGGAGTTGCGCGTCTCGGCCAGGGTCTGCAAGCGGGCGTAGGCCTGGCCGCCTCTGGCGGTCGCCTGGCTAGAGCGCAGCCGCATGGATTCCATCTCGTAGTTCAGCGTGCCGGCTTCATCCATCGAAATTCCCTTTCGCTTCAAGCACTTGCGCGAGTGTCGCTCAGAAGATGCCTGTTTGTCACCCCTTTCCAAGCACCATGATAATATAACTTATCATGTACCGGATGGCGATGAGACGCGAGGTGGATCTGAGGCCTGCTAGGCCCCCTCGCCTGCTGTCAGCGCCAGGAGTCCTGGGTCTTTGGCAGCGCACCCGCCGGGTCGTAGACGGTCAGCGCGTCGTCGGCGCTCAGCATCTCGTTATAGAGCACCAGGTTGGTACCGCCCGGCGCGATCCTTGACGCGAACAGGATGCCTTTTGCCCCTGCGGCCAGCGCTTCGTCGGCCAGGACCCAGCTGGGTGGCTCGACGCGCTGGTTGAACCAGAGCTCGCGCCATTCGCAGTAGAACTCCTCCCACAACGGTGACCAGGCCGCCGGGTCGTAGCCGCGCCGGAAGTCGACCACCGCCTTGGCGCTCACCGTATAGCTCACGAGGGTGCCCGGCGGCATCAACGGGGAGACTTGTTGGTACTCCCGCACGGCCGTGTCGGCCTCGAGCGCGAGGTAGAGGGCCTGTATGCCGGGGCGATTGGCCCGTCCGCCATGGGTTGCCGCGCCGGCGCCGCTCGTGGGAGCTGTCGCCCACCTGGGCGTGTGCATGCGGTAGGCCGTGAGCGAGCCCAGGTCGGTGAGGATCATCCGGCGGCGCCGGCCTCGAGCGAGGTGACGTAGCGCAGCACGTCGTCGGTGCGCCCTTCGGAGGCCAACCGTTCGGCGGTCTTGTAGCCGAACACGGCCAAGGGCTCGGTGCGGTACCAGAACAGCGCCTTATTAAGGTCTCCGGTCAGGTCCGTCGCCGCCTTGATGATGCGCAGCGCCTCGCGCAGGAAGTCCTGGACGCCGCGCGAGCCAGGGGCGCGGCTGATTGTGTTGCGGTGAACGTGTGCCTGCTCGGCCAGTGTTCCCAGGTCGATGTTCAGCGCCTGGCTGAAGCGCTTGGGCGACAACACCGGCGCCGAGGTGTCCGGATCCCTGAGGTAGTCGATGAAGTGCTGGTAGGTTCCGCCGAGCACCGGGACGTCGATGACTGCTGTTTCGGCCATGTCAAAACTCCAATCTGCGCGTGCTCTATACGTGCACTATTTGAGCACATTTTAGGCATCACCGTAATTGCCGCTCGCCTATCGCCTTCCCCTTCGCGGATGAAAACCGGACTTGTCATGTATTGCACTTGCGAGAGTCAGGATTCTGGTCGCTGGTTTGCGGTCGCAGCAGCGCCACGACATTTATTGCTCTTGCTGCACTTGTTTCACTTATCCGCTAAAGTGTCGATATCCACAGAGCGTCAAAAAGACGCCCCCAGCCCGCAGGAGTCCGACATGGCAACGACTGAAAGAACCCGGGGGCCTATCCCTGCCCCCATCACCGAAAACGAGCAAGAAATGGCACGCGTCGCGCAGCGCTGCATCATGGAGTCACTGGACCGCTCGAAGGCTGCCGAGATTGTGCTCACTAGCGACGACGGCGAGCTTCCGGCGGTGTCGCTGCCGCCGAACTCGCTGCGGCTGATCGCCCAGCTGCTGGGCGCCCTGAGTGAAGGCAAGGCGGTCACGGTGGTGCCCGCTGAGCGCGAACTGTCGACGCTGGAGGCCGCTCACTTGCTCAACGTCTCCCGGCCGTTCCTGATCAAGCAGATGGAAGCGAAGCTGTTGCCCTACCGATTGGTCGGCTCGCACCGGCGCGTGACGGCTGAGGCTTTGATGGCGTATCGCCTCAAGATGCAAGCGGGTCAGGCGGATGCGCTGAAGCGCCTTGCGGACGACGCCGCTGAGCTGGGCCTGGACTACTGAGATGCCTGGCCATGCACGCTTCACGGCCGTGCTCGATGCTTGCGTGCTGTTCCCAATCGCGAC
>JANXWV010000076.1 GCA_025350965.1 Rhizobacter sp.
CATCACATGCTGCGCGTCGGCCGCATTCGGGCCGTCTCGCGGCGCGCCGCGCAACAGCGCCTTCAGGTCGGAAAACTGGAACAGCGGCTTGCGCTCGGTGCCGCCCCGTTTGATCGAGTGAAACTCGGCCATGAGATCGCCGACGTGCTGGCTGCGCTGCCCCTGCAACTGGGCCAAGCGGGGCTGCGCCATCGCCCGCAGCAAAGCATCACCGCCGGGCTGCGAGTGGAGTTGCCGGATCTCCGCGCGAATGGCTTGCTGATCGTCGTCGGCGGCACCGCGCCGGGACCGGCTCGCGCCCATCGCTTCGAGGGCTTTCACGCCGACGCGAACTGCCGGCTCACCGTCATCGGCTTTGGCCCTGCGGGTGAACTTGCGCAGGCTTTGGGTCATGGCCTTGTCGTCGAGCGGCAGCATGGGCGCACCGGTTTCGCGGAGCAACTGCCCCGCGCGGTCGATCACCGCTTGGACACTGTGTTCGGTGTTTCCGGTCTTCTGCCACAGGTCGAACACCGCAGCGCGGCTCAAGCGGTTGTGGCGCTTGGTTGCGTCATTGCGGACTGCCGGGTCGCTCAGCTCGTCGACCAGGTTCTCGACCGCCGCCGACAGGGCCCGATTCAGGGCTTGCTTGACCTTGGCGGCCTCTTCGTGCGCCAGGTCCAGGTCACCACCCAGCGTGCCGTGGCGCATCGGTGACAGCGGCGACTTGCCCACGCCGACGGCCCGGCCGAAGTAGGCTTTCGCGTCGCTCGCCAGGCCGCCCAGCGTGCGTGGACCGTGGTCGGCACGGTCGACATAGGTCATGAACTTGTGCAGCCGGCCGATGGTGTTGTTGAAGTCGGAGCCCTTGCCGCTGTCCACGAAGCCGCCCTTCTTCCACGCCACGAACGCGTCGCGGTCATTTGCCACCTGCCCCACTGCCTCGTGTACGTCCAGCCGCTGCGCGTGGCCGTGTCGCAGCGCCTTGGCCAGAAGTTGCAGCGGTGCATCGTCGTGGCCGCCGATCGGCGCATCGATCTTCGTCTCCGGCATCGCGACAAGGTCGCGCACGACCTCGCCGACCGAGCCGTGCGCCTCGAGCCGCACGCCCTTGCGTTCGAGTTCCGAGCAAAGGTTCAAGCCGTCGCGCATCAAGCCCAACTGCGCCGGCCATTCCTGCACGCCACGCAGGTGCCCGAGCGCCTGCGTGCCCGCATGCGTGGCCGCCAGCGTGCGGTCGAGGCGGAACAGCGCCGGCGAGTCTTCGCCGCGCTCTGCCGCGTCGAGCATGCTGGTGGCCTGATCTGGCGTTTTTGCGCCGACCGCTTGCAGGGCCGTGGCGAGCACCAGCGGCGTCAGGAAGCGGGTCGCGCCATCGGCGTTCGGCGGCGCCGCCGTCAGAAGGCGCTGCCCCAGCGCCGCACCTTCGGTGCCGGCGCCGAACATGGCGTGCACAGCCTCGTGAAAGCCCGCCTCGCTGCCCATTGCGGCAAGCGTTTTGGGAACGGTCGGCTGGCCGCTCTCGGGGTGCGCAACGGTGATCAACCGGTCCATGCCAACGTCATGCAGTCGAAGGGCTGCCGCGTTTCGTTGAGCGCTCATCGGCCGGCTCGGCACGGCCGTTTCGGCCTCGGGCCCGCCCGCCGCTGCCGGGCCTTTGGGGCCGAGCGTTCGCGTCAGCGTCTTGAGCCCCGGGATGCCGATGGTCACGCGTGCCGGCGGCAGTTTGGCGCTGGCGCGAGCCAGGCGGCCAGCGGGCTTCGCGAGGTTTGGCTCGTCGATGGGGGTGAGCCGGGCTGCCTGAGCCGCCGCTGCTTCGTTGGTCTTCTTGAAGGGGATATGCATGGCTTTTTCGCTCGCGTTGTGGGTGCTTGTCGCTTGCTTTACCAGCTCAGCGCTACGTGCTCGTTCGCCAGGCGTTCGAGTGCCTTCCTGGCCTGGTTGCTGTGCTCAAACGGGGACTCGATGCGCATCAGCGCTTCCATGGCTGCAGCGTGCTCGCTGTGTAACGCCTTGACGGTCCGATTCTTGATGTCGATGTCGAGCAGGCCGCGCAGCGCGCCGTCGCCATCCCGGCCGTTCACCGAAGCCCGCTTCATCGGCTTGATCGCCTCGTCGACGCTCACTTGCTTTGCAGCGCTCTTGTGCGCTCCCACGCAGTGCTGTCTGGCTTCAGCGCCCAGGAAAATTTGGATCCGGGCGTCTGGCCGCCCGACCGCGACAGGCCGGTGCCGCCGACGCGCGGTAGTGGCAGAGCCACGGTTTCGGGAGCAGGTTTGTCGTTGACAGCTTCTCGTGACAGCGCCACGTGTGCAGGGGTTTTGCTACCTTGAGCGCGAACGATTGGTCGCATAAAAGTGCTCCGAGAAACCAGTACCCGGAGTGTGTGCAAGGCTCGCAGCGTGCCTTTCCACGAACACGAAGGCAGCCCCGGAGACCCGAAGCTCGCCGTCGCAGAACGGCTCGCGGCGTTACTGGCCAATCGATAGGCATGCGCTTAGCCGCCAACGGCGAATGGCTGTTCGAAACTTCGCAAACGGCACTGCACCTCAGCTGCGAGGGTCACATTGAGAATGGGCGATAGCCTTGACGCGTGATTTCAGGCTCGATTCAGCGCAGGGCGAGGGTCGGGTCGTCGGCCAGCAGCAGGCGATTGACGGCGACCGCAGCGAAACTCTCGCGCGCGTCGTCGGGCACATGAGCCAGCGCCTGGCGCACCCAGCGCTGCGCCACGTGCATCAGCGAGGCGGCTTGTGCCGGGTCGGTGGCGCTGAGCAGCCGGGCGCAGCGCACCAGGCCGTCGGGCAGGTAGAGCGTGAAGGCGGTGCAGCCCCGGCGCAGCAAGCGGGCTGCTTCCAGCGCAAGGCCCACGCTGCCCGGGTCGCCGACCTCGGCTCGGGCTTCGGCCACCTCGACCAGCGTGCGGACGATGCGCGAACCGCCGGCGCCCTGGGCCCTCAGTGCTGCGAGCAAAGTGCCACCTTCCACGATGCGCTCGGCGGCAGGGTTGTCACGCAGAGAAATCTCCCACGCCATCATGCCGAGAAAGGCGCCGCCGATGCCGCCTTGCTGCATGTCGGCCAAGGCCTGCCGCAGCGCAGGCAGCGGGTCCTGGCCACACTCTCGATCCAGGTCGGCCCGTATCACCGCATGGAGAAACAGACTCGTGAACTGGCGCTGTAGTTCGCCCGCCTCAATGCTGTTTGCATGCGCCAGCGCTTGGGTCACATTGCCCAGGCGCCGCTGCAGCAAAGCGAGGAAGAGCGGGCGCTGCGGGATGAAGCCCGAGTCTTGCGTCAGCGTGAAGTGCTGTAGCGCGGCGTTGAACCGCCCGCAGTTGAACGCCGCAAAGCCGGCAGCGACGCGGGATGGATACGGGTCCTGGTCGCGAATGCCCGCCATCAGGGTGTTGGCGATGAAATCGAAGTGACGATGGGCCGTCGCGTAGTTGCCGACGGTTGCGTGCATGCGCGCGATCTGCCCCCTCGCCTCGAACACGACCGCCAGGTCGCCACGCCGGCGCGCCTGGCGCATGGTGCGCGACTCGGCCTTGATGTTCTCGACCGGGCTCATGTAGGCGGCCTCGAGGGTATCGGCCGCTCGGCGCAGCCGGCGCAGCCGAGGATCGTCCGGCAAGTCGGCAAGGGCGGTCCAGCACCGTTGCCCATGCTCGGCCATGCTGCCCCCAAGGTGGTAGGCGTAGTACGCCAGCTGGCTCTCCGAATACGCCCGCGCAAGGCCCTGCGCGGGCTCGCTTTCAACGGCTCGGCAGAGCACCTCGTAGGCGGCCTTGACCGATTTGTGGACCTGAAATTGTTGACGTGATTGCTCGAATGCCAACCACAAGGCACCCGACCTGGAGCCCGCAGATCGCGCCACCCGATCCAGCAAGGTCTTCAGAACTTGCCAGACTTCGATGGGCACAAAGTCCTGGTAGACGTCGCCATGGACTTCGGCGGTGACCCACAGATTGTCCAGAAGCACGGCATCACTGACGCGCCGGAGGAGATCGAGCAGGCCGAGTTCGGCGCGCATGGTGGGCAAGCCTGCTGCGCTGTTGGCGTGCAACTGGTGCACGGCATGCGGCAGTGCGTGGTCGTAGTCTTCGGCGGCCAGCCGGTGGCGCAGCACGCGCGCGCCAATCAGGCCTTGTGCCTCCTGGTGCAGGGCCACCTGACGGTGCAGCGTGCGGCCGATCGGGGCAGGCAACGCGCCCATCACCGCGTCGCGGATCAGGTCGTGCGCAAGGCCGTTGTCGACGAACAGGCCACGGTGCTGCAGCTCGCTCCATGCCGGCATCAACGCCAGCGGCGGCTGGCCAGTCACGGCTGCGGCCAGTTCGACCGAGAAGTCGGCCGCCGCAACCGCTGCCACGGTGGCCAGTTGTTGAGCAGCAGCGCTGCACATGGCCAGCCGCGATTGCAACAAGGCATCCAAGTTCGCGCCGGCCGCGCCCGCGCCGGCTTGCTCGGCCTGCTCGCGCCCGTGCTCGGCCAGCTCGATCACGAACAGCGGATTGCCGCCGGTGCGCTGCAACAGCCGCGCGGCCTGGGCCTCGGACTGGTCCGAATGCATCGCTTGCAGCAGCGCCTGCACCCCTTGCAGCGACAACCGTTGCAGCGTGATGCTGCGGGCCTGGCGGCGTACTTGCGCGGCCACCAGCGCCTCGATCAAGACAGCGTCGATCTCGTCGGTGCGGTGCGCCAACAGTAAGGCCGGTGCGGAATGCGGCCCGTCCTCGGGTGATACGAGCAGGGCGGCGAAGGCGGCCTGCGAAGCGGAATCCGCGTAGTGCACGTCATCGATGACCAGTTGCGCCACGCCGGCGTCGCCGAGCCGGCTGAACCAGTGCCGCAGCGCTGCGTGCAGGCGCGGGGCCGACAGGCCGGCTTGCGAAGGCATCACTTCGGCAAACGCGAGCGGTGCCAGGCGCGCGAGCTCGACCCGCTCCGGCACACCGATGCGGGCTCCGCGGCGCGGCTGCACGGCCTGCAGCACCTGCGCCAGCGCCGCGTAGGGCTCGTCGCGCGAGCCCGGGCGAATCGATACCTGCTCGATTTGGCTGTGCGCGCTGTTGCCGTACGCCGCCAACTGCCGCAGCAGCCGCGTCTTGCCGACACCGGCCTCGCCCTGCAGCGCCACGTGCTGGCCCTGTGCAAACGCGGCCTGCACCTCGGCAAGTACCGCCTCACGCTCGACCATCGGGTAGCGCGCGGCGCCACCAAGCGGCGTCAGGCCCGCGGTGGGTGCACCTGCGGGTGCAGCCGTGCGCGCAGCAGCGACTGCGGGTACCGGCTCGTTGCGCGCCTCGTCCTGCAAGATGCGCAGCTGAACGGAACGAGTGAGCGGGTCGGGCAGCACGCCGAGCTGTCGGCGCAGCAGGGCTTTGCAGTCTTCGTACGCCGCCAGTGCGGCGGCCCGGTCACCACATTGCGCGAGCGTTTCGATGAGCTGGCGGTGGCCCTGTTCGCTCAAGGGGTCGAGCTGCACGCAGGCTCGCGCCAGCGCAATTGCATTCGGGGCACGGGCTTGTGCCAGCGCGGCTGCAAGCGCGTCGGACAAGGCGGCCAGTTGCTGACGGCGCAGGCGCTGGCGCGCTCTGTCCACCCACTCGGTCAAGGCGTCGGACTTGTGGGTTTCAATGCCGGCCTGCGCCAGCAATTCGCACGCCTGCGGCCCGCCCGATTCGAGTGCTGCGAGCAGCACCTCGGCGTCTTGCAGCAGCACGCTCGCAAGGCCCGGCTCGATGCCCACGCGGTCAGTGCCGACCAGCAGCTCCGCACCGAAGCGCAGGTTCAGCCGGTACACCAGCGTGCGCAGGTTGTTGCGCGCCTGGCGCTCCGGCGAATCGGGCCACAGCAGCATCGCCACGCGCCGCCGCTCTACCGGCCCTTCGAGCGCTGCCATGGCCAACACCAGCGCCGCCTTGCCGTTGGACTCGAACGCGTTGCTTTCCGGCCGCACCACGTGCACCCGGGGGCCCAACGCGATGTGCGCCCGGGCCAATGCAGCGGCTGCGGGCGCCGGGTTCATGGCTGGCCCTTCACGAAGGTGTCAGCCCGATCGTCGGCATGTTCTCCAGCGAGCAGCAAACGGTTGATGGGTACTTCGGCAGCAAATGTCGCGCGTGCGAACGCGGGCACATGCGCCAGCGCTTCGTGCACCCAGCGGCGCGCCACGTGCATCAACGAGGAGGCTTCGGCAGGGTCGGTCACGGCAAGCAGCTTCGCGCACCGAACCAGGCCTTCCGGGAGGTACAGCAGGTTTGACACGCGGCTGCGGCGCATCGCGCGCGCGGCCTCGAGTGCCAGCGCGCGACAGCCGTCACTGCCGGCCAGGGCGTGGGCCTCGGCCACTTCGAGCAGCGCCATGGACAGACGCCGGGTGTCCGCGTGCTCGGTGCGAAAAGGCTCGATCAGCCCTGCGCCCATGGCCATGCAAGCGTCGGGCTTGAGCGACCGCCGTGCAACCTGCCACTCCATGAACTGCTGGTTGACGCCGCTGACGCCGAGTTCCCTCGACCGATCAACAACACTGAGCAACGCTGGAAGGGGGTCGACGCCCGCTTGCAGGTCGATCTCGCAGCGCACGACCGCGTAGAGCTGAAGCGAATACGGTTGGCTGTCGAGCGCTTGCTGGTTGATCTCGTCTGCCTGAGCCTTGGCCCTGGCCCACTGGCCGAGCCGCAGCCAGATGAGCGCGCGCAGCAGCTGTTGAAACTCGACGGGAACGTCCATGGGCTCGTAATCGACGAGGTAAAGCGACGCCTTGAACCGCCCGAGACCCAGAGCGGTTACGGCCAATTCAAAGTGGTTGACTTCGACTTCCTGCAGCGCGTTGTAGGTGAGTGCCGCGCGGGCGTCGATGCGGAAGTGCCGGCAAGCCGAGCGCATGTGGCCCTTCCTCAGGAACCAGCCCGCCAGCTCGTCTCGCGCCACGGCGGCGGCCCCGTGATCGTGCCTTTTTAAGGCAGCGTGGAAGGCGGCTCTTTTGCTACGCAGCGATTCGACGTTGCCCAGACAAAACGCCGACATCTGGTCGAAGGCCGTTCGCAGCCTCCGGTACTCGCGTTTCGCGGGCAACTCGGCCATCGCAGCTTTGGCCCGCATTACATGCGCGTATACCCAGCCGCCATTGAGGTTAGTCGCCAAGTAGCTCAGCTCGATCTCCACCCATGCGCGTCCGATGCCTCTTTCGCTCATGCGCTCGGTCGCTGCACCGAGTTGTGCATAGGCCTTCGCCATCTGCGAGTCCCGGTGGCCCAGCAAACGGGCGTGCTCGAAGGCAAGCCATTCGGCCGTCGCCGGCGTTCGGGGTGTGCGTTCGATGCGCCGCACCAGCATCGTCACAGCGGACCAGTCCGCGTGCGCTGTGACATCTTTCATGTCCGCCGTGAGCCACAGGTTGTCGAGCAAGACCGCGTCGCCGACACGCCCGAGCAGACCGAGCAACTCGATCTCCAACGTTGACGTGCCCAGCCCCGCAGCGCTGTTGGAATGCAATTGATGCACCGCGTGGCGCAGCGCATGGTCGAAGTCTTCGGCGGCCAGCCAGTGCCCGAGCACATGGGCGCCTTTCAGGCCCAGTGCCTCCAGGTAGCTGGCCACCTGCCGGTGCAGCGTGCGGCCGATGGCAGGGGGCAGCGCACCCAGAACGGCGTCACGGATCAGGTCATGCGCGAGGCCGTTGTCGGCGAACAGGCCAC
>JANXWV010000081.1 GCA_025350965.1 Rhizobacter sp.
GCGTGCTGGCGTGCCAGGTGTCGCGCAGGTAGTCGGCCAGGCCGAGCACGAAGGCGCTGTAGCGCGACCGCATCAGCGCCTGTGCATCGGGCGCCTGAAGGTGCAGCTCGCCCGCGTGGTAGCGGCCGCAGCAGGCCGTATAGGGCCGTGCGTCTTGCGCGGTGCGGCAAGGGCAGGGGGCGGTTGGCGCCATCGTCATCGCTACTGTCACTGTCATGTTGGCGCCGGTGCGTCTTGCACCACCCGCAGGCCTGCGGCCACCAGTACCAGCGCCAGCAGCACCCTGGGTGCCAATGGCTCGCCCAGCCACAGCGTGCCGGGCAGCAAGGCCGTGAGCGGGCTCAGCGACAGGAACAGCGTGACGCGCGACGCGCTCGCATGCCGCAGTGCCCACAGCCACAGGAAGTAACCCACGCCGCTGCTCGTGCCGATGAACGCGATGGCAAGCCAGCCGCGCGCGCCGACGTTGGCGATGCGCGCGGCCGCGTCTTCGAACGGCGCCCACGCGGCGAGGAACAGCACCGCAGCAGTCATCGCGATGGCGCTCACCGGCAGGGCCGGGTGGCGCCGCAGCACCGGCCGGTACAGCACGCTGCACACGGCGCCGCACAAGGCGCTGCCGAGCACAGCCAGCGCGCCTCGCGAGGCTTTCACTCGAGCGCGAGTTCCCACGTCTCGCCCACCATCGCATGGCCGAAGCTGTGGTGCGGCTCGCTGTGCACGAGGACGTAGCCGCGGCGCTGGTAGATGCCGCGTGCGGCAAGCAGGCAGGCATTCGTCCAAAGCGTGATGCGGTGGTAGCCGGCGGCGCGCGCAAAGCGCTCGCACTCGGCCGCGAGCGCCACACCGAGCCCGAGCCCGCGTGCGGCCGGCTCGACGAGCAGCATGCGCAGTTGCGCCACGCCGTCGCGCGGCACCTGCGTGGCGGCGTCGCGCGCCTGCACGAGGAACACGCTGCCGAGCGGGGAACTGGTGGGCAGCCCGCTGCGCTCGGCGATCCAGCAGGCCTCGCGCTGCGCGTCGAAACGGTCGATGAAGTCGGCCGCAATGCGCGCCACCAGCGCTTCGAAGCGCATGTCCCAGCCGTATTCGGCGGCGTACAGCGCACCGTGGCGCGAGACCACCCAGCCGATGTCGCCGGCGCGGTGCGGGCGCAGTGTGAAAGGCAGGTCGGCGGCGGAGTGTTCGGGGTCGGGCATGGCGCAGCGGGCACGTTGTCGAAGACGATTCTGGCGCAGATGAGGCCCACAAGAACCGAGGCTTGAACGCACCGTGCTTGCACAAAAAGCTGTATGAACATACAGTAGTCAAATGGACGTCGTGCCCGCTGCTGCGGCCCCTTTTGCGCTGTTTGCCACTCAGGCTGCCCCCCCAGCGCCGCCGCGCGCGCTGGCTGGCACCCCACCAGCGCCGCCGCGCCGCGCCGGCCCGTTGCGCCCCGAGGCGTTGCACCCCGCGCTGTGGCTGGGCCACCAACTCGGCCGCCATGCCGAAGCACCGCACGCCAGCGGCTTTGCGTTGCTCGACGCGCAACTGCCCGGCGGTGGCTGGCCGCGCCGCGTGCTCAGCGAACTGCTGCTGCCGCACCCCGGCGTGGGTGAGGTTCGCCTGCTCGCGCCGTGCCTGGCGGCCACGCAGCGCTCCGGCAGGCTGGTGATGCTGTTCGACCCGCCGGCGGCGCTGTCGGCTTCGGCCCTCGCAGAGCTCGGTTTCGACGTGGAACAACTCCTCATCATCAACACCCGCACCCGTGTGATCCCCGGCAGCGACAGCCTCTGGGCGCTGGAGCAGGCGCTCAAGAGCGGCCATGTCGGCGCGGTGCTG
This sequence comes from Rhizobacter sp., assembly GCA_025350965.1. Classification (GTDB taxonomy): domain Bacteria; phylum Pseudomonadota; class Gammaproteobacteria; order Burkholderiales; family Burkholderiaceae_C; genus LMDS01. Next base: position 1,825 of record JANXWV010000081.1, read on the forward strand.
GCCTGGTTGCCGCCGCGCCTGCGCGCCGAGCGGCTGCGCCGCCTGCAGATCGCCGCGCAGGCCCACGACGGCCCCGCCTTCGTGCTGCGTGAAATGAGCGCTGCACAGCGCCCTACCGCCGCGCCGCTGCGCCTGGCCTTGCGCGCGAACGGGGCCGATGTGCTGGCCGTGCGCGTGCTCAAGCGCCGCGGCCCACCGCTCGAAGCGCCGCTGCAGCTCGAACTGCCGCCGGTGTTGTGCGAGGCCGCGTTACAGCGCGCAAGCCTCGGCGCCGCGCAGCCCGCCGAAGCCCGCCCCACGCCCTTGCGCATGGCCACGTTCGTGAACCTCGCTGCGGCGGGTTGAGGAGGAAAGCTGATGCTTCACGAATGAATTGCCTTCCACACCTTGTGATGACCCACAAACCCCGTGCTCTGGATCGCCCTGCACCTGCCCTTGCTGTCGCTCGAATCGTTCGCGGCCACGCGGGCCATTGCGCCGAATGCGGGTGATACAGGTGATGCGGGCGATGCGGGTGATGCCAGCGCCACGAACGAGCCGCCGCTGGCCATCATCGATGCCCATCACATCGCCAGCGTCAATGCGCCGGCGCGTGCGCTCGGCATCCGCCCCGGCATGCAGCGCGCCACCGCGCTGGCGCTGGCGCCGGGCATCACCCTCGGCCCTGCCAACCCGGCGCGCGATGCCGAGGCACTGAGGGCGGTCGCCCACGCGGCGCTGGCTTTCACGCCGATGGTGGCGGTGCAACCCGGCAACGAGGCGGTGGCCGCCGCGAACCGCTCGCCCGACACCGTGCTGCTCGAAGTGCACGCCAGCCTGCGCTACTTCGGCGGGCGCGAACTGCTGCTGCAACGCCTGCATGCCGCGCTCGCGCCGCTCGGCCACTGCCTGCACACTGCCAGCAGCCCCACGCCGCTGGGCGCCGCGCTGCTGGCGCGCGTGCACCGCGAGCTGCATTGCGATGACCTCGCCGCCACTTCGCAGGCGCTGAACGCCGCGCCGGTGTGGTTGCTCGGCCCCGGCCGCGCCCACTGGGAGGCGCTGCAGGGCATGGGCCTGCGCACGCTGCGCGACCTGCGCCTGCTGCCGCGCACCGGCCTCGCGCGGCGCTTCGGCGAGGCCTTGCTCGACGAGCTCGACCGCGCGCTTGGCAGCCGCCCCGACCCGCGCGTGGCGCTGCAGTTGCCGCCGCGCTTCGACACCCGGCTCGAACTCTTCCACCGTGCCGACACCACCGAGCAGCTGCTGCACGGCGCCGGCGTGCTGCTCGCGCGGCTCGTCGCGTGGTTGTCGGCCCAGCATGCCTTCGCACGCTGCTTCACGCTGGTCATGGTGCACGAGCCCCGCAGCCGGCGCGACACGGCCACGCCTGCCGCGACGACGCTCGACATCGCCCTGGCCGAGCCCTCGCGCGACACCGCGCACCTGCTCGTGCTGCTGCGCGAACGCCTTGCGAACCTGCCGCTGCCGGCGCCCACGCTCGAGCTGCGCCTGCACTGTGATGACATCGCCCAGCGCGCACCGCCCAGCGGTGAACTCTTCCCGACTGCGCACTCCGAGCAAGAAGGGTTGACGCGCCTGATCGAGCGCCTGCAAGCGCGCCTGGGTGTCGAGCAAGTGCAGCGCCTCGTCAGCGTGCAAGACCACCGGCCCGAGCGCGCCACCCGCACCCAGCCCGCCGATGCGCGCACCGTGTTGCGCCCCCGGCCTGCATTGCCGATGCCGCTCCCAGCGCCTGCGCCTGCGCATCGAACCCAGGCGGTGCGACCGGTGTGGTTGCTGGCCCAACCCGAGCCGCTGGTCGAGCGCGCGACCGGCCCGCTGCTCGATGGCCAGCTGCTGCAGTTCGTCAGTGGCCCCGAGCGCATCGAGACCGGCTGGTGGGACGCCGGCCTGGCCGAGCGCGACTACTTCATCGCGCAAAAGCCGTGCGGCTCACTCGTGTGGGTGTACCGCGCGCGGCGCCCGACCGACGCGGCGGGGCCGGGGTGGTTCCTGCAGGGGCGGTTCGGGTAGGCCTCGAGCCAGGCTCAAGCCAGCCTCACGCCACCCGCCCGAACCACCACACCGACAAGCCCGCCGCCAGCATCACCAGCAGTGCGCCAGCGGCGGCGAAGAGGCCGCTGACTTCGGTCTCTTTCTTCTCGACGATCAGACGCGTGCTCAGGCCCTGGTACACCTTCTTCAGGTCGGCTGCGGTGCCGGCATAGAAGTACTCGGCACGGGTGAGGTTCGAGACCGCCTTCAGCGTGTCTTCATCCAGCCGCACCCGCATCGACCAGCCTTCGAAGCCGATGGTCTCGCCGTCTTTCGTGCCCACGCCCACGGTGTAGACGCGCACGCCGCGGTCGGCGGCCATCTTGGCGGCTTCCAGCGGGTCGGGCCCGGTGGTGCGCTGGCCGTCGGTGAGCATGATGATCGCGGCCGACGAGTACGAGCCCGGCTGCACCGGTGTGAACTCGGGCTTGGGCTTGTCGCTCGGTGCCGCCGGCATGTTGCGCTGGCCGGTGATCTGCGAGAGGTCGATGCCCGCATCGGGGAAGATCGTGGCCAGCGACAGCAGGATGCCGCTGCCGGTGGCGGTGCCGCGCTGCAGCTGGAAGCGGTCGATCGCGGCAGTCACGTCGTCGCGGCTCAGCGTGGGCGCCTGCACCACCGCCGCGGTGCCAGCGAACTGGACCACGCCGATGCGCACGTTGCGCGGCAGCTCGGTCACGAAGGTCTTGGCCGCCTCCTTGGCGGCGGTGATGCGGTCGGGCAGAACGTCGGTCGCGCGCATGCTGCCCGAAACGTCGATGGCCAGCATGATGGTCTCTTGCTGCGACGGCAGGCTGATCACCGCCATCGGCCGGCCGGCCGCCACCAGCAGCGCGGCCACGGCCAGCAGCATCAGCGCCGGTGGCAGGTGCCGGCGCCACGCCACGCTGCTGCCCATCGCCTGCTTCACGAGCGCGAGGTTGGCGTAGCGCAGGGCGGTCTTCTTGCGCCGGCGCAGCAGCCACACGTAGAGCAGCACGACGAGCGGCACGAGGATCAGGCCCCACAACAGCTCGGGCCACAGAAAGGTCATCTTCGGCAACGCATTCATGCGGTGGCTCCGGCGGCCGGTGCGGCCCATGCCGACAGGTGCGTGGCCGCACCGCCGCGGCCGGCCTTGCCGCTCCAGTTGGCGAGGCGGCTGCGCTGCTTGCGCAGGTCGGCGAAGCGCAGGATGGCGTCCATCAGGTCGTCGTCGGTTGCGAGTTCGAGGGTATCGACGCCGGCGCGCGCCAGGCCTTCGAGCAGTTGCGTTTCGCGCTGCTCGGCGGCGGCGGCGAAGCGGGTGCGAAAGCCCTTGTCGTGCGTATCGACCACGAGTTGCTCACCGGTCTCGGCGTCGCGCATCGTCACGAGGCCGATGTCGGGCAGCGCCATCTCCAATGGGTCGAACAGGCGCACCGCCGTCACCTCGTGGCGGGTGGCGAGTTGTGCCAGCGCCTTCTCCCAGCCCGGCGCGCTGATGAAGTCGGAGACGACGAAGATCGTGCTGCGGCGCTTCACGATGCGCTGCGCCGCGAGGAGCAGATCGCGCAGGTCGGTGGCACCTTGCGGCGCGTGGTCGGGCCGCTTGCCGATGCGCTGCAGCAGCTCCAGCACGTGCTGGCGGCCGCCGCGAGCGGGGATCACGGCGTCGACCTCGGTGCCGTACAGCAACGCGCCGACGCGGTTGCCGTGGCGTGTGAGCAGCCGTGCCAGCACGCCGACGAACTCGCGCGCGATGCGGCGCTTGGTGGCGCGGTCGGAGCCGAAGTCGACGCTCGCGCTCAGGTCGCACAGGAACCACGCGGAGAGCTCGCGGTCTTCGGTGAACTGGCGCACATAGGGCTGCTGCAAGCGCGCGGTGACGTTCCAGTCGATGTGGCGCACGTCGTCGTGGTGCTGGTACTCGCGCAGGTCGGCCAGGTCGAGGCCGGCGCCGCGCCAGAGCGTGCGGTAGTCGCCCTGCAGCAGGCCGTCGAGCTTGCGGATCACGGTCCATTCCAGGCGCTTCA
>JANXWV010000108.1 GCA_025350965.1 Rhizobacter sp.
GGGCATCGAGGAACTGGCGCGTTACATCGTCGACGAAGTCCAGGACGTTTACCGCTTGCAGGGCGTGAAGATCAACGACAAGCACATCGAGGTGATCGTTCGCCAGATGCTGCGCCGCGTGCAGATCGTCAACCCGGGCGACACGAGCTACATCCTGGGCGAACAGGTCGAGCGCTCCGAGTTGCTGGGCAAGAACGACAAGGCCGTTGCCGAAGGCAAGCTGCCCGCCACGCACAGCGATGTGCTGCTGGGCATCACGAAGGCGTCGCTGTCGACCGACAGCTTCATCTCGGCGGCGTCGTTCCAGGAAACCACGCGCGTGCTCACCGAGGCCGCCATCATGGGCAAGCGCGACGAGCTGCGTGGCCTGAAGGAAAACGTCATCGTCGGCCGGCTCATCCCTGCCGGTACCGGAATGGCTTTCCACGATGCCCGCAAGGCCAAGGAAGCGATGGACGACGCTGAGCGCAAGGCCATCGTCATGCAGGAAGCCGAGGAATTGGCGGCCGTGCAACTGGCGCAAGTCGACGCAGCGAGCGAGGCAGCTGCAGCTGCAGCCAGCGGCGAGTAGGCAAGACGCTTTGCATCGTGCAAAAGGGCGGCCTGAGGGCCGCCCTTTTTTACGCCTGGCGCTGTTCTTCCATCTGCGCAGCCCAGACGGCAGGAGTCAAGATGTCCAGGCCCAGCGGGCGTGCACGCTTCGCAAGTTTCAAGACCGCGCGGTCTCGGCTGAGCAACCAGCGCGCTCCACACCCCAGCGCCAGATCGATGAACATCTGGTCGTCGCGGTCGGTGCAGCGCAGGCGCAGTGCAGCTCCGCTCAGCGGGCGGGGCTCTGCGAGACGACACGTCTGGGCCCATCGCGTCCAGACAGCGGCTTCGCGATCCCGCCAGGCGTTGAATGCGGGTCGCGACAAAACGTGTGCCAACTCAGTGCGCATGGCTTCGCTGGCGACCCAATGCAGCCGACCGGCGTCCAGCAGATCATTCAACCGCTTGCTGTGGGCGTCTCGAAAGAGCAGCGCGTCCAATACGACGTTGGTGTCCAGAACGATGCGCAACGGCAGGTCGATCAGCGTGAGGGGTGAATTCAAACGGTTGACCTTGCAGGGTTTCTGGCTGGCGAATATAATCGAGGGCTTTTCAGCAGATTTTGCTGCGCTCTTTGGCGGGCAGCCCACCGTCGTGATGTCTCGATGCCCGTTGCGTCGGCGTCAAGGCCAGGGTTGTTTCCCGGTTGTGAGTGCCGGCTTCGCGCTGTTGGATGCCAGTGACTTCAAACGGGAACAAGTTACCAATGCCTACCATCAACCAACTCGTGCGTCACGGTCGCCAGACCGAGATCACGAAGTCCAAGTCGCCTGCCCTGCAGGGCGGCCCCCAGCGCCGCGGCGTGTGTACTCGCGTGTACACCACGACGCCCAAGAAGCCGAACTCGGCGCTGCGCAAAGTGGCCAAAGTTCGTTTGACCAACGGGTTTGAGATCATCTCGTACATCGGTGGCGAAGGTCACAACCTGCAAGAGCACAGCGTCGTGCTCGTGCGCGGCGGCCGCGTCAAGGACCTGCCGGGTGTGCGTTACCACATCGTGCGCGGTTCTCTCGACCTGCAAGGCGTGAAAGACCGCAAACAGTCGCGATCTAAGTACGGCGCAAAGCGCCCGAAGAAGGCCTAAGGGCCTGAGGCCCGTCCCGGGTCCAGCCTTCGGCAAACAGAAAGTTCGGCCTGAAGGCCGAAACAGGTTTCGTCAAGTCATCCCGGCTTGCCGAGTAAGTTGGATGGCCTCGCATAGGCTGTCCGCGGCGGGCGCGAAAGTGCCACGCCAACTGAAGCAAAAGGAAGAGAAATGCCTCGTCGTCGCGAAGTCCCCAAACGGGACATCCTCCCTGACCCGAAATTCGGTTCGGTTGATCTGTCCAAGTTCATGAACGTCATCATGGAGTCGGGCAAGAAGGCCATTGCAGAGCGCATCATTTACGGCGCCCTCGAGCAGGTCGAAAAGAAGTCGGGCAAAGAGCCGCTCGAGATCTTCATCACCGCCTTGAACAACATCAAGCCGATGGTCGAAGTGAAGTCACGCCGCGTGGGCGGTGCGAACTACCAGGTTCCCGTGGAAGTTCGCCCTGTTCGCCGTGTGGCGCTGGCCATGCGCTGGCTGAAGGAGTCGGCCCGCAAGCGCGGCGAGAAGTCGATGGCCCAGCGCCTCGCCAACGAACTGCTTGAGGCCGTTGAAGGACGCGGCGGTGCGATGAAGAAGCGCGACGAAGTGCACCGCATGGCCGAGGCCAACAAGGCGTTCTCGCACTTCCGCTTCTAAGCTCGTTTTCCCATCCCGGCCGCTCATCGGGTTTACACGAACCCGCGAGCGGCCCGCGTTTTAGTAACGCACTTTTGGAGTGCCATCATGGCCCGCAAGACCCCCATCGAGCGCTATCGCAACATCGGCATCTCGGCGCACATCGACGCCGGCAAGACCACGACCACCGAGCGCATCCTGTTCTACACCGGTGTGAACCACAAGATCGGTGAAGTGCACGATGGCGCGGCCACCATGGACTGGATGGAGCAGGAGCAAGAGCGCGGCATCACGATCACGTCGGCCGCGACCACCTGCTTCTGGAAAGGCATGGACCTGGCGCAGGCCGAGCACCGCATCAACATCATCGACACCCCCGGGCACGTCGACTTCACGATTGAAGTCGAGCGCTCGATGCGTGTGCTCGACGGTGCGTGCATGGTGTATTGTGCCGTGGGCGGCGTGCAGCCGCAGTCGGAAACCGTCTGGCGGCAGGCCAATAAATACAAGGTGCCGCGCCTTGCGTTCGTCAACAAGATGGACCGCACCGGCGCGAACTTCTACAAGGTCTATGAGCAGATGAAGGTCCGCCTGATGGCGAACCCCGTGCCCATCGTCATCCCCATCGGTGCCGAAGAAAACTTCGCCGGCGTGATCGACCTCATCAAGATGAAAGCGATCTTCTGGGACGAGGCCTCGCAGGGCATGAAATTCGACTATCGCGAGATTCCGGCTGAGCTGTTGGAAGAAGCCAAGAAGTGGCGCGAGAACCTGCTTGAAGCCGCCGCCGAGTCGAACGAAGAGATGATGAACAAGGACCTCGAGACGGGCGACCTGACCGAGGACGAGATCAAGCTCGCCATTCGCACGCGCACCATCGCGGCCGAGATCCAGCCGATGCTGTGCGGCAGCGCATTCAAGAACAAGGGTGTGCAGCGCATGCTCGACGCCGTGATCGACTTCATGCCGTCTCCTCTCGACGTGCCGCCGGTCCCGGGCACCGACGATGACGACAAGCCGGTGGTTCGCCGCGCTGATGACAGCGAGAAATTCTCTGCGCTGGCATTCAAGCTGATGACCGACCCGTATGTCGGCCAGCTCACGTTCGTGCGCGTCTATTCCGGCGTGCTGAAGTCGGGCGACTCGGTTTACAACCCGATCCGCGGCAAGAAAGAGCGCATCGGGCGCATCTTGCAGATGCACGCGAACCAACGCGAAGAGATCAAGGAAATTTTGGCTGGCGACATCGCGGCCTGCGTGGGCCTGCGCGAAGTGACGACCGGCGAAACGCTGTGCGATCCGACGGCGATCATCACGCTCGAGAAGATGGTGTTCCCGGAACCCGTGATCTCGCAAGCTGTCGAGCCGAAGACCAAGCCCGACCAGGAAAAGATGGGCATTGCCCTGGGTCGACTGGCTCAGGAAGATCCGTCGTTCCGCGTCAAGACCGACGAAGAGTCGGGCCAGACCATCATCTCGGGCATGGGCGAGTTGCACCTTGAAATCATCGTCGACCGCATGAAGCGCGAGTTTGGTGTGGAGGCCAACGTCGGCAAGCCCCAGGTGGCCTACCGCGAGACGATTCGCAAGCCCGTGGCCGATATCGAAGGCAAGTTCGTACGCCAGTCCGGCGGCAAGGGCCAGTACGGCCACGTCGTGCTCAAGCTAGAGCCGCAAGAGCCGGGCAAGGGCTTCGAGTTTGTCGACGCGACCAAGGGCGGCGTGGTGCCCAAGGAATTCATTCCCGCGGTGCGCAAGGGCGTCGAAGAGTCGTTGCCGGCCGGCGTGCTGGCGGGCTACCCGGTGGTCGACGTGAAGGTCACCTTGACCTTCGGTTCTTATCACGAGGTCGACTCGAACGAGAACGCATTCAAGATGGCCGCGTCGCTCGGTTTCAAGGACGGCTGCCGCAAGGCATCACCGGTGATCCTCGAGCCGATGATGGCCGTTGAAGTCGAGACCCCGGAAGACTACGCCGGCAGCGTGATGGGCGACCTGTCGTCGCGCCGCGGCATGGTGCAGGGCATGGACGACATGCCCGGCGGCGGCAAGGTCATCAAGGCCGAAGTACCGCTGTCGGAAATGTTCGGCTACTCGACCACGCTACGGTCCATGTCGCAGGGTCGGGCCACATACACCATGGAGTTCAAGCACTACAGCGAAGCTCCGAAGAACGTGGCCGACGCGATCATCACGTCACGCGGCAAGTAAGTCACGCGCGCAAACAAAATACACAAGCCGGTCTTCGGTGGGGTCCCGTCAGCTGCCAGTGGCAGGCGGATTCAGGCCCCACCGGAAACCTAAAACCAACCACTGGCGCTGCTCTTTTTCAGGAGAATTGAAATGGCAAAAGGCAAATTCGAGCGCACCAAGCCGCACGTCAACGTAGGCACGATTGGCCACGTCGACCACGGCAAGACCACGCTGACGGCGGCGATCACCACCGTTCTGAGCAAGCTGTACGGCGGTGAAGCCAAGGCG
>JANXWV010000036.1 GCA_025350965.1 Rhizobacter sp.
CGTGCGACCGAGATCTTCTTGATGGCGTTGGCCATGGCGCCGACCGCGATGTCGATGAAGCCCTCGGCCACCGCTTCGGGCGCGTGTGCGGCGGTCACGGTACCCGCGTTGTTGGTTGCGGCCGTGATCTCGGCGGCGAGCGCGGTGAAGCGCTGCACCACCACGTCACGGTCGAGCGGCTCGTTGGCCTGTGGGCCGAACACGGCCGGAAAGTACGCCGGCTGGATCTTGCCGACCATCACGTTCGCGTCGGTCACTGCCAGCGGCCCGCCGCGCCGGTAGCACGCCGGCCCGGGGTTGGCGCCAGCGCTTTGCGGCCCGGCACGAAAGCGCGCGCCGTCGAACGCCAGGATCGAGCCGCCGCCGGCCGCCACCGTGTGGATGCTCATCATCGGCGCGCGCATGCGCACGCCCGCCACCTGCGTCTCGAAGGCGCGCTCGAACTCGCCGGCGAAGTGGCTCACGTCGGTGGACGTGCCGCCCATGTCGAAGCCAATGATCCGTACCGGGCCGGATGGCCCGCCGCCTGCTCCTTCCCCCTTTGGGGGAAGGCCGGGATGGGGGCCGGGATGGTGGCCGCGTTCCAACTTACCTCCACCCCCACCCTCCCCCGAGGGGGGAGGGCGCAAATCTGCGGCAGCCAGCTGCGCCGTGCGCACCATGCCGACAATGCCGCCGGCCGGGCCGGAGAGGATCGCGTCCTTGCCCTGGAATGCATGCGCGTCGGTCAGCCCACCACTCGACTGCATGAAGAAGATCTTCACGCCCGGCATCTCGCCGGCCACCTGCTCGACATAGCGGCGAAGGATCGGCGACAAGTACGCATCGACCACCGTCGTGTCGCCGCGCCCCACCAACTTCATCAGCGGGCTCACCTTGTGCGAGACGCTCACCTGCGTGAAGCCGCACTCGCGCGCCAGCGCTTCAGCGGCGAGCTCGTGCGCGGTGAAGCGGTAGCCGTGCATGAACACGATGGCCACGCTGCGCAGGCCGGCATCGAACGCGGCCCACAGGCGCTCGCGCAAATGCGCCTCATCGAGCGGCTGAACAACCGACCCATCGGCAGCGACACGTTCTTGCGCCTCGATCACCCGCGAATACAACAACTCGGGCAGCACGATGTTCAGGTCGAAGATGCGCGGCCGCTCCTGGTAGCCGATGCGCAGCGCATCGCGAAAGCCGTTCGTCGTGACCAGCAGCGTCGGCTCACCCTTGCGTTCGAGCAGCGCGTTGGTGGCCACCGTGGTGCCCATCTTCACGCACTCGACCAGCGCGGGCGTGATCGGCTCGTCGGCAGGCAGGCCGAGCAAGTGGCGCATGCCCGCGACAGCCGCGTCGCGGTACCGCTCGGGGTTCTCGCTCAGCAGCTTGTGGGTGACGAGGCGGCCGTCGGGACGCTTGCCGACCACGTCGGTGAAGGTGCCGCCACGGTCGATCCAGAACTGCCAGCGGTCGGTGCTTGTCATCAAAGGAACCTCACAAAGACGTGGCGGCGCGCGCAGCCTGGTCGTACAGGCCCGACATGGTGCGAAGCAGCCGCGCCATGTCGCCAATGTCGGGGTTGCGCTCGGTGTCGAGGTTGGCAATGAGGCAGGCCTCGCGCACGTCGCGGTACATTTTTACGGCGGCTTCACCGCTCGCGGTGGGGCTGTAGAACACCTCTTTGCCCACCTTGGTGGCCTGCGCCAGATCGGCGGCGACGAGCTTCTTCAGCGAGTAGGCCACCACGTGCGTGTCTTCGTAGTTCAGCACGAAGCAGATGTCGCCGAGCTTCTTGTTGCGCGCCCGGTGGTTGATGTGGTGCAGGACCAGCACGTCGGTGATGGTGAGGTCGGGGCAGCCGGCGGCCGCCATGCAGCGCATGGCCCAGCGCGAGAACGCGTTCCACGCCACGATCAGGCCGAACTCGAACTCCGACAACTCCACGCTGTGCGGCGACACCAGGTGCGACGACGAGACGATGCCGGGCGCTGCCCTTCCGACCCCTTCAGAAACGGTTTTGCCTGGCTTGCCCGCCTTGCCCGGCTTCTGCGGCTTGTTCGTCATCAGGGGAAACCACCAAAACGTTGAAAACTTATTGACAATTTATCGGAATAATCTCTAGACTGCAAGCGCCGATTTCCCGTTCAGACCGTCGTCTTTACACGTTCACCAACTCGCTCAGGAGCGCCCATGAAACTGACCCGTCGCACTGTTTCCATCGCCACGGCGCTCGCGCTTTCGGGCCTCGCAGGCAGCGCATTTGCCCAGACCAAATGGGACCTGCCAGCCGCCTACCCGGCCACCAACTTCCACACCGAGAACCTGATGCAGTTCGTGGCCGACGTCGACAAGGCGACCGCCGGCAAGCTCAAGATCACCGTGCACGCCAACGCGTCGCTCTTCAAGGCTCCCGAGATCAAGCGCGCGGTGCAGGGCGGGCAGGCGCAGATGGGTGAGATCTTGCTGCCCAACTTCCAGAATGAGTGGCAGATGTTCGGCATTGACGGCCTGCCCTTCCTCGCCGACAGCTACGACGCCTCGGCCAGGCTCTACAAGGCGCAGAAGCCGGTGCTCGAGAAGAAGCTCGGCGAGCAGGGAATGATGCTGCTCTACGCAGTGGCGTGGCCGCCGCAGGGCATCTACGTGAAGAAGCCCATCGCCTCGGCGGCTGACCTCAAAGGCGTGAAGTGGCGCGCCTACAGCCCGGCCACCGCGCGCATCGCCGAGCTGGTGGGGGCGCAACCCGTCACGGTGCAGGCGGCCGAGCTGTCGCAGGCCATGGCCACGGGTGTGATCGAGAGCTACATGTCGTCGGGAGCGACCGGCTATGACACCAAGACCTACGAGCACATCAAGTACTGGTACGACACGCAGGCGTGGTTGCCGAAGAACGCGGTGCTTGTCAACAAGGCCGCGTTCGACGCGCTCGACAAACCCACTCAGGCCGCGCTGCTGAAGGCCGGCGCCGATGCCGAGGTGCGCGGCTGGGCCGCGTCGAAGGCGAAGAACACCGAGTACATCGAGCTGCTGAAGAAGAACGGCATGACGATCCTGCCGCCGAGCCCGCAGCTCACGAGCGACATGAAGAAGGTCGGCGACACGATGCTGAAGGAATGGCTTGAGAAAGCCGGGCCCGAAGGCCAGGCGGTGGTCGACGCCTACAAGAAAATGTGATGCGTCGGCTACTCGACGCGCTCTACGACGGCGCGGCCGCGCTCGCGGCCGTCTTCATGGTGCTGCTGCTGGTGATGGTGATGGCCTCGATCCTCGGCCGGCAGCTGCACTTCAACGTGCCGGGTGTCGATGCGTACGCCGGCTACATGATGGCCGCAGCCGGTTTCCTGGCAATGGCGCACACGCTCAAGAAGGGCGAGCACATCCGCGTCACGCTGCTCATCAGCGGGTTGAAGGGCGGCGCGAAGAAGGGCTTCGAGGTCTGGTCGCTGTTCGCGGCCTCGGCGCTGGCCGCGCTGTCGGCGTTCTACAGCAGCAAGCTCGCATGGCAGTCGTACACCTTCCACGACATCTCGACCAGCAACGACGCCACGCCGCTGTGGCTGCCGCAACTGACGATGGCGCTCGGCACGCTCGTGCTGGCGGTGGCCTTCATCGACGAGCTGGTGCTCGAACTCAAGGGGCAGCGTGTGGGGCTCTCGCCGGAAGAGGCTTCGCACAATGAATGACCTGACCATCACGGCGCTGCTCATCGGCGCGCTGTTTCTGATTCTCGGCAGCGGCGTGTGGATCGGCCTCACGCTGTCGGGCGTGGCCTGGATCGGCATGCAGCTGTTCAGCTCGCGCCCGGCCGGCGACGCGATGGCCGTGACCATCTGGGGCTCGTCGAGCAACTGGACGTTGACGGCCCTGCCACTCTTCATCTGGATGGGCGAGATCCTGTTCCGCACGCGGCTGAGCAAAGACATGTTCCGCGGCCTCGCGCCGTGGATGCAGGTGCTGCCGGGCCGGCTGCTGCACGTCAACGTGGTCGGCTGCGCGATCTTCGCCGCGGTGTCGGGCTCGAGTGCTGCCACCTGCGCCACCATCGGCAAGATGAGCCTGCCCGAGCTCAACCGGCGCGGCTACCCCGACATCATGTCGATCGGCTCGCTCGCTGGCGCCGGCACGCTCGGCCTGCTCATCCCGCCGAGCATCATCATGATCGTCTACGGCGTCACGGCCGATGTGTCGATCTCGCAGCTCTTCATCGGCGGCGTGATCCCCGGCATCCTGTTGGCGGGCATCTTCTCGGCCTACATCGCACTCTGGTCGCTGCTGAACCCGAAGCTCATTCCACCGGCCGATGCGCCGATGAGCTTCAAGCAGAAGCTGAACGAGTCGCGCAACCTGATCCCGGTGGTGCTGCTCATCGCCGCCGTGCTCGGCAGCATCTACACCGGCATCGCCACCGCGACCGAGGCTGCGGGCCTGGGCGTGGTCGGCTCGCTGGTGCTGTCGGCCGTTCAAGGCTCGCTCAGCTGGGCCACGTTCAAAGACTCGTTGATGGGCGGCACGCGCCTGTACTGCATGATCGCGCTGATCCTCGCCGGCGCCGCGTTCCTCACGCTCAGCATGGGCTACATCGGCCTGCCGCGCCACCTGGCGGAATGGATCGCCACGCTGGGCTTGAGCAAGTTCCAGCTTGTCCTCGCGCTGACCGCTTTCTACGTCGTGCTGGGCTGCTTCCTCGACGGCATCTCGATGGTCGTTCTGACCATGGGCGTGATCATGCCGACCGTGCAGAAGGCCGGCATCGACCCGCTGTGGTTCGGCATCTTCATCGTCATCGTGGTCGAGATGGCGCAGGTCACGCCGCCGGTGGGCTTCAACCTGTTCGTGATGCAGGGCATGACGGGCCGCAGCATCGTCTACATCGCCCGCGCCGCGTTCCCGTTCTTCCTGCTGATGGTGGCGATGGTGGTGCTGCTCTATGCGTTTCCGCAGATCGTGACCTTCCTGCCGATGCAGATGAAGGGCTGAACTGGCGGGTCGCGCAGGCGCTGTTCGCGGCAACGGCGAACGCGGCGCTGCGGCACCATGTTCGAGTAAAGAAGGCATTCCGGCCAGCCCGACTCCGTGCTGGCCGCACCTTCGCAGACCCGGAACGACCGCAGCGATGTCAGACCTGTCCTTGCCCCTCGATTGGGACGACGCCGCCGAGCCAGCGCCTCGGCCGGTGCAGCCCGTGCTGCCGCCACCGCATGGGCAGCGCGGCGCTGCTGCAGCCGGCACCGTCGAGCCCATGCACCTCAAGCTCAGTCGCGACGCGTTCGCCTGGCCCACGCCCCCGTATGCGAGCTTCCCCCCTGCCGCGCCGCAGACCGACCCGTTGCCGTGCGAGGTGATCGGCCTGAACGACAAGCGCATGAGCGGGCGCCTGACCTTCTTCGTGCCCGAAGACGGCGTGGCCCACGTGCAGTTGCCGCCGGCGCGCACCACGCTGCCGCTGCGCTTCGATCAATTCCAGTCGCTGTGGCTGACCGCGCCGCTGGTGCCGGCCGCGCCGTCCCGCCACGACCCGCACGCCAGCCTGCTGGGGCAGCGTGCGCTCAGCTCGTATCAACTGCGGCTTGCGAACGGCAACGAGCTGCAAGGCGAGACAGTCGGCTACCTGGAAACGAGCGACGGCTTGTTCCTGTTCCCGCCCTGCATCGATCCCGGCAGCAACACGCCCGCAGCCGACGGCAGCGTGACGCGGCTCTTCATGCCGCGCCTCGCGTACTCGAACTTCGAGATCGGCTCGCGCATCGGCGAGTTGCTGGTGGAGCAAAAAAGCGCCACCGCGCAGCAGATCGACGCGGCGGTGGGCACGCAGAATGAACTGCGCAGTCGCAAGATCGGCGACCTGCTCGTGATGCACAAGGTCGTGTCGCCCGAGCAGCTCTTCGCAGCCATCGAGCGGCAGGAAAAGATGCCGCTGGTGCGGATCGGCGATGCACTGCTTTCACTTGGCATGATCACCCAGGTGCAGCTCGAAGACGCCCTGAGCCAGCAGCAGATTGACCGCAGCGTGCCGCTGGGCGAACTGCTGGTTCGCATGGGCGTGATCTCGCGCGCCGACCTGCAGACTGCGCTGGCCCGCAAGATGGGCTACCCGCTGGTCGACATCGACGCCTTCCCGGTCGAGGCCGACGCGCTGCGCAAGGTCGGCTACGCCCTCGCGATGCGGCTGCGGCTGATGCCGCTGCTGGTGCGCGACGGGCGGCTCGTGGTCGCGCTCGAAGACCCGGCGCGGCGCCGCGCCTCGGTGGAAGAGGTCGAGTTCAGTGCCCAGATGAAGGTGCTGCCGGTGCTGGCCCAGAGCCGCTCGCTCGAGGCCGTGCTGCACGCCGCCTACGACCGAATCGGCGCCGCCGGCGACGCACCCCGCGGCCTGGGCGACCCGTCGATCCCGATCCAGTTCGAGGTTCACGACACCGACAAGCTCGTCGAAACGCTCGAGCGCGAAGGCGAAGACCGCAGCAGCGTGACTGACGACAAACCGATCGAGCAGTCCGACAACTCATTGGTGCGCCTGCTCAACAACATGATCATCGAAGCACACAAGGACGGCGTGTCCGACATCCACATCGAAAGCTACCCGGGGCGCGAGAAGATCCGCGTGCGCTTTCGCAGGGACGGCCTGCTGCGCACCTACCTCGAGCTGCCGCCGAACTACCGCAGCGCGCTGATCGCCCGCGTCAAGATCATGTGCGAGCTCGACATTTCCGAGCGCCGCAAGCCGCAGGACGGCAAGATCAACTTCGCCAAGTTCAGCCCGCAGCACCGCATCGAACTGCGGGTGGCGACCATCCCGACGAACAACGGCCTGGAAGACGTGGTGATGCGCTTGCTCGCCTCTGCAAAGCCGATCCCGGTCGACCGGCTCGGGCTGTCCGGGCACAACCTCGCGCGGCTGAAGCAGGCGGTCGAGCGGCCCTACGGCATGGTGCTGTGCGTGGGCCCCACCGGCTCGGGCAAGACGACCACGTTGCACTCTGCCCTCAGCCACATCAACGTGCCCGAGCGCAAGATCTGGACCGCCGAAGACCCGGTCGAGATTGCCCAGCCGGGCCTGCGCCAGGTGCAGGTGAACCCGAAGATCGACTGGACGTTCGCGAAGGCGCTGCGCGCGTTCCTGCGGGCCGACCCGGACGTGATCATGGTGGGCGAGATCCGCGACGAAGAGACCGCGCACATGGCGG
>JANXWV010000043.1 GCA_025350965.1 Rhizobacter sp.
TCGGTGCTCTTTCACCCCGAGAGCGATGCGGCGCGCGAGGTGATCGCTTGCCAGGTCGAGTTGCAGCGCCGCGCGGGCGGCAACGCGCTGCTGGGTCGAGAGCTGTTTCCGATGCTCTCGCAGGCCGGCTTCGATGCCGTGACGGTCGAACCGCGCACTGTCTACGCGGACGCGAGCCGTCCGACATGGGTGGACGGCTTCACGCGCGGCACCTTCACGGCCATGATCGAGGGCGTCGCCGATCGCGCGGTGTCGTCTGGACTCATGGATCGCGAGGCGTTCGATTCGGGCGTGCGTGCGCTGCGACGGACTGCCGTCGACGACGGCGTCTTTTGCTATACCTTCTTTAAGGCCTCGGCACGCGCGGGCTCAGACCCGGCATGAATGCGCCCCGAGCGGACGTGAGTCCATCATCACAGTCGCGATGGGGTTGCCGACCCAATAGAAGCGAGCGGCTGTTTGCAGCTTCTGCCGAGAGCAGTTCTTTCGCTCGGCACCAAAAGCATCGTCTTGCGGAACAACCTTCACAGGCTACCGATTGAAGCGAGCCACTCGCCTGCGGTAGACACCGTCGCCATCGCCGGGAAGACTTCGTTCATGAGCATGTCGTGAACTCGCGAACGGCTGTCGAAGCATGCATCGGACAGCACCGTGATGTCGAAGTCGAGATCGGCCGCGGTCATGGCGGTCATGAGCACGACGGTGCTCGTGGAGACGCCGGTGAGCACGAGGTGTGTCGTGCCGAGCGAACGGAGCAGCACGTCGAGGCCACTCCCGGCGAAAGCGCTGACACGGTGCTTGGTCAGCACGATGTCGTTCGGCTCCGGGGCGATGGCCGGATGGAACTCCAGGCCCGGCGCCCCTTCGCTGAAATCCGCATGCAGCCTCGTGAGCCGCTTGTTTCGTGGCGACACCCCGGCGCGACCCGGGCGGAGCGCGACTCGGACGTACACCACCGGCACCCCGGCGGTGCGGGCGCCAGCGACAGCACGCGCCATGGCCGCGAGCATCTCCCGCGGCGCCGACGTCACGATCTTCGACTGGACGTCCATCACGAGCAGGACGCTGCCCAGCCCCGAGTTCAAGACCGCTTCTCTGAGCGCGAAGTGGCAGGAGTTACCCCGATTTCCCGCATCGAACGCCGGCTCGCGAACGTCGGCACGATCGCGCCGACGCGCTCGCGGTACTCCTCGTACTCGCTTCCCCATTGCCGCAGAAGCGAGCGCTCCTCGAAGAAAACACCGACCCAGACGTAGAGCGTTGAGCCGGCTGCGAACAGCAGGTGACCCAGCGTCATCGTCGGCGTGACCCAGACGCCGATCAATACGCCGGTCATGATCGGGTGGCGATCAAAGCGGTACATCCAGCGCTCCCGGAAAGGAGCCTCGGTGAGCGGGCGTCCGCGCAGGGTTTGATAGACCTGCTGCAAACCGAATAACTCGAAGTGGTTGATTGCGAAGCTCGCGGCGAACAGATAGGCCCAGCCGGCCACGGCCAGGCCGAGTACGCACCACCGGAGAATCGGTGCATCGATCGACCAGACGACGTTGGGCATGGGCGCCCACAAAGCCAGCATCGGGGCCAAAACCAGCCCGGTGGCCAGCACGTAAGTGGAGCGCTCGGCGGCGGCAGGGATGAGGCGCGTCCACCGCGCCTTGAAGCTCGGGCGAGCCATCACGCTGTGCTGAAGCGCGAACACGACAAGCAAGAGCGCGTCAAGCGTCAACCCGGCACCGAAGCTTGAGGCTCCCAGCGGCACTCCTGCGAATGGAAACACACCCAGCATCGTCAGGATCAGCGCGAGCAACGCGGCCACGCCGATGGCATAGGCCACCACGCCGTAGCCGAAGACGGCGATTCGATAAATCAGCGAGCGTGACGAAACAAGGGTTGTGGACATGGCGTTCATGAAGGCTGTTCCGATCGGTTGTGCTTACAGCACCGGTGCCGAATACATCGCGAAGGTCTGCGAAACGATCTTCCCCTCGCGAACGACGAAAGTATCGGTACCCAGGGGCAGTTCCCGGCCGACGCTCCAGGTGATGTAGGCCACTTCACCCGCGACGCGCAGGGTGCGCAGCGCGAAGCGGCCAACAGCTTGCGGTGGAAGTCCGGCCATGAACTGCTCGAAGAAGTTTTGGATCTCGCGCTTGCCACAGTAGATCTTCTCCTCGCTGAGGAAGCATGCTTTCTCGTCGTAGTCGTTGAGGATCGCGTCGATGCCCTTCTGTTCCAGGAAAGCTTGCAAGTGGCCGCGCACGACCGTTTCCGTAGCCGATTGTTGAGTCGTCATGATGAGTGAGGTCCATTGAGGTAAATGCTCATCGCCCTGCGCCGTTGCGGCCCGGGGGCGGTGAATGCGCATGTTCCCGAAAGCGGGATCAGTCCGATCTACCGCAAGTCGCCAACGCTTGATCGCAAATCCTTTTTCACCGGACAGAGGGCGCGAGACCTGTCAGGGGTCGTCACAATGAACGTTGAACCCGCCATGAACCAGGACATCCTTTCCGACGTGTTGAGAAGCGTGCGCCTGCGTGGCGCGCTGTACTTCCATGTCAGCGGCGCGCGCGACTGGGCCGCAGAAGCGCCCTCCTCTTGCGAGATCGCCGCTGCTGTCATGCCGGGCTCGGAGCACGTGATGGAATTTCACGTAGTGCTGTCCGGCAGCTGCTGGGGTGGCGTGGTCGGTGGCGCTCCGGTTCGCCTGTCCGCCGGGGATCTCATCCTCTTTCCTCACGGCGACGCCCATGTCATTTCCAGTGCACAAGGAATGCGTGCGCCGCCGAACCCGTCTGGCTACTTCGAACGCATGCCGCAGCCCCGGCCTTTTGCACTCCGCCTCGAAGCACAAGAGGTGTCCATGGGCGCAGCGTCCGAAGGTCCCGGCGTCACGACGCTGGTGTGCGGCTTTCTCGGTTGCGATCTTCTACCGTTCAATCCCTTGATCGCCTCGCTGCCGCGACTCATGCATGTGCCGACCCGATCGCGCGAAGACTGGGTGGTTCAATGTGCGCGCCAAGCTGCAGCGGAGACGGTCGAGCCGCTGCCCGGCAGCAGTGCCATGCTGGAACGGCTGAGTGAAATGACGTTCATCGAAGCCGTGCGGCGTTACCTCGCGACGCTGCCGGAGGGAAGCCACGGCTGGCTCGCAGGGCTGCGCGATCGATTCGTGGGTCGGGCGATCACACTCATGCACGATGCCCCTGCCGATCCGTGGACCGTTGATGAATTGGGGAGGCGTATCGGGCTGTCTCGCTCCGCGCTGCATGAGCGCTTCTCCGAGATGGTTGGTCAGACGCCCATGCAGTACCTCGCGAGCTGGCGCATGCAAATCGGAGCCGAGCTTCTTCGGGACACGGCCGCAACCGTGGCGTCAGTCGCATTGGACGTTGGCTACCAATCCGAAGCCTCGTTCGCTCGCGCCTTCAAGCGATCGGTCGGCAAGCCACCGGCGCTGTGGCGCCGGCAGTTTCAGGTTTGACAGAATTTCGGCTTCATCAACGGGAGCCGATCGTCGCAAACGTAAGCCGTAGGCGTTTATGCCAATCTTTTTACAACGTTCAAGACCCGACGGCCGCGATGGCAGTTCCCAGCCGGGATCAACGTGACCAGAGCACCGGTCAAGCAGGGGTGGGGGAGCCCTGAAATCGAGGGGATGGAGCCTCAGTTGTCCAGCCACTCCCCGAGCTTGTCGAAGCTTCCGCCCCAGACGCCAGTCATGCTAGCCATCTGCTTGATGAACGTGGCAAGCGCGGCATCGGTGATCTCGATGGGAGCACACCTCAGCGTGAGAAAATTGCCTTCGTCGCGCGGTTCCAGGCTTGCTTCGGTCAACGGTGTCCGAGGCCAGTCATCAATGAAGGGCGGCGCGCACTTCACACCTTCGCGGGTGCAGAAGCTTTATTCCCACACGACGCGGCTAGGCGGTGTGAGTTCACGCCACAGGCGGAGGCTGAACACCTGCGCCCGCCAGAAATTTCCACGCTTGGTAAGTATCGCCATGTGCGATGACCCGGTTGACCCGTTCATCGCCAGTCTCGACGTGTGCCAATTTTGTGCCAATGCCAGGAAAACCGCTGTCTCGCGGGGCCCAGGCACCAGAAAAAACGGCCTAGCGTCGATGCTAGGCCGTTGATCTTCAACACTTAATTTTTGGTGGGCCCTGAGTGACTCGAACACTCGACCTACGGATTAAGAGTCCGCTGCTCTACCAACTGAGCTAAGAGCCCCACATTCTTCAATTCGATATTGCTGGCGTGTTTCCGCTTGGTGGCGGGCAACCAGTGGCGGTTGGTTGGTGGGTTGTGCGGGGCTCGAACCCACGACCAATAGATTAAAAGTCTACTGCTCTACCAACTGAGCTAACAACCCGGCAAGCCTTCGATTATAACCGGCTCGCGAGTGGCTTTACCCGCCCGCAACTTCAAATTCTAACGCAAGGCTTGCGGCCACCATGCCGAATGTGGCGGTGACGCCGACGCTAGAGCCGTAGCCGTGGCAGTTCAAGCTGCCGTCGCCAGGGTCGCCCGCGCTGGGTGGCGTTACGGCTTCCAGCGAGTGCACGCAGCGCAATCCCAATGGCCCGCTCCGCGGCACGCCGTGGTGCTTGCGCAGGCGCTGGCGCAGCGACGCGAGCAGGGGGTCGTGCGTCACGTTCGACAGGTCACCGACCTGCACTTCATGGGGCCGGCGTTTGCCGCCCGCTGCGCCGGCAATGACGATGGGCGTGTTCGTGCGCAGCGCCCAGGCCGCGAGCGCGGCCTTGGCGCGCACCTGATCGCACGCGTCGATCACGCCATCGACCACCACCGGCAGCAGGCCCGGCCAGTTGTTCTCATCGACGAACTCTTCCACGCATGTCACTGCGCATGCAGGGTGGATGTCGCGGATCCGTTCACGCAACGCTTGCACCTTGGCCTGCCCGAGCGTGGCCCCGAGCGCTTGCACCTGGCGGTTGATGTTGGATTCGGACACATGGTCCAGGTCGACCAGCGTCAGCGCCGCAACGCCACTGCGCGCCAGCGCTTCGGCCGCCCAAGAGCCCACGCCACCGACGCCGACCACCGCCACCCGCAACGCCCGGATGCGCGCATAGCCGGCATCGCCGTAGAGGCGGCGCAACCCACCGAAGCGGCGCTCTGCATCAGCCTCGGTTTCGGCTCCTGTGTCGACGTTTGGCCCCACGCCCTGCCCGTCGCTCATGTCACGCCTCACGCTCGATGCGCCAGGCCTGAACGCGCAACGCCAGCACGGCGCCGGCGACGATGGCGGCCAGTGCGATGAAGCTCGTGATGCTCAGGGTCGACACGCCCGACAAGCCCTGCCCGACGGTGCAGCCCAGTGCGGTGATCCCACCCACGCCCATCAGCACCGCGCCGATCAAGTGGTTGCCGGTATCCCCGGCATTGCGGAATCCTTCCCAACGAAAGCTGCGCGACGCCAGCGCCCACGCGGCCGAGCCCGCCACCACGCCGACCACGGCGACGATGCCCACGCTCAACGCCTTGCTCTTGTCGCTGAAGAACATCAGCCAGTCCAGTGAGTAGGCGACCGGTGCGACGAAGCTGAGCGACTCCATGCGCTGCGAGTTCGTCGCAACGAACGCTTCCTGCAAGGTGTTCGGGTCTTCGGCCACATGCCCGAGCCGGCCCGAGACCCACCACACCGCCGCAACGATGGCGCCCACACCGACGCCAGCAAGCAGGTTGTTGGAGGTGCGGCCTTCGGCTCGCGCAAGCGACCACGCGATCAGCCCGCCACCGATACCACCGCCCAGCAGCAGCGCGAGCAGCGGCTTGCTCGTGCCCGTGGCGGCGGCCAGCAGCGAAGGCAGGTCCTGCCCGGTCGAAAGCGTGACCGCCACCGAGTCGACGGTGGCCACGCGCGCCACTGCAGTGATGCCCTTGAGCGTGGCGAAGGCCGACACGCCGAGCACCACGAACACCACCAGAGACTTCAGGTTGCCGCCGCCGATGCGCACCAGGGTCTTGCTGCCGCAGCCCGAGGCCAACACCATGCCGAAACCGAACAGGGCGCCACCGACCAGCGCCGACAGCCACATCACACGCGGCCCACCGTAGATGCTCTTGCCGGCATCCAGCCAGCCGAGCGCCACCATCGCATTGAAGCCGATCATGGCCACGCCCATGGCGAGTGCCCACATGCGCATGCGCTGCCAATCGCCGATGGTGACGATGTCGGCAACCGCGCCCATTGTGCAGAAGTGGGTGCGCTGGGTGATGGCACCGAACAGCGCCGACAGCGCGAACGTGGACCACAACACCGTGGCCGTCAGGGCCGTCATGTCGATCTCTTGCATCTGCTGATTTTAAAAGCGCAGTCTGCGCACCTCACGGGCGCTACTTCAGCGCGGCCAGCCTGTCCTTGCCGGCTTGCGCCGCTTCCGAGCTCGGGTAGCTCTTGAGCAGTTCTTCGATGGTGCGACGAGCGGTCTTCGGGTCTTTCAGCTCGACCTGGATGTTGGCGATGGCGAGCAGCGCCTCGGGCGCCTTCGGGTTGTCGGGGGCGCCGCTCACGAGCGTGCGAAACGACACCATCGCCTCCTTGAACTGGCGCAGGCCGTACTGCGCATCGCCGAGCCAGAACAACGCAGCCTCGTTGTAGCCGCTGGCCGGGTAGCGTTTGCGCAGCGCGCTGAAGGCAATGGCCGTGGCCGCGAAGTCGCCTTTGCGCAGCGTCTCCATGGCCTGTTCGTACTGGCGCTGCTCGTCGGGCTCGGCCACGAACTCGCGCCCATCCAGCTTGACCTTCTGCGGCTCGAACTTGCGGATGCGGTCGTCGACCCCGGCCTGGATGTCCTTCTGCTTGCGCTGCAGCTCGGCCACCTCACGCGCGCCCTGCTCTTGCTGGCCGCGCAGCTTGGCGTTGTCGGCACGCAGTTGTTCGAGCTGGTTGTTCAGGTCGAGCAGGCTGCGCCGGAGCAGGCCGATCTGCTCGGTGAACTGCGCCTGCATGTCGGCCTGGCGGGCGCGCTGCTCGACAACGCCTTGCTCCACCTTCGTGCGCAAGTCGAGGATGGCGCGGCGCGCTTCGTCGTCTTCCAGGATGCCGGCGCGTGCGGTGGGCGCACAGACCAGTGCGCCGAGCAAGGCCAACGAGCCGAGCGCTGCCCTCGCTGGCGTTCGAGCGACAAGCAGCGTGTTCATCACCGCGTGTTGATCTCGGCGCGGCGGTTCTTCGCCATCGACGCATCGTCGGTGCCGGTGGCAACCGGGCGCTCCTTGCCGAAGCTCACGGCTTCGACCTGCGCGTCGGTGGCGCCCAGCAGCGTCATCGCCTTGGCGACAGCCTCGGCACGCTTCTGGCCGAGCGCCAGGTTGTACTCGCGCCCGCCACGCTCGTCGGTATGGCCTTCGACGGCCACGCGCTTCTTGCGGTCGGCCGCAAGCAGCTTGGCCTGGCCTTCGACAACAACGCGGTACTCGTCCTTCACTGCGAAGCTGTCGAAGTCGAAGTAGACGACGCGCGCCAGGCCCGAACCTGCACCTGTGGACCCTGCCGCGCCCTTGCTCAGATCGACCGGGGTCACCGTGCTCTGCCCGGCCGCTCCGGTGCCGGCGCCGCCCGCCCCGGCACCCGCGCTGGACCCCACCGGCGTGGCAGTGCGTGACTCTACCGGCACGGCGCTGTCGAGCTTCACGCTCGAGCAGCCTGCGAACGAGGCGGCGGCTGCGGCCGCCAGCAGCGCGCCGCGCAGCCTGGACATCCGAAGCGAACTGGGTTGAATCCTGGTCATTGTTTGGTCCTCGTCAGTGAAGAAGTCATCGGGTCGGGCATCGCTTCCGACAAGCCGTGCCGCGCCCATCATCGGCCATACGGGCCCCATACCGGCTCGCGCACATCGACATTGCTCGACACGAGCCGCGCCTTGATCTTGCCGTCCAGCGTTGTCGTCATCAACACATCCCGCGCTTGTGCACGCGAAGCGTAGATGATGAGCTTGCCATTCGGCGCGAAGCTCGGCCGTTCGTCGTCGCTGGTGTCGGTGAGCGCCACCGGCTGCGCACTGCTCGACGAACCACCCGACAAGTCGAGCGTGACGAGCCGGTATGCATTGCCCTGCCGCGCAATGTAGGCGAGCGTGCGGCCGTCCGGGCTGATCGCCGGGCTCACGTTGTAGGCGCCGCTGAAGGTCACGCGCTCCACGTTCCCGCCACTCAAGGCGGTACGGTAGATCTGCGGGCTGCCGCCGCGGTCGCTCACGAAGTACAGGCGGCTGCCATCGGGCGCGAACACGGGCTCGGTGTCGATGGCGCTGCTGGTGGTCAGGCGGCGCGGGTTGCCACCATCGCGGCCGATCAGGTAGATCTGCGAGCCGCCATCGCGTGACAGCGTCACCGCCAGTTGCTGCCCGTCCGGCGCCCACGCCGGGGCGCTGTTCGAACCGCGAAAGTCGGCCACCACGCGGCGCGCGCCCGAAGCCGCGTCTTGCGTGTAGACCACCGCCTTCTGCTTCTCGAACGACACGTAGGCCAGCTGCTTTCCGTCCGGCGACCACGACGGCGAAATGATCGGCTCGGGGCTGCTCACCGCCACCTGCCCCCCTTCCCCGTCGGCATCGGCCACCCGCAGCGTGTAGCGGCTGCCAGCCTTCGTGACGAAGGCCACGCGGGTCGAGAACACCCCCTTGTCGCCGGTCAGCTTCTCGTAGACCTGGTCGGCGATGCGGTGCGCCGCCAGGCGCAGGTCGGCAGCTTCCACCGACGTGGCTTGCGCCAGCGTGGCGCTGCCCTTGAACACGTCCCAGAGTTTGAAGCGGATGTCGAAGCGGCCGTCTGCCGTACGGCCGATCGAGCCCAGCAGCAGCGCATCGGCCGAGCGGTTGCGCCACTCGGTCATGCCGGGAACGCTGTTCTCGTCGAGCGTGCCCGGGGCCTCGACGGCGCGGAAGGCGCCGCTGCGCTCGAGATCGGCCCGAACGATTGCCGAGATCGACAGCGACGGCGTGCTGCGCTCTTCATCGCGAAACTTGACGATGGCAATGGGCAGCTGCGTGGCGCCGACACCCGAGATCTCGACCCGGAACTGGGCCTGAGCGGGGAGTGCCAGCAGCCCTGCCGACAGCAACGCCGCCATGGCCGGCACCGCACTCGACAGCAGGCGCCGGACAACGGAATAAAGGTTCGAGAGGGGCATGCGGTGCGGCGTTGAGACGGGGTGTGAATCTGGGACAATCATAGAGGAGCCCTCAACCCCGCACGCACTTGCCCACGCCCCCGCCCACCACCCCGAAACGACCCTCGCTGACCGTGGTCATCGTTGCCAAGAACGAAGCGCGGAACATCGCCGAATGCGTGGCCAGTGCTGCGTTCGCCGAAGAGGTGCTGGTGCTCGATTCGGGAAGCAGCGACGCCACCGTGGCGCTGGCTCGGCAAGCCGGTGCGCGCGTGGTTCAAACCGCCGGCTGGCCGGGTTACGGCCCGCAAGTGGCGCGCGGTTTTGCCCTGGCAACGAACGACTGGGTGCTCTCGCTGGATGCCGACGAACGCGTCACCCGTGCCCTTCGCGACGAAGTGCTCGCCGCCATTGCGCGAACCGGCTCCGAGGCCTGCGCGGGCTACCGCGTGCCGCGCCTGTCGGAGTTCTGCGGCCAGTTCATTCACCACTCGGGCTGGCGGCCCGACTACACGCTGCGCCTGGGCCGGCGCGCGCTGAGCGGCTTCACGGACCACTTTCTGCATGCCCACATGACGGTCGATGGCAGGGTCGGCACGCTGCGCGAAAGCCTCATTCACTTCAGCTACCCGGACATCGACGACGTGATGGAAAAGCTGGTGCGCTACTCGAGCGGCCATGCGCGCGACATGCTGGCGGCGGGCAAGACGGCGAGCCTGTCGAAGGCGTTGCTGCATGGTCTGGGGGCGTTCCTTCGCACGTATGTCGTGAGGCGGGGTTTTCTGGACGGGCGGCATGGGCTGATGCTGGCGATCTACAACGCCGAGTACGCGTACTACAAGTACGTGAAGCTCATGTTCATCCAGAGCCCACCGCAGCGGCCGGAGTTCCGTGCATGAATGTAAGCAAGCACGTCAAGGCACATGTCAACCTGCGTACGCGGCGCCCCGCCAGGCCAGCCCGACTCCAGGCATGACAGCGCTGCTTGCCAAGCTGCGCATATTGGGCCCGTACTTCGCAGGCACGCAGTGGGCGTTCATCGTCTCTGCCCTGGCCGCCGCTGTGTCGGGCGCGACCGAAGCCGGTGTGGCGTGGCTGATGAAGCCGCTCGTGGACCAGGGCCTGCAGAAGCCGGCCTTCCCGCTCTGGGCGGTGCCGCTGGCCATCATCGTGCTGTTCGCGGTGCGCGGCGTGGCCGGCTTCATCGTCAACTACACGCTGTCGTGGGCCGCCAACCAGGCCACGCTGCGCATGCGAAGCCGCATGTTCGACCGCCTGCTCGACGCGCACCCGCAGCTCTTCGGCGCCAGCACGTCGAGCAGCCTCGTCAACACCGTGGTGTACGAGGTGATGTTCGGCGTGAACCTGCTGGTGGGCGCCGCCCAGACGCTGCTGAAAGACACGTTCACCGTGATCGCATTGCTCGGCACGCTGGTCTACCTGAACTGGCAGCTCACGCTCTTCGTGGCAGCCGTGGCGCCGGCGGTGGGTGTCGCGATGCGCGTGTTCGGCAAGCGCATGCACCGCATCACGCGCGAATCGCAGGTGGCCGTCGACGCGCTCGCCTACACCGTCGAAGAGAACGTGCTGGCCTGGCGCATCGTGCGCCTGCACCGCGCACAGGCCGCGCAGCGCACACGCTTCGACCGGGCCAACGCCGGGCTGCGGCAACTGCTGCTGAAGGCCACCGTGGCGTCGTCGGTGGTCACGCCGGTCACGCAGCTCATCACGGCCTGCGCACTCGCGGCGGTGATCGGCATGGCGCTGTGGCAAAGCAGCAGCGGCAGCATGAGCGTGGGTGACTTCGTCGCCTTCATCACCGCCGCCATCGCCGTGGCCACACCGCTGCGCCGGTTGAGCGACGTGGTCGGCCCGGTGTCGCGCGGCGTGGCGTCGGTCGAGCGCGGGCTGGAACTGATCGATCACACGCCGGTCGAGGCGGGCGGCACGCATGCGCCGGGGCGCTCTCGCGGCGAACTTGCGCTGCATGACGTGACTGTTCGCTTCGGTGACGGCGCCGATGCGCTGGCCGGGGTCACGTTGGCTGTTCGTGCCGGCGAAACGGTGGCGCTGGTCGGCCCGTCGGGTGCGGGCAAGAGCACGCTCGTGAACCTGTTGCCGCGCTTCCTCGACCCGACGTCGGGCAGCGTCATGCTTGACGGCGAGGCATTGAAACAGTGGAACCTGCTCGCGCTGCGCGAGCAGTTCGCGCTCGTCAGCCAGGACGTGGTGCTGTTCAACGACACCGTGGCCGCCAACGTGTACCTGGGCACAGTGGCCGACGCCCCGCGGGTGCATGCCGCGCTGGCGGCCGCGAACTTGACCGAGTTCGTGCAGGGCCTTCCACAAGGCGTCGACTCGATGATCGGCCACAACGGCACGCAGCTCTCGGGCGGCCAGCGCCAGCGGCTGGCGATTGCACGCGCGATCTACAAAGACGCGCCGATCCTCATCCTCGATGAGGCCACCTCGGCGCTCGACTCCGAGTCGGAAGCGTTGGTGCAGCGCTCATTGGAGGCGCTGATGAAGGGCCGCACCAGCATCGTCATCGCGCACCGCCTGTCCACCGTCGAGCGGGCCGACCGCATCATCGCGCTTGACGCCGGCCGTGTGGTCGAGCAAGGCAGCCACGCCGAGCTGCTGAGGCGCGGCGGGCTGTACGCTCGGCTGCACGCGCTGCAATTCAGGAGTTGACCCATGAACGCCGATCCGACGAAACCCATCAGCCGCTTCCCTGTGCCTGCCCTGGCCGATGTTCCGGAAGACATCCGCGCCAAGATCCTCGACGTGCAGGCGAAGGCCGGTTTCGTGCCTAACGTGTTCCTGACGTTCGCGCACCGCCCTGCCGAGTTCCGCGCGTTCTTCGCCTATCACGACGCGCTGCTGCTGCGCGAATCGGGACTCACCAAGGGCGAGAAAGAGATGATCATCGTCGCGACCAGTGGCGCGAACGGCTGCCTCTACTGCGTGGTGGCGCACGGCGCGATCCTGCGCATCTACGAGAAGAACCCGCTCATCGCCGACCAGCTCGCCACCAACTACTTGAAGGCCGACATCACGCCTCGCCAGAAGGCGATGCTCGGCTTCGCGATGAAGGTGTGCAGCGCCTCCTACGCCATCGGCGAGGACGACTTCACGAGTCTGCGCGAACACGGCTTCAGCGATGAAGACGCCTGGGACATCGCGGGCATCACCGCGCTCTTCGGCCTGTCGAACCGAATGGCCAACGTCACCGGCATGCGCCCGAACGACGAGTTCTACCTGATGGGCCGCCTGCCGCGCCCGGCCAAGCCTTGAGCCTCTGAGCGGCCGGCCACCCGATGTTCTCCATCGTCATCCCGACCTGGAACAACCTGCCCTTCCTGAAGCTGGCGGTCGAGACGATTCGCCGGCACTCGGCGCATGCCCACGAGATCCTGGTGCATGTGAACGACGGCAGCGATGGCTCGCTCGAATGGGTGCGGGCGCAAGGCATCGCGCACACTGCGAGCAGCAGCAACGTGGGCATTTGCTACGCCGTGAACCGCGTCGCTGCACTCGCGACAAGGCCCTACCTCGTCTACATGAACGACGACATGGCCGTGCTTCCGGGTTGGGACACGCGGCTGCTCGGCGTGGCCGCGCGCATCGAGGCGCAGGGCACCGACCCGCGCTTCATGCTTTCGTCCACGATGATCGAACCCGGCGGCGCGAACAACCGGTGCACCGTGGCAGCCGACTACGGGCGCGATGCGCAAAGCTTCCGCGAGGCGGAGCTGATCGAAGCCCTGCCCACGCTCATGCGCTCCCACTGGCTCGGCGCCACCTGGCCGCCCACCTTGCTGCCGCGCTGGATGTGGGCCGAGGTCGGCGGCTACAGCGTCGAGTTGTCGCCCGGCATGAGCAGCGACAACGACCTCTCGATGAAGCTGTGGCACGCAGGCTGCCGCACCTTCGTGGGCCTGGGCGACAGCTTCGTCTACCACTTCGCCTGCGTCTCCACTGGCCGCATCGTGAAGAACGACGGGCGTTTGCAGTTCCTGCGCAAGTGGGGCATCAGCCAGCGCGACTTCGACCGCATCTGCCTGCACCGCGGCGAGCCGGTTGAACTCGACGCAGCGCTGCAAGGCCGCACGCTCGACGCGAACGACGAAGCGCTGCTGCGCCGCGCGCAGTTCCGCTCGCGCATCACCAACACGTTCAAGCCGGCGGTGAGCTTCACCGCCGAACGCTGAGGGCGCACGGCGTGCGCGCTTCCGGCACGCTGGCCATCAGCAACCACGGTCTGCGCAACAGCGGCGGCATCGAGCGCTATGCGATGACGCTGGTGCGCGGCCTGCACGCGCGCGGCATCACGCCGACCGTGCTGGCCAAGGCCTTCGACGCACAGTTGCCCGAATACGGCTGGGTCAAGCCGGTGCACCTGCCGGTGAACAGCGTGCCGAGCAAGTTGCGCGACCTGTTCTTCGACTGGCGCATCGGCCGCGCCAAGCGCCGCCTCGGCCTGTTCCCGCTGCTGGCGCTCAACCAGACGCGCTGGTCCGACATCGGCATCTGCGGCGGCACGCACCCGGGGTTCCTGGAAGCGATGGGCCGGCGTACCAGCATGAGCGACCGCTGGAAGATCGCGCTCGAGCGCGCGCACCTGGAGCGCTCGAAGGTCATCGTCGCGCACTCGGGCCTGATGCGCGACGAGGCCGTGCGCTTCTACGGCATCGCACCCGGCAAGATCAGGCTGCTGTACCCGCCGGTCGACGGAGACAAGTTCCGCGTTGTCTCGCCCGCGGAGCGGCTGCGGCTGCGCGCGGAACTCGGCCTGTCGAGCGACCGCGCGGTGTTCCTGCTCGCGTCCACCGGCCACAGCCGCAAGGGGCTGGACGTGCTCGCACCGCTGTTCGCCCAGACCGCGCTGCCCGCCACTCTGGTGGTGGCCGGCCGGCCGCTGGCGCACGCGATGCCGAACGTGCGCTACCTGGGTTACCGCGCCGACATCGAGAACGTGTACCGCGCGGCCGACTTCACCGTGATGGCGTCGCACTACGAGCCCTTCGGCCTGGTCGGCGTGGAGTCGATCCTCTGTGGCACGCCGGTGCTGCTGGCCGGCAATGCGGGCTGCGCCGAGGTGATCGTCGGCGCCGGCCGGCATGTGTTCTCGCACGCCGATGCGGGCAGCCTCGACGCGGCGCTGGCGGAAGCCACGGCGCGTTGGCAGTCGGGCGCGCACCGGCTCGCAAACCCGCGTGACGCGCTGGCCTACGACCCGGGCGTGGCGGTCCACATCGACGCGCTGCTGGCGCTGGTCGACGAGGTCTCGCAACGTGGTTGAAATGGCCGAGTCGAACACGGCTCCGCGCGATGGCTGAGGCCGGCTTTGCGGGTGCGGCGCACGTGCCGCCGCCAGCGGCGTCGATCCTGCTCATGGCCTACAACCAGCAGGCCAGCGTGCGCACGGCGGTGGAAGCCGCGCTTGCGCAGACCGGCGAGCCGATCGAGATCATCGTCTCCGACGACGCGTCGACCGACGCCACGTTCACCGTGATGCAGCAGGCCGTCGCCGGCTATGCCGGCCCGCACACCGTGCGCCTGAACCGCAACCCCATGAACCTGGGCATCGGCGCGCACATCAGCCGGCTCGTGGGCTTGTCGCACGGCGAGATGCTGTTCATCGCGGCGGGCGACGATGTGTCGCTGCCGCAGCGTTGCGAACGCGTGATGCAGGCGTGGCGCGCGCAAGGCCGGCTCGCCGACCTGATCGCCGCCGGGTTGATCGACATCGACGGCACGGGTCGGGTGCACGGCACGCTCCACCCCACCGACTTGGCCACCTACCGGAACGCCAGCGACTGGCTGGCCCGCCCGCCCTACGTGGTGGGGGCCGCGCAGGCCTGGACGCGCCGGGTGTTCGAGCGTTACGGGCCGCTGCCTGCCGGCGTGGTCGGCGAAGACCTGATCATGGTGTTCCGCGCCATCGGTGCCGGTGGCGCCTTCACACTGGCCGAGCCGCTGGTGCAGTACCGGCGCGGCGGGGTCTCGCGCCGCGTGCGCACCCTGAGCGCGGCCGACGTGGTGGCGCGGCTGCGCAAGAGCAACCGCGCTGCGCTTGTCGAGCTGCCGCAGCTGCTGGCCGATGCACGAACGATGGGCCAGCTGCCAGCCGTTGAGGCGGCATTGCAAAGGCGGCTCGCACGTGAGCGCTTCATCGCTGCGGTGTTCGATGCGCCCACGGCCCTCTCCAAGCTGCGAGCCATCACGGCAACGCCCGACGTGGCGCTCGGCACGCGGCTGCGCGTGGGCCTTTACGCGCTCTGGCCGGGCGCCTATGCGCCCTTCTTCTTCCTCAAGCGCCTGCTGGCGCAAAGGCGCGGGCCCCCATGAAGTTCCTGAACAAGTTGTGGCGCACCGGCCGGCGCGCCCGCGAGATCGGCAGCGCCCGGCTGCATGGCGGCACGCCGTGTGGCACATGCGGCTTCACCGGCCGGCCGCTGCACCGCAACGTGCTGTGGCCCGAACTGGTAGCGGCGTGGGAACTGCCGCCCGACTGGGCGCGCTGGATGGACGAGCGCGAAGGCAGCCGCTGCGCCTGGTGCGGCTCGAGCCTGCGCAGCGGGCAACTGGCCGGTGCCATCGTGACGGCGGTAAACGCCCGCGCGGGCAGCATCGCCACCAGCCTGAGCGCCGTGTTCCGCGATGCGCGTGCACGCGGCTTGCAGATCGCCGAAATCAACTCGGCCGGCAACCTGCATCGTTATCTCAAACGCTGCCCGGGGCTGCGCTACTCCGAGTTCGGCAGCCAGCAGGTCGGCGTGCCGCACGAAGACCTGACGCAGCTGTCGTATGCCGACGCCAGCTTCGACATCGCCATCACGTCCGACACGCTGGAGCATGTGCCCGATATCGACACTGCGCTGCGCGAGGTCTGGCGGGTGCTCAAGCCGGGCGGTGCGCATGTGTTCTCGACCCCGGTGGTCTGGAGCCGCGCCACACGCCAGCGGGCCACCTTGCACGGCGGCGTGCTCACGCACCTGCTTGCACCCAGCCACCACGGCCCGCCGGGAACCGGGCAGACCGACTTCCTGGTGTTCTACGAGTTCGGCAGCGACTTCACCGCGCACTGCACGGCCGCGGGCTTCGAGTTGACGCTCGTCAAGCATGCCACCAACCCGGCTGTCGTTACCTTCATCGCGACGCGGCCGGCAAGCGGCTGAGCGCGTACCATCGCGGCCACCTTTCCACGCCCCGAACCCTGCCATGGCCCACCCGCAACAAGCCGAGTTCTTCTCGACGCTACGTGCCCACTACGCAAGCAACTTCAAGGGCGCACGGGTGCTCGAAGTCGGCTCGCTCGACATCAACGGTTCCGTGCGCGATCAGTTCGAGACCTGTGATTACACCGGCGTCGACCTGCAACCCGGCCCCGGCGTGGACCTGGCCTGCCCCGGCCACCTGCTGGCCTTGCCGACTGCCAGCTTCGACACCGTGATCTCAGCCGAGTGCTTCGAGCACAACCCGTTCTGGCGCGAGACGCTGGCGAACATGCTGCGCATGCTCCGACCGGGCGGTCTGGTGACGATCAGCTGCGCCACCACCGGCCGCAAGGAACACGGCACCACGCGCACCAACCCCGACGCCTCGCCGTTCACGGTGCTGGAGCGCTGGGACTACTACCAGAACCTGTCGGCGAGCAAGCTCGAAGCCGGCGTGAACCTCGCCGGCTGGCTGGCCGACTGGCACTGCTGGGTCAACTACGTGAGCTACGACCTCTACTTCGTCGGCCTGCGGCACGGCGGTACGACCACCCTCGACCCCGCCTTGCTGAAGGCACTCGACGAGCGCTATGCACTCAGCGCCAGCGGCAAGGCATTGCGGCGTGGCCTGAAGACGAAGTTGCTGGGGGACCTGCGTTCGGGGCCGTGAGGGAAGGCCAGCAACAGGCGCTCATAGCCTGAGCAAGCAGCCCTGCAGGTACTTGCGCACGGCCTCGTCGGTTTCCAGGCCGATGGCCAGCCGATACGCGTCGCGCGCCTCATCAAGGCGGCCGGTGCGTGCCAGCAGGCTGGCCCGCGCGGCCCAGTACGGCTGGTAGTCGCGCAAGCGCGGCTCGGCCGTCAACGCGTCCAGAGCCGCCAGGCCGGCGGCGGCATCACCGGACTCCGCCAGTGCCACGGCGCGGTTGATCGCCACGACCGGCGACGCGGTGATGTGCCACAGCGCGTCGTACAGGCCCACGATGGCCGGCCAGTCGGTGCCGTGACTGATACGGCGCGCTACGTGGGCCGACTGCACCGCCGCTTCGAGCTGGTAGCGGCCGGGCCGGGCCAGCGTGCCGGCGAGGCGCAGCAAGGCCTCGGCTTCATCGAGCAAAGCTCCGTCCCACAAGCGCGCGTCCTGCAAGGCCAGAGGCACGTAGTCACCTGCCGCATCACGCCGTGCCGGGCGGCGGGCCTGCGCATAGAGCATCAGCGCGAGCAGGCCCAGCGCCTCGGGCTCGGTGGGCAGCAGCGAGGCCAGCAGCCGCGCGAGCCACAGGCCTTCATCGACGAGGTTGCGGCGCCGCACCGAGGCGCCCGCCGCATCGGCCCAGCCTTCGGTGAAGGCGGCATAGGTGGCGGCCAGCACTGCGGCCAGCCGGTCGGGCAGTTCGCCGCGCTCGGGCACGGTCAGCGGGATGCCGGCCTGCCGGATCTTCGCCTTGGCGCGCACCAGCCGCTGCCCCATGGTGGCCGGCGACACGAGGAACGCCGACGCGATGGTCGCGGCGTCGAAGCCAAGCAGCGTCTGCAGCATCAGCGGGGCGCGCGCCGACGCCTCGATGGCCGGGTGCGTGCACGCGAACATCAGCGCCAGGCGGTCGTCGGGCAGGCGGTCGTCTGGCAGGCCGTCATCTGCGGCCGGATCGCTGAAGATGCCGTCGATCACCTGCAACGTGTCGGCCACAAGCTCGCCGTTGCGCCGGCGGCGCGCGGCATCGACGAGCTTGCGCCGCGCAACTGTCAGCAACCAGGCCTGCGGCGACTGCGGTACGCCCGTGATCGGCCATTCGCGCAGCGCCGCCTCGAAGGCGTCGGCCAGCGCGTCTTCGGCGCCCGCCACGTCGCGTGTGCGGGCGGACAGGAAGGCAACGAGCCGGCCATAGCTGCTGCGCGCCGCGCCCTCGGCGGCAGCGCGGCTGTGCTCGTCACGTGCCCCGGCCGACGAAACGCCGAAGGGGCCACCGCTCACATCGACCAGATCGGCCGCACTTCCACGGCGCCATGGCTGGCGCCGGGGCACCGCGCCGCCCAGGACAACGCGGCGTCGAGGTCGGGCACGTCGATCACGTAGTAGCCGCCGAGTTGCTCCTTGGTGTCGGCATAGGGGCCGTCGAGCACCTCGGTCTTGCCGCCGCGCACGCGCACGGTGGTGGCGGTGGCGGTAGGCTGCAGGCGCTCGCCACCGCTCATCGCGCCGGCCTTGACCATGGCTTCACTGAAGGCCGTGTACGCGGCGATCATCGGGCCCATGTCGGCCGGTGTCATGGCCTTCATGGCCGCTTCTTCGTTCGCGATCAGCAACAGGTACTTCATCGTCGTTCCCCTTCGAGGTAGCGGTGGGCAACATGCGCCACCATGACAATGTCGTACGACCCGGCCGCATTTCGACATGCGGCGCAAAAAAGTTTGCGCCGCACGCGGTTTGCGACAGCTCAGTTCGCCGCGAAGCAGTAGAACAGGCCCGCGCCGCCGGTGGACTTGAGCGCCTCCTGGCCGCAGCCGCGCGACAGGTGCGACGAGTTCCACGACTTCGAGGGCACGTCGTCCTTCAGGCCCTGGCGGTCGTGGTGGCCGAGCATGGCCGAGCCCTCACCGCTTTGGGTCCAGTTGGCGCAGGTGCTGTTCACGTCGCCGGCGATCACCGTGCCGTCGGGCTGGGTGCCGGTCAGCACGTCGTGCGTGTTGGGCGTGTCGCCCCGGCCGTTGATGACTTCGCCACGTTCGTTCAGCGCGGTGGCCTTGCTCAGGTTGTTGCTGCCGTGGAGTTGTGCCACGTCGGTGGCCACGACCACGCCCTGGGCGTTCTGCCAGGGGCCACGCCCGATGCGGTCGCGGGCGTTGATGGGCCGCACCGTGGTGGTCGCTTGCTGGCTCAGGTAGGCGCGCCAGTCGCGCCCGCCCGCACCGACGGCCTTGGCCAGCGTCTGGCAATGGGCATCGGCCCCTGCGAGGCCACCGAGGTCAGCGCCCTTGCCGGCGCCGACGCTGGTGACGAAGAACGTCATCGGGTTGCGTGTGGCCATGCTGCCGCAGGCGGCAAGCGTCACGACAGCCACGGTGGCTGTGGACCAGATGAAGGAACGACGCATCTTGATTCTCCTGGAGTGTTGAGGCGCGGTGTGGGCGAGACAGTCTGTGCCCAAGCCCGGGCGGCCGACCCTAGGGCAAAGCCGGAGGCGACGCGGTCGCAGGGTATTCGCCAATGGGTCGCAAAAACTTTCACGAGCCCCGGCCGCGCCGGGCCTTGATGACGCAGATCAGCGCTTGCGGGCGCGGCTCGGCGCGCCGCGCTGCGTGCCGGCGCGCAGCACCCACACCTTGTAAGCATTCGGCGTCAATTCACGCTTGAGCAGCGACACGACCTGCCCTTCGTTCAGCCCGTGCCGGAGCAGTACCGCGTTGAAGGGTGGGTGGTCGTCCCACGCAGTGGCGATCACGGCCTGGATCTGATCGGGGGTCAAGCGAGGGGCGGGTTTGGCCATGCAGGTGATTGTCTGTCAGCGCTGTGCGATGCTTGCCAAGATGTACCGACGTGGACTTCTTCTTTCGCTGGCCGCAGGCGCCGCCCTGCCCGGCCGAGCCCGCGCCGCCGGGCCGGGCGGCCTTCAATTCCCGGCCGACTTCGGCGCCCACCCCGCCAGCCGAACCGAGTGGTGGTACGTGACCGGCCACCTGGCCGCAGGCGCGCGCATGTGGGGCTTTCAGGTCACGTTCTTCCGCTCGGGCACGGGCGTGACCGGCGCTCCGGCCGTGCTGAATGCGGGCAGCGCGGGCACGGCGGTCGCGAGCCGCTTCACCGCCACCGAACTGCTGTTCGCGCACGCGGCCGTCACCGACCTTGCCGGCCAGCGCCTGCGCCACGACCAGCGCATCGCCCGCAGCGGCTTCGGTATTGCAGAGGCCAACCAGAGCGACACCGACGTGGTGCTGCGCGACTGGCGCCTCAAGCGCAGTGCCGCCGCGCCCGGCGCCGGCTACCACGCGATGGTCGCGAGCGACAGCGCCGGCTTCGCGCTCGACGCGCGCTTCACACCCACCCAGCCCCTGATGCTGCAAGGCGATGCCGGCCTGTCCCGCAAGGGGCCGCTGGCGCCGCAGACGAGCCGCTACTACAGCGAGCCACACCTCGCGGTGCAGGCCACGTTGACGCTCGATGGCAAGCCAGTCACAGTGCAAGGCAGTGCCTGGCTCGACCACGAGTGGAGCAACGCCTACATGGATCCAATGGCTGTGGGCTGGGACTGGATCGGCATGAACCTGCTGGACGGCAGCGCGCTGATGGCCTTCCGCATGCGCCGCGCCGACGGCAGCACGCTGTACGCAGGCGGCGGCTTCCGGCGCGCCGGCGGTTTGGCGCGCAGCTATGCGCCTGACGAAGTTCAGTTCACCCCCGGTCGCGTGTGGGCGAGCCCGGCGTCACGCGCGCCCTACCCGGTCGAATGGCGCGTGACCACACCCGACGGCCGCTTCAAGGTGCGTGCCTTGCTCGACAACCAGGAACTCGACAGCCGCACCAGCACCGGCGCGATCTACTGGGAGGGCCTGAGCGAATTGCTCGATGACTCAGGCGCGCGCATCGGCTTGGGCTACCTCGAACTCACGGGCTACGCCGGGGCGTTGCGGATGTAGCTCGAGGCGCAATTCATTCACCTGCGGTGAAGCATCTCTACTTCAGTGCGCCCCACCCCCACCCGCCGCCGCGCCTGGCCTTGGCTTGGCGGCCCAGAGCAGCACCAGCAGCCCGAAGAACAGCATCGACGACAGGTAGAACACGTCGGTCACGGCGAGCGTGTAGGCCTGCTGGTCGAGCATGCGGTTGACGCTGGCCAGCGCTTGCTCGGGCGTGTAGCCGCTGGCGGCCAGCTGGTTCAGCGTCTGCACCGCCGTGGCGTTGCCGCGGTTCACGCTCTCTGACAGATGCGCGTGGTGCAACGCGGCTCGGTTCTCCCACAGCGTGGTGAAGAGCGACGTGCCAACCGCGCCGGCCGTGATGCGAACGAAGTTGCTCAGGCCTGACGCCGCCGGCATGCGGTCGGGCGTGAGGCCCGAGAACACGATGGCCTGCAACGGGATGAAGAAGAACGCCATCGCCGCACCCTGCAAGACGGTGGGAATCAGGATGGTCATGAAGTCGGCTTGCGTGTTGAAGTGCGAGCGCATCCACAACACGATGCCGAAGCCGACGAAGGCCACCGTGGCCAGCTTGCGCGGGTCGATCTTGCCCACGTTCTTGCCGACCCACGGCGACAGCATGATCGCGAGGATCCCGACCGGCGCCGTGGCCAGCCCCGCCCAAGTGGCGGTGTAGCCCATGTACTGCTGCAGCCACAGCGGCAGCAGCACCACGTTGCCGAAGAACAGGCCGTAAGCCACCGACAACGACAAGGTGCCGAGCACAAAGTTGCGCCGTGCGAACAGCCGCAGGTCGACGATGGGCTGCTTGTCGGTCAGCTCCCACGCCAGGAAGAACAGGAAGCTCACGACAGCCACCACCGTGAGTGCCACGATCTGCCCCGAGTTGAACCAGTCGAGCTCCTTGCCCTTGTCGATCATGATCTGCATCGCGCCGACGAAGAGCACCAGCAGCACCAGGCCGACACGGTCGAGCGGCACGCGCTTCGGCCCCGGGTCACGGGTGCGGTAGATCGACCATGTGAGGCCAGCCGCAATCAGCCCCACCGGCACGTTGATGTAGAAAATCCATGGCCACGAGATGTTGTCGGTGATCCAGCCGCCGAGCAGCGGCCCGGCCACCGGGGCGACCAGCACGGTCATGGCCCACATCGCCATCGCGGTACCGGCCTTCGCAGCCGGGTAGCTGGCGAGCAGCAGCGTTTGAGACAGCGGGATCATCGGCCCGGCGACCAGCCCCTGCAGCACGCGGAAGAAGATCAGCATCGGCATGTTCGGCGCCAGGCCGCACAGCCACGAGGCGATCACGAACAGCAGCACGCTCGCGGTGAACAAGCGCACCTGGCCGAAGCGCTGCGTGAGCCAGCCTGTGAGCGGCACCGAGATCGCGTTGGCGACCGCGAACGAGGTGATGACCCACGTGCCCTGCGACGGGCTCACGCCCATGTCGCCGCTGATCGCGGGGATCGACACGTTCGCGATGGACGTGTCGAGCACGTTCATGAAGGTGGCCAGCGACAGCGCCACCGTGCCGAGCACGAGTTGGCTGCCGGTCAGCGGCGCGAAGCCGGGCTTGGGTGCCGCTCTCGGCGCTTGGGCAGGTACCGGTGGGGGCAGTGCCGCGCCGGGCGCGGTGATCGAAGGCGACGACATGGCGCTTCAGTTTTCGCGAGTCACTTCAACCGGGTGTCGGAAACCACTGCGGTGGAACTCGCCGCCACGCGTACAACTGCCGATGCGCCGGCCGGAGCCGCAGCCTGCACGCGCGCGTTCGGTGCGCTGCGCAGTGCGGCCACGGCAGTCGCCTTGCTCACGGTACCGCCGTTGGCCACGATGATGCGGCGCACATCAGCGTCGGCCTCACTGTTGGCCTGCTCGAACACGCGCGTCTCGCTCGCGCCAGGGGCGCGCGAGGCATCGGCCAGCATGGCACCGCTGGTGTTGCTCACGTCGACCTTCGCGTCCATCGACAGGCCCACGCGAAGCGGGTGCGCAGCCAGTTCGTTCGCATCGAGCGAGATGCGCACCGGCACGCGCTGCACCACCTTGATCCAGTTGCCGGTGGCGTTCTGCGCCGGCAGCAATGCAAAGGCCGAGCCGGTGCCCGCGCCCAGACCTTCAACGCTGCCTCGGTACTCGACCTTCTTGCCGTACACGTCGGCCTGCAGCGTGACCGGCTGGCCGATGCGCAGGCTCTGCAGCTGGCTTTCCTTGAAGTTGGCCTCGACCCAGACGCGGTTCAG
Source organism: Rhizobacter sp. (assembly GCA_025350965.1). Taxonomy (GTDB): domain Bacteria; phylum Pseudomonadota; class Gammaproteobacteria; order Burkholderiales; family Burkholderiaceae_C; genus LMDS01. The sequence goes on from JANXWV010000043.1 coordinate 23,240, forward strand.
CGCAATCACCGACATCAGCGGCGCCCCCGCCTGCACGCGTTGGCCGAGCTGCACGCTGCGCTTGGCAACGTACCCATCGACCGGCGCCAGCAGGTCGACCCGCTGCAACGCAAGGTGCGCCTCGCGCACCCTGGATGCGGCTCGCAGCACGTTCGGGTGCTGGTCCACGGCCACGCCGTCGGTCAGCGTCTGGTTCGACGCCAGTTGCTCACGCGCGGCCTGCACCGCCGACTGCGCGGCTGCGCTGCTGCTCTTGGCGGCCGCCAGTTGCGCGGTCACGTGGTTGAACTCTTCCTTGCCGACCGCGCCGGTGGCCAGCAGCGGGGTGCGGCGTGCCACGTCGTCCTGCGCGCGGGCCACGTCGCTCTGGGTGCGGGCCAGATCGGCCTCGCGGGCTGCGATCTGCGCTTTCAGGGTGCTGTTGTTCGCGAACAGCGTGCGCACCTCGCGCACTGCCTGAGCGAGCTGGGCTTCGGCCTGGTCGAGCGCCACCTGGGCATCAGCCGGGTCGAGCTTGACGAGCGACTGCCCCGCCTTCACGTGGTCGGTGTCGTCGGCGCCGATGGCCACGACCGTGCCGCTCACCTGCGGTGTCAGCTGCACCACGTTGCCTTGCACATAGGCGTTGTCAGTGGTCTCGAAGTGGTTCAGCACCAGCGCCCAGTAGGCGCCGTAGGCGATACCGGCAACGGCCACCGCAGCGGCCACGGCGGTGAGGGCTTTCTTGCGTGCCGGGTTGCCGGCGGGTGCGGCGTCGGGGGTGGGGGTGGTCATTGAATGGCTCCGGGAATTCGGTAGAGGGGCCGGCACCGCGTCACTGCGCGGCGCGGGCCAGACGGGTCTGGGGTTCGGCCGCGGCAACGCTGTCGGCGCCCGCCGAATAGCCGCCGCCGAGCGCGCGCGCCAGTGCGATCTGGCTGTCGAGCCAACGCGCCCGCAGGTCGACCGCGAGGCGGCGCTGGTTCAGCACCGCACCCTCGGCATTGAGCACCGTGAGGTAGTTGCCCAGGCCGGCCTTGTAGCGCTGTGTGGACAGGTCGTACGCCGACTCGGTTGCGGCCTGCGCGCGCACCTGCTCGGCCTGCTGGCGCTCGACGGAACGCAGCGACGCAATCTGATCGGCGACGTCGTGGACCGCGTCGATCACCGTGCCGTTGTAGCTCTCGATGGCGGCATCGACATCGGCGGTCTTGCCGCGCAGGTTGGCACGCAGCCGGCCCGCATCGAAGATCGGCAGGCGCAGCGCCGGGCCGGCGCCGTACTGCTCGCTGCCCGACTTGACGAGCTGGTCCAGGCCAATGCTGGCCAGGCCGATGAACGCGGTCAGGTTGATGTTCGGGTAGAACTGCGCGCGCGCCGATTGCGCGTCGCTGCCCGCTGCCTCGACGCGCCAGCGCGCCGCCGCCACGTCGGCGCGGCGGCCCAGCAGATCGGCCGGCACCGCCGCCGGAAGGGGCACGCCCTGCACGCTGGCCAGGTGCGGCGCGAGGCCGTCCATGGCATCCGGTGCCTGGGCCGTGAGCGCGGCCAGCGCATGGCGCGTCAGCGTGATCTGCTCGTCGAGCGCTTCGATCTGCTGGCGCGATTCGGGCAGCGCGCCTTCGCCCTGGCGCTGCTCCACGGTGGTGTCGAGCCCGCCCTGGACGCGCTGCTTGATGAGCGAGAGCACGTCGTCGCGCTGCTTCAGCGAACGCTGCGCCACGTCGCGCTGTTCGATCAGCCGCGCGAGCTGCACGTAGTTCCGCGCTACGTTGCTGGCCAGCAGCACGCGGGCCGCAGCGGCATCGGCGCGGGCGGCGCGCTGCGTTCCGAGCGCGGCTTCGATGGCGGCGCGGTTGCGACCGAAGAAGTCGATCTCCCACGAGCCGCTGATTTGCGCCGTGGCGAGCGTGCGAACTGAGCCACCGAGCGGCGGCGGATAGATGCTGTTGCCACTGAAGCGCTGGCGCGACACGTCGAGCGAACCGTTCAATTGCGGGCCGGCATTCGCCTCGGCGCCACCGACGGCGGCTTCAGCGCGGGCGAGCCGCGCCTGCGCCACTTTCAGGCCGGGGTTGTCGGCCAGGCTGCGCTCGATCAGGTCGTTCAATGCAGCGTCACCGAATGCGCGCCACCAGTCGGCGGCCAGCGCGGGGGTGATGCTGGCGCCGGCCGCCACAGCCGCACCCAACCCGACCGGAGATTGAAGTTGCGCCGCGGGTTCGATGCCCGCGCTGCTGGCACACCCGGCGAGCGCAAGCACCACGCTGGAGGCGAGCGCGATGGCCACGGCCGTGAGCGTGGGCAGGGCAGCGCGAACGCCAGGGCATGGGCCGTCGTGGGGGTCTGCAAGCGGCACCGCCTGAATTGGTAATTGATAAGGCTTCATTTGCTTAGGCAAGTATTCGGGAAAAATAATGGAAGCGCTGGCGAAGGGGTATTTACCCGCATATCACGCTGACTCGCGCATCGCCTCACCGGCGGCGGCCATTCGCCGCAGGTAACTCTTCAGCGCGAGCCACTCGCTCTTCGAGAACCCCGCCAAGTGGGCGTTCAACACATCAGCCAACACCGCAGGCACCTCGGCGATGGCAGCCTCGCCTTCGGGCGTGAGTTCGACCTGCACGACGCGCCGGTCGGTGGTCGAGCGAACCCGCTTGCACAAGCCTTTTTTCTCCAGCCGGTCGAGCAGGCGAGTCATGGCACCGGCATCGACCACGCACCAGCGCGCCAACTCGACCACGGTCGCCGGCCCGCTGTTGCGCATTTTCAGCAACGGGCCCCACTGCGCGCTGGTCAGACCATGCGCGTCGAGCTTCTTGTCGGCCTGGTGGACGATGGACACCACGATGCGTTTCATCATGTAGCCCACGCTCTCTTCGGCGCAGTAGTCGGCCGCGCGGTACAGCTCGGCGGATGCAGCGGTTCGCGGGGAGGCGGCACTGGACGCGACAGCAGGATGGCTCATGCCTTTAATATACTTGCCTATGCAATTATTGTCAAGGCGGTTGACCCATGCGGCCCGGCCGGGGCGCCATGCCGAGGGGCTCGCCTACACTCGCTCGATGCCTTCCAACGCCGCGTCCATGCCCTCGCCACCCACCACACCGGCCGCCGCGCCGGCGCCCGCAGCGCCGGCTCGGACCGTTGGTTCGCTGCGCGGCCTGATGCCGTTCCTGCGGCCCTACAGCGGGCGCATCGCGTGGGCGGGGGTGTTCCTGATCCTGTCGGCGGTGAGCACGCTGGTGCTGCCCGTGGCGCTCAAGTCGCTGATCGATCAGGGACTGATCGCCGCCGACCCCGGCGCGCGGGTGATGGCCCTGCGCGAGCACTTCTTCCTGCTGTTCGCGGCCGGCGCGTCGCTCGGGCTGTTCTCGGCTCTCCGCTTCTACATGGTCACCTGGCTCGGCGAACGCGTGACGGCCGACCTGCGCAACGGCGTCTATGCGCATGTGGTGACGCAAAGCCCCGAGTTCTTCGAGACCACGCAGACCGGCGAGGTGCTGTCGCGGCTGACGACCGACACCACGCTCGTGCAGACGGTCGTCGGCTCGAGCCTGTCGATGGGTCTGCGCAACGTGGTGCTCGGCACTGGCGCCATGACCATGCTCATCGTCACCAACCCGGTCGTGATGACGCAGGTGCTCGGCATCCTCGTCATCGTGGTGCTCCCGAGCCTCTACTTCGGCCGCCGCGTGCGCCGCCTTTCACGCGCCAGCCAGGACCGCATTGCCGACACCAGCGCCATCGCGGCCGAGGTGCTGAACGCGATTCCCGTGGTGCAGAGCTACACGCAGGAAGCGCGCGAAGCGAAGCGCTTCGATGCCGCCACCGAGGCCGCGTTCGGCACCGCCGTGAAACGCACGCGGATGCGCGCTGCACTCGTCGCATTCATCATCACAGCCACCTTCGGCGCGCTGCTGTGGGGCCTGTACCAGGGCACGCAGGCCGTAGCGCGCGGCGACATCAGCGCCGGCCACCTGGGGCAAACCGTGGTCTACGTGATCATCCTCGTCAGCAGCATCGCAGTGCTGTCCGAGGTGTACGGCGACCTGCTGCGCGCCGCCGGTGCCACCGAGCGCCTGATGGAGTTGTTGCACCTGCGCTCGCCCATCGCATCACCGCTGCGGCCGGTGGCGCTGCCTGCAGCGCAGGGCGGCGCAGCGGTCGGCATTTCGGTAGCGCTGCAGGACGTGACTTTCCGCTACCCGTCGCGGCCTCAGCACGCCACGCTGGCGCACTTCAACCTGAACGTGGCGGCGGGCGAGACGGTGGCGCTGGTCGGGCCGAGCGGCGCTGGCAAGAGCACGGTGTTCCAGCTGCTGCTGCGCTTCTACGACGTGAGCGCGGGGCAAGTGCTGGTCGACGGCGTGGCCGTGCGCGACGTGGCCTTGCACGAGCTGCGCGAGCGCATCGGCATCGTTCCGCAAGACAGCGTGATCTTCTCGGCCGACGCCATGGAGAACATCCGCTACGGCCGCCCGCAGGCGAGCGACGCCGAGGTGATGGCGGCGGCCCGCGCCGCGTTCGCGCACGACTTCATCACCGCCTTGCCCGAGGGCTACAAGACCTTCCTGGGCGAGCGTGGCGTGCGCCTGTCGGGCGGGCAGCGCCAGCGCATCAGCATTGCCCGCGCGATGCTGAAGAACCCGCCGCTGCTGCTGCTCGATGAAGCCACCAGCGCACTCGACGCCGAGAGCGAGCGCATGGTGCAGGCGGCACTGGAGTCGGCGATGAAGGACCGCACCACGATCGTCATCGCGCACCGCCTGGCAACCGTGCAGCGCGCCGACCGCATCATCGTGATGGAGGCGGGCGAAATCGTCGAGACCGGCACGCATGCGCAACTGGCCGCAGCCGGCGGGCTGTATGCGCGGCTCGCTGCACTGCAGTTCGATGTTCAGCCCGAGTCACAGAGCGCGGCGGCGTCCGACACACCGTTGGTTTGAGTTCTTACACCGCAACGTCACCTTGCGGAGTAAAAATAATGAGATACGGAGTCGGCATCGTGCCGCCTCGACCCGACGGGAGATTCACCTTGATCCGCACCACCCCATTTCGAACCACGGCGCTCGCGCTGGCTGCGTCCGTTGCCCTGCTCGCTGGCTGCGCCGACATGAGCGAGCGCCAGAAAGGCACGGCCCAAGGCGCAGGCATCGGCGCCGTGGCCGGCGCCGTGATCAGCTCGGTGACAGGCGGCAACGCCGGCACCGGTGCGGCGATTGGCGGGGTGTTGGGCGCGGTCGGCGGCAACCTGTGGTCCAAGCGCATGGAAGATCGGCGCACGGCCATGGAGCAAGCCACCCGTGGCACCAATGTCGAGGTCACACGCACCGCCGACAACCAGCTCAAGCTGAACATCCCGAACGACATCTCGTTCGACATCGGAAGTGCCAGTATCAAGCCCGAACTGCGCGCCGTACTGGACCCGTTCGCGTCGAGCCTGCGGGGTGACCCGAGCGCTCGCGTGGTCATCATCGGCCACACCGACAACACAGGCTCAGACGCCATCAACAATCCGCTGTCACTGGAGCGCGCGCATTCGGTTCGCGACTACATCGTGACGCGCGGCGTGACCTCGTCGCGGGTCGACACGGCGGGACGCGGTGAACGCGAACCGATTGCCAGCAACGCCAACGAAGCCGGCCGGGCAAAAAACCGGCGCGTCGAGATCCTGCTGAGCGAGCCGGCTCCGAGCTGACCCGTCGCCGGGCTGGCGGCGACCCGGCGGCAGGGGCCGGCATGGATAATCAGCGCCGATCAACACCCGACGAGCCGCCCCATGCCCGCCCCCACCGACCGGCCCGTTCGCTCGCAGTTCGAAGACTTCATGCGCCATGTGAGCACGCACGGCGTCTTCAAGCCTGATCGCACCGGCACCGGCACGACCAGCGTCTTCGGGCACCAGATGCGCTTCGATCTGCGCGAGGGTTTCCCGCTCGTCACGACGAAGAAGGTGCACCTCAAGTCCATCATCCTGGAACTGCTGTGGTTCCTGCGCGGCGACGGCAACGCGCGCTGGCTGCAGGAACGCGGCGTGACGATCTGGGACGAATGGGCGAAGCCCGACGGGGACCTCGGCCCTGTATACGGCGTGCAATGGCGCTCGTGGCCGACGCCGGATGGCGGCCACATCGACCAGATCGCCGAGGTGGTGCGCCAGCTCAAGAGCAACCCCAATTCCCGCCGCATCATCGTGAGCGCATGGAACGTGGCCGATCTGCCGGCGATGGCGCTGATGCCCTGCCATGCGTTCTTCCAGTTCTATGTGGCGCCCGCAGAGTCGCCTTCGGCCCGGGGCCGACTGAGCTGCCAGCTTTACCAGCGCAGTGCCGACATCTTTCTCGGCGTGCCCTTCAACATCGCGAGCTACGCGCTGCTGACGCACATGCTGGCGCAGCAATGCGACCTGGACGTCGGTGACTTCATCTGGACGGGCGGCGACTGCCACATCTACAGCGACCACGTCGAGCAATGCGCGCTCCAACTCAGCCGTGAGCCCTTCCCTTATCCGACCCTGGTGATCAGGCGTCGCCCGGCGTCGATCTTTGACTATCAGTTCGAGGACTTCGAAGTCGCGAACTACCAGCACCACCCGTTGATTCCCGGCAAAGTGTCGAAGTGATCCAGACCGTGTCGGCGGCGTCTTGGTTGCCATCGCTGTTCATCGCGTCGTCCACGGAAGGCCTGCCGGTGGCGTGCGACGTTCAGGAAGCGCTGGAGTTCGACTGTCATGCCACTGTCTGGCAACAGGGCGTCTTCGAACCCAGCCACACGGTGATGCAGGACTTGCTCCACGTCGTGGCGCGCCACGACTTTGCATTGTTCATCTTCACGCCGGACGATGCTTTGAAGTTGCGAGGCCATGCGGTTCAGGTCGTTCGAGACAACGTGGTGTTTGAACTCGGCTTGTTCATAGGTGCATTGGGCGTCGAGCGGTGCATGCACCTGGTGCCGAGAGATGCACCCGGCCTGCACCTGCCGAGCGATCTGGCAGGCTTGCTTGCATTGGAGTATCCAAGCAGCCGCCCGGATGGCAACCGCCTCGCTGCGCTCGGTCCGGCTTGCAACAAGGTCAGGCGCCGACTGCGTTCCGGAGTGGCGGCGCCGCCCGGCCGGCGACAGACAAGCACTGCCACTCCTCCGATCGTTCAGATGGCGGGCGAGGCGTTGGTTCGTTACCGGTTGGCTTGGGAAGCCGAGCCGCTGTTGACGGACCGCGCATGCCTGCGCGCCGGCATCGTCCTGGACCCATATGACGAAGACTTTCCACGCGCGACCCTTCGAAGGGTCTTCCAGTTTCTGGATTCACTGGCTGCCGCCGTGATCGACGGTAGCGTCTCGGAGACCGACGCGCGAATTCACTTCGGCGAGGTCGTACAGGTCTTCTGGCCCTGGGCGTTTTCCCTGCTCGCGCCGCCAAACCACGCGGAAGAGTTCTGGCGCCCGCTCCCGCCGCTGGGGCAGTTGTACCAACGTTGGCAGTAGTCACCCTTCTTCACGGCCGCGCCGGTCTTCTCGCCTGCTTCATGCGCACCCCTCGCCGTGCTCTTCGGCAACGAAGCGGTTCTCGAGCACGCCAATGCCGTCGATCTCGATGCGCACCACGTCGCCATGCTGCAGCCAGCGCGGCGGCTGCATGCCCATGCCGACGCCGGCGGGCGTGCCGGTGGCGATCACATCGCCGGGGTAAAGCGTGATGCCGCGAGAGCAGGTCTCGATCAAGGTCGGAATGTCGAAGATCAGGTCGGCGGTGCGCCCGTCCTGGCGCAACTCGGCATCGCCGCCTTCGGGCGTGACCCAGCAACGCACGCGGGTGTTGCGCCCGTCCAGTTCATCGGCGGTCACGAGCCACGGGCCCATCGGGCAGAAGGTGTCAAACGACTTGCCCAGGTGCCACTGCTTGTGGCGGCTTTGCCAGTCGCGCGCCGTTACGTCGTTGATGATGGTGTAGCCCCACACGTGCGCCATGGCATCGGCGGCCTTGATGCCTTTGCCGCCACGCCCGATGATGACGGTTAACTCGGCTTCGTAATCGATCGCGCTCGACGCTGCCGGCATTTCGATGGCTGCGCCGGGGCCGACCACCGATTCAGGCACCTTGCTGAAAATGATCGGGTCGGGCGGAATGTCCTCGCCGGCGACGGCGCTGCTG
>JANXWV010000044.1 GCA_025350965.1 Rhizobacter sp.
AGCCGGCGTGCCGATGGTCAACATCGCGCAAATCTACAACCGCTCCGGAATGATGCTCACGTGCAAGAAAGCCAGCGGCGTGACGACCGCGAAAGACTTCAAGGGCAAGACGCTGGGCGTCTGGTTCGGCGGCAACGAGTACCCGTTTCTTTCGTGGATGGGCACGCTCGGCCTCAAGACCGGTGGCGCCACGCCCGACGTGAAGGTGCTCAAGCAGGGCTTCAACGTCGACCCGCTGCTGCAGAACCAGGCGGCCTGCATCTCGACCATGATCTACAACGAGTACTGGCAGGTGATCGACGCCGGCGTGAAGGCCACCGACCTCGTGACCTTCCCGTACGAAGACCAGGGTGTGGCCACGCTGGAGGACGGCCTGTATGCGCGCGAGCCCGACCTGAAGGACGCCGCCTACGTGGCCAAGCTCGGCAAGTTCGTGAAGGCCACGATCAAGGGCTGGGAGTACGCAATCAAGAACCAGGACGAAGCGGTCAAGATCGTGCTCGCCGCCGACACCTCGGGCGGCTCGACAGCGGCCGTACAGAAGCGTCAGCTCGAGAACGTGGCCAAGCTCATCACCACCGCCGGCACGCCTGCCATGGGCAAGCTCGACCCGGCCGCTTACGCGCGCACGGTGAAGGTGCTGCTCGCCGGTGGCTCCGACCCGGTGATCAAGAAAGACCCGGGCACCGCGGCATGGACGCACGCGGTGTGGGACAAGGCGATGGCGAAGTAGCCGACGAGGCTACTTCGCGTCCGGCATGTGGCCGTTCCAGCTGCGCTCCATCTCGTCGAACAGCGAGTGCGAGGCTTCGGAGATGTCCATCGCCTCGGTGGATTCGAATTCTTTCGCCCGCTCGTCGACCAGCGCAAGGGCGCGGTGCAGGCGCCGCATCAACTCCGGCAGCGCGAAGCCGGGCTCGTCGCGGTGCAGGCCTTCGATCTGCTCGATGGCTTTTCTCAAGATCTTCTCGGGCATGCTCTGCAAGGCCCGCGAACCTTCGCGCGCCAGGGTCTGCTCGACGCAGGCGAGGTGGCGCAAGGTGTGGCGAAGGTCGGCGTGGCGCTTGAGCAGTTGGACCAGCTGCCGGTGGTCATGGCGCAGGGCCGCGCCGCTGCTGGGTTCTGCCGGTGCCTCGGCGGCCGGGGCATGCGGGGGCGCCAAGACGATGTGAAAGTGCAACCCGCGCCGCTCAAGCTGAACCCTCTGCGTGAGCAGCGCGCGCAAGGGCGCGAACATCGGCGGCCGGCTGCCCGTGGCAGGCCGCCGTGGTGCAGCCGCCGTGCGCTTTCCCTCGTGGGCGCGGGGCGGGTCGGCTTTCGGTGGTGTGGCAGGCATGGTGCTTGAGCAGGTTACCGGAGAGTGTGAATCAAGCGGGCCGCGCGTGGCACACCCGGCCAGGAAATGCAGGCCGCACAGGTGTTGAATATGTCGCGGAGCGGTGACTATTGAGCGCCCGACCCGCCCGGCCGGCGCCGGCCGGCGTCACTGCACCGACAATCGTGCTCCACCATGCGACTCTCACAATTGTTGTTCACCCAAGGCTTCGGTGCGCGCCGCGAATGCGAGGGCCTGGTGCTGGGCGGGCATGTGGTGATTGCCGGCCGCGCCGAAGACGATCCGTTCCTCGAGGTCGAACCCGAGGGCCTGGTCATCAGCGTGCGCGGCGAGAAGTGGCCCTACCACGCCAAGGCGCTGGTGCTGCTGCACAAGCCGGCCGGCTACGAGTGCTCGCAAAAGCCCAAGCACCACCCGAGCGTGATGAGCCTGCTGCCGGTGCCGTTGCGGGTGCGCGGCCTGCAGCCGGTGGGCCGGCTCGACGAAGACACGACCGGCCTGCTGCTGATGACCGACGATGGCGCGCTCATTCACCGCCTGACGTCGCCGAAGAAACACGTGCCCAAGGTCTACGAGATCGAAACCACCGACGCGGTGACCGAGGGCCAGATCGACGCGCTGCGCCATGGTGTGGTGCTGCACGACGACCGGCTGCCGGTGCGCGCCGCCGACTGCGAGGCCACGGGCGAGAAGAGCCTGCGCATGACGCTGCTCGAAGGCAAGTACCACCAGGTCAAGCGCATGGTGGCGGCGGCCGGCAACACGGTGGCCACGTTGCACCGCAGCCGCTACGGTGTGCTCGCCTTGCCGGCCGATCTGGCACCCGGCCAGTGGCGCTGGCTGGCCGGCCCGCAGGCGGTTCTCGGCCCCGCCTGACCGGCACGGCCTGAGCGGCACGACCTCCTGTGTTCGCAGGAGGCAGCGAGCCTGTTCGCGTGGCCGTGTGCATGCGAACATCATCGCCTGTTTCAACCGGCCCGGGAGCCCCGATGCGCATTGCGTTCGCGTCTTGCATGGACGAAGAAAAGCACCAGCGCCAGCGTGTCTGGGCGGCCGTGCAGGCGCAGGCGCCCGACATGCTGCTGCTGCTCGGCGACCATGTCTACATGGACTGGGGGCTCGACGCCTTCCACGATGAATCAACGTGGCGCAAGTGCATCGACGCCGACCCGCGCGCCCACCTGCCGCGCTTCGCCGCCGACATGCATGCGCGCTACGCCAATCAGTGGCAGGTCGAGAGCTTCCGCGCGTTGGTGCGCGACGTGCTCGCGCGGCGCGGCGCGAGCGCCCTGCTGCTCACCTGGGACGACCACGACTTCGCCTGGAACAACGCCAGCGGCGGCAGCACGCACGGCACGCTGCGCCACGTGCAACCGACGGTCGCGTTCATTTCCCGCGAGCTGTTCAAGCAATTCAGCAGCGTGCTGCGCACGCCCGGCGCACCCGATGCCTACCCGGCCGCGCCCGCATTCGACTTCGCCGCGCTCATCGCCACGCCGCCGGTGTTGCCCGAGGCCGTGTCGCCCTGGTTGCCGCTCACCACGGCGGCCGGTGCGGTGCCGCTGCTGCTGCTCGACCAGCGCAGCCACCGCATGAGCCTGGACGAGCCGCAGCCCAGCCTGCTCGGTACTGCGCAGGCAACGCTGCTGCGCGACAGCGTCGGCAACGGCAGCGGCCTGCTGATCGTGGCCGGTGGCTCGCCGATGCGCCACGACAAAGGCCGCCACGAACAAGGCTGGCGCTCGCTGCCCGACGCGAACGGCGTGCGCCGCGAATACACCGAATACCGCGCCTTCCTCGACGCCGTGCAGCAGGCCGGCCGCGCCGTGCTGTACCTGGCGGGCGACATCCACCGCAATGCCTACGGCGGGCCGGTGGAAGCGGCTTCGCAGATCGTGCAGGTGCTGTCGTCGGGCGCGGCGCGCAAGCTCGGCAGCACGGGGCTGTTCGGCCTGGTCACGCTGGCCGATGAACCCGGCGCAGCGCTGAACAGCGATGTGCGCATCGACCTCTTCAACAACGCCAGCGTCGAGGTCACGCGAACACTGGCTGTGCGCGACGGCCGCTGGCAGAACGCGCCGCCCGGCGCCTGCACTGGCGGTGCCGGCGAAGGTGCAGGCAACGGCGACGAAGACCCGCGCGTCACGGGGCGTGCCGTGCACGCCGTCGACGGCCGCGAATGACCCCCATGCCGCACGCCGCGCCCGTGACCGTTGCACTCGTCGAGGACGACGCCTCCATCCGCGAGCGCTTCACGCGCGTGATTGCCGGTGACGCGACGCTGCACTTCGCTTTCGGCGCCGCCACGGCGACCGAGCTGTTCGCCTGGTTCGCCGACAACCCCGTCGACGTGCTGCTCGTCGACCTCGGCCTGCCAGACGTGCCGGGGCTGGAGGTGATCCGCCGCTGCCGGCGCATGCAACCGAGCTGCGCGGTGATGGTGATCACCATGTTCGGCGACGAGGCCAACATGCTGCGTGCGTTCGAGGCCGGCGCCGGCGGCTACCTGCTCAAGGACGGCACCGAACGCGACCTTGCTGCTCATGTGCTCAGCCTGCATGAAGGCGGCTCCCCCATGTCACCGATCATCGCGCGCCAGTTGCTCGTGCGCTGGCAGGCCGGCCCGGCGGGCGCACCACCGCCGCAGGCACCCGCCGGCCACACGCCGGCAACAGCCTCCGCGCCGGCCACCACATACGCCCTGTCGCGGCGCGAGACCGAGGTGCTCGACCTGATCGCGCGCGGCTTCACCTACTCCGAAATCGCGCAGCAGCTGGGCTTGTCGGTCACCACGGTGCAGAGCCACGTGCGCAACATGTACGGCAAGCTCGACGTGCACAGCAAGACCGAAGCCGTCTACGAGGCACGCCAGCTCGGGCTGCTGCGGTGAGCCGGTGGCGCAGCGCCTGCGCCGGCCTCGCCGCCGGGCTGTGCCTGTGGGCCGGCCCGGGCCTTGCCGCCGAAACTGCCGAGGCGGCCGAGCAGGTGCTGCGGCTCACCGCAGCGCAAGCCACACTGCAGCCCGACGGCCAGCCACCGGTGCAGCAAACGCTCGCGCTCGAGCACCGCTGGAGCCAGTCGTTCCCGGTCTCGGGTGGGCGCGTCAGCTACCGCATCGCCCTGCCGCCCGCCGCCGGCAACGAGCCGATGGCCCTGCTGTTCACGCGCATCGGCAACCAAGCCGAGCTGCGCATCAACGGCGTGCTGCTGCAGCGCTTCGGCACGCTCGACGACGCCTCGTTCGACGCTGCGAAATCAGCGCGCACGGTGGCCGTGCCGAACACCCTGTTGAAACGCGACGCGCCCAACGAACTCACGATCGATTTGACGATGCAGGCGCAGCGTTCCGGCGGCTTGTCGCAGGTGCAGTACGGCCGCAGCAGCGTGATCGACAAGCTCGTAGCGCGCCAGGCGCTGACCCGCGACGTCGCCTCGATCGCCTATGCCGTTTGCCTGCTCATCACCGGCACGTTCACCGGTGCGTTGTGGTGGCGCCAGCGCGACCCGCTGTTCGGCGTGTTCAGCCTTGCGGCGTTCTCGGGTGTGCTGCGCAACCTCGACCGCGTGTGGCCCGACGCGCCGTTGCCGTGGCCGCTGTGGGGCGCGTTGCTCGCGGCCGCGTATGCCTGCCATCTGGCATTGCTGGCGCGGTTTGCGCTGCTCGCGATCGGCCGCAACCCGCGCTGGCTGGTGCGCGCGGTGTATGCAGCGATGGCAGGCTCGGCCGCGCTCGGGTTCGCGGCCATGATGTGGGGGCGCCCGCTGCTCTGGACCATCGGCCTCGCGGGGCTGGAGGCCCTGGGCCTCGCGTGCCTGTTCCTGGTGTGGCAGATGGGGCTGCGCAGGGGCAACCGCACGGCCTGGGTCATCGTGCTGGCAGGCACGCTCACGCTGCTGTGCGGCACGCACGACCTGCTGCTCGTGCGCATCGATCTGGGGGGCGCCGGTGCCATACCGCTGATGCCGCACGCCGTGTTCGGCTTCGTCCTGGCGATGGCGGGCATCGTGGTCGAGCGCTATACGCATTCGATCGCCAACTACCGCGCGCTCAACGCGACCCTGTCGCAACAAGTGGCCGAGCGCGAACGCCAGCTCGGCGACGCATTCGAAGCGCTGCGCGTGCAGCAGCAGGAACAGGCCGTGGCCGGTGAGAGGCAGCGCATCATGCGCGAGATCCACGACGGCGTGGGCTCGCAGCTCGTGGGCCTGCTGAACATGGTCACGCAGCAGCGCCAGGCCGAGCCTGCGCAGCTCGAAGCGCAAGTGCAGCTCGCACTCGACGAAATGCGCATGGCCGTCGATTCGTTGCAACCGGTTCATGGCGACCTGGGTACCGTGCTCGGCACCTTGCGCTACCGCCTGCAGCCGCGCCTGCAGGCGGCCGGCATTGCGGTGCACTGGGACGTGGCGCAACTGCCGCCGCTGGCCCACCTTTCGCCGCATGCGGTGTGGCAGGTGCAGCGCATCCTGATGGAGGCGCTGACGAATGTGCTGAAGCACGCGCGGGCCGCGCAGGTCACCGTCCAAGCGCGCTGGCGCGGCGGCGCGGCGCCTGCCGTGAGCCTGGTACTGAGCGACGACGGCGTCGGCCTTCGCAGCAACGCCGATGGGCCGACGCACGGCCACGGCCTGGCCAACATGCGCTCGCGCGCAGCGGCCATCGGCGCGGTGCTGCGCGTGGAGGCCGGCAGCGAAGGCGGCACACGGGTGGCATTGGAACTGCCGCTCACGCCGCTGTCGCAGCCCGCGCCGGTGACCGGCGGCGGCTGACTGTTCCGTCTCGCGACAGCACGCCCGCGTCGTGGGTGCCCACGGTGCGGTTCTTCGCAGCGACAGCGCGTCGATGCGAAGGCCGATGCGGACCTCAGGGATGCCCCTAGGTTTATAGCCCGCCATCGCGCCGCTACCGTCTACGTCACTGGTCCGCAACCGCCCGTCGGCGGCAAGAGGCCAGACCGACAACGCATGGAGACATCGATGACGACACCCTTCCTCCGCAGCACCTTGCTCGCTTCCGTTTTGGCGTGCAGCGGCTTGCCTGCAGCGCAGGCGCAGTCGCTCGCCGACCTGCGCAATGACCAGGCCACCCCTGGCGACGTGCTGACCTACGGCATGGGGTACGCGAACCAGCGCTACAGCCCGCTCAAGCGAATCGACAAGAAGAACGTCGCCAAGCTCGTGCCGGTCTGGAACTACAGCCTCAACAACTCGCAGGGCCAGGAGTCGCAACCCATCGTCTATGACGGCGTCATGTTCATCACGACGCACACCAGCACCGTTGCGGTCGATGCGCTCACCGGCAAGCAGCTCTGGAAGCAGGAGCTCGAGTTCGCCTCCGATGTGTTCAAGATGGCCTGTTGCGGCCTGCTGAATCGCGGTGTCGCCATTCTCGACGGCAAAGTCTTTCGCAGCACCCTCGACTCGCACCTGATCGCGTACGACGCCAAGACGGGCAAGCAGCTCTGGAAGTCCAAGGCCGCCGACTACAAGCTCGGCCACGCGATGACGGCGGCGCCGCTGATCGCGAACGGCATGCTGATGACGGGCATCGCCGGCGGCGAATACGGCACGCGCGGCTTCATCACCGGTTGGGACCCGGAGACCGGCAAGGAACTCTGGAAGCTGTACACCACCGCTGCGCAAGGCGAAAAGGGCGGCGACACCTGGCCCGGCGACACCGCGCAAAAGGGCGGTGCGCCCACTTGGCTGACCGGCGCCTACGACCCCGAGCTCGACCTCGTCTACTGGGGCACCGGCAACGGCGGCCCGTGGAACGCCGAAGCGCGCAAGGGCGACAACCTCTATGTCGACTCGGTGCTCGCGTTCCGCCCCAAGACCGGCGAACTCGTGTGGCACTACCAGTTCTCGCCGAACGACCCGTTCGACTACGACGCCACCGAAGTCGGCATGCTGGTCGACATGAAGGTCGCCGGCCAGATGCGCAAGACGCTGGTGCAAGCCAACCGCAACGGCTTCTTCTACGTGCTCGACCGCACCAACGGCAAGCTGCTCGCCGCGAACCCGTACGTCAAGGTGAACTGGGCCGACAAGATCGACATGGCCACCGGCCGGCCGGTCGAATCCGAGGTGTT
Source organism: Rhizobacter sp. (assembly GCA_025350965.1). Lineage (GTDB taxonomy): Bacteria > Pseudomonadota > Gammaproteobacteria > Burkholderiales > Burkholderiaceae_C > LMDS01. The sequence continues at coordinate 7,429 of JANXWV010000044.1, forward strand.
CAAGCGCATCCGCGCGGGCGGTGACGAAGAGGTGTTCCCATCGGTGCTCGGCGGCAAGAACTGGCAGCCGATGTCGTGGAACCCGAAGACCCAGCTCGCCTACGCAAACACGCTCAACATCAGCTGGCCGTACCAGCTGGCCAAGCCCGAGTACAAGCAGGGCGAGTGGTACCTGGGCGTGAACTTCCGCGGCGTCAACATGCCGAAGGACCAGCCGCACGGCTACCTGAGCGCGCTCGACCCGATGACCGGCAAGGCCAAGTGGCAGATGGCGTGGCCGGGACAGCCGAGCATGGCGGGCACGCTGTCCACTGCCGGCGGGCTGGTGTTCACCGGCGCGGCCACGGGCGAGGTGATCGCGGTCGATGCCGACACCGGCAAGAAGCTGTGGCAGTTCCAGACCGGCTCCGGGATCATCGGCCTGCCGGTCACCTGGGAGCGCAACGGTGTTCAGTACGTGAGCATCGTCTCGGGCGGCGGCGGCGTGTGGGCCCTGCTCGGCGACGAGCGCATGGCCAAGGTGCCGGCCGGTGGTTCGCTCTGGACTTTCGCGGTTCGATGAGGCGAGCGGTCCTGGCGCTGCTGGCGCGCCTGGCGGCCACGGCACTCGGTGCCGTGGCCGTGCAGGCGCAGGCCGGTTTCGCGCCCGAAGACATCGCGGCAGGGGCGAGCCAGTTCCAGCGCACCTGCGCGCAGTGCCATGGCCGCAACATGGTGAACTCGGGCACCACGGTGTACGACCTGCGGCGCTTCCCGGTCGATGACGAGCAGCGCTTCTTCACCTCGCTCAGCAACGGCAAAGGCAACATGCCCGGCTTCAAGGAAGCGCTGACGCCCGAACAGATGAAACTGCTGTGGGCCTATGTCGGCAGCCGTGGCGGCAAGGAGCCTTGATCGATGCCACGCCACCGGTTTGAACACAGCGCAGTGCTTGCGTTGGCAGCCTGTTGCTGGGCCGGCGCGGCGCTGGCCCAAGCGGGCCCACAGGGAGCGGCCACAGCGCTCGCGCAGGCGAGCCCGCTCACCGTGTGCATGGCCGAAGACAACCCGCCGTTGTCGCACGCCGTGCAGGGCCAGCCGCGAGGGCTCGACGTGCGCGTGGCACAGGCCGTGGCGAGCGCGTTGCAGCGCCCGCTGAAGATCGTGCCGTTCGAGTCGAAGTACGAGGGCGAGAGCACGCTGTCGCAAGAGGTGAACGCGCTGCTCTCGTCGGGCGTTTGCGAACTGACGAGCGGCTTCGCGCTGATGGCCGCCGACCTCGGAGCGCCCGCCCGCCCCACCGCGCGCGTGCCCGACTACCCGGGCGCAAAGCGCCGCCCGTTGCGCGAATGGGTGCCGCTCACCACACTGGCGGCAAGCCGGCCGTACCACGCGATGGCCATGGGACTGGTGGTACGCGATGCAGCGCGAAGCAGCGCCACGCTGGCCAGCCCCGGCGATGCGCGCATCGGTGTGGTGCCGGGCACGCTGGCAGGCACCGCGGTGTCGATGTTTCGCAGCGGCGCCCTGCGTTCGCAAACAGTCAGTCTGTCACGCACCGACGACGTGTTGGCCTTGCTCGAAGCCGGCCGCTTCGATGCCGCGCTGGTGCCGCTGGCGCGGCTCGATGCATGGCGCATGGCCCACCCGACAACCTTGCTGCAACGCACGAGCTATGTGCACCCGCTTCGAATCAATATCGGTCTGGTGGGGCGCGCCGATGCGCCTGAGTTGCTGGCCGCTGCCGACCGCGTGATCGACCGTGCGCGCGCTTCCGGCGAACTGGAACGCTGGGCCCTTGAGGCCGGCGCCACCTGGGTGGTACCGGGCGAACCACCGGTTGCACTGACCATCGGCCTGGCCGACCTGGTGCGTGAATAGCTTTCCTCCCCCACTCGCATGAACCCTCTTGCCCGCCGCCCACTGCCCGTTGCGCAAGCTGCATCCGCAGGCGGCGCTCCGGCGCCGGCAGCGCTGTTCTTCTCGACGCCGCAGCAGCGCCTGGGACTGGCGCGCCAGCGCTTCTTCGAAGAGGGCGAACGTCCATCGGGGCTGGTCAGCGAGGCCGTCATCCAGTCGTGGGTGCGCTGCCTGCAGGCCCACCGCCACCCCGACGAGAGCTTGAGCTTCAACCCCGTCACGGCGAGCCGCATCCAGAGCGCGCTGGCGCGCAATCGGCTGCTGCTGGAAACCGCCGCCAGTGAACTGAGCCAGTTGCACGACACGCTCGCCGGTTCGGCCTGCACCGTGATCCTGACCGACCCGCAGGGCGTTGTGGTGCATGCCGCATGGGCCGGTGCGCATTCCGACGAAGCCCTGCTGCCACTGGCCCGGCGCGTGGGCGTGGACCTCGGCGAGGCCAGCATCGGCACCAACGCGCCGGGGGTGACAGCGCGCACCGGCCAGCCCAGCACCGTGATGGGCGGCGAGCACTTCTTCGGCGCGGTGCGGGCCATGCACTGTGCGGCCGCGCCGATCCGCGATGTGCACGGGCGCATTGCCGGCGTGCTGGACGTGTCGAGCGAGTCGCGCCCGTTCGGTTTCGACGCGGCGGCGGTGGTCGGCATGTTCGCGACCCTCATCGAGAACCGGCTGATGCGCGCGCAATCCAGCGAACACATCGTGGTGCGGCTTCAAGCCTCGCCAGCGCTGCTGGGCACGCCGATGGAAGGCCTTGTCGGCGTGGCCGGCGACGGCAGCGTGGCGTGGGTCAACACGGCTGCCGCGCGCCTGCTCGGGGTGGCGGGGCCGGCGCCTGCGTTGCGCGCCTGCGATGTGTTCGGCTTGGAACTGGGCCGCCTGATGGCGTTGACCCGCGAACCCGCCGCCACGCCACACCGGTTGCCGAACGGGCTGAACCTGTGGCTGCTGGCACGCTTCCAGTCGCGCGGCAATGAACGCGAAATCTTCAGCCTGAGCGCGCCCGGTGCGGCAACGGCTGCGGCTCCCATGCCGGTGCCTGCGCCCTCGACGGCACCGGCCGACAGCACACTGCGTGAATCCGACCGCCACCTGATCGGCCAGACCTTGCAAAACTGCGGCGGCAATGTGTCGAAGGCAGCGCGCCTGCTGGGCGTGTCACGCGGCCTGGTGTACCGCCACCTGCAGCGCGAGGCGCCCGGCACAGAACTCGACACAGAACCCGGGCCGCAACCCGGGCCGTAACCTGCGCCGTAACCCGTGCCGCAACCCGCGCCTGCGGGGCCGCCGGTGCGGCCCTAAGCGGCGCTGGCAGCGCCGAGCCTGAACACTGCCACCACCTGCACCAGTTGCGAGGCCTGCTGCTGCAAGCTGTCGGCAGCTGCCGCACTTTGCTCGACCAGCGCAGCGTTCTGCTGGGTGCTCTGGTCCATCTCGGCCACGGCATTGCCGACCTCGCTGACGCCGGCGTTCTGCGCGTCACTCGCGGCGCTGATGTCGGCCACGATCTGCTGCAGCCTCGCGATGGCATCCACGACTTCGTGCATCGTCGCGCCGGCGCGGCCCACGTGCTGGCTGCCACGCTCGACGCGCTGCGCGCTGTCGGTGATCAAGGTCTTGATCTGCTTGGCGGCTTCGGCCGAACGTTGCGCGAGGCTTCGCACCTCGGCGGCCACCACCGCGAAGCCGCGCCCCTGCTCGCCGGCGCGGGCCGCTTCGACCGCCGCGTTGAGCGCGAGGATGTTGGTCTGGAACGCAATGCCGTCGATCACGCCCGTGATGTCGGCGATCTGGCGCGAGCTTTCCGTGATGCCTTTCATCGTGGCCACCACCTGGCCCACGGCCTCGCCACCCTTCGCCGCCACGGCACTGGCGGTCGCGGCCAATGCGTTGGCCTGGCGCGCGCAATCGGCGTTGCGGGTCACGGTCGAGCCCAGCTCCGACATCGACGCTGCCGTGCGCTGCAGCGCCATGGCCTGCTGCTCGGTGCGGTTCGAGAGGTCGCTGTTGCCCATCGCGATCTGCGTGCTCGCGGTGGCCACGCCTTCCGAGCCCTCGCGCACGCTGCTGACCACGCGCGCAAGGCTCGCCTGCATCTCGCGCAGAGCCGCCATCAGGCTGGTGGTGTCGCCAGGCTTCACGGGCACGAGCGTGGTCAGGTCACCTTCGGCAACGGCGCGGGCCAGTTGCGCCGCCATGCGCGGCTCGCCACCGAGTTGGCGGATGAGCGCGCGCGTGATGCCGAGGGCCAACACCGTGCCGATCAGCAAGGTGGCGGCAATGAAACTGAGGATGCCGACCTTCGCCGCCCCGTAGACGGAACCGATGTGTTCTCCCGCAACCGTGCCCTGCGCGAAGCTGTAGGCGGTGAGGCGGTCAAGCGCACCCACGGCGTCGTCGAGCGCTTGCTTGCCGGCGCCGTCGGCCACGTCTTTCGCGTCGTCTTGTTTGCCGATGCGGCCGAACTCGATGACCGCGCGGTTCACGCCGAGGTAGTGCTGCCAGGCCTTGTCGAACGTGGCGATCAACTTGCCGTGCTCGGGGCTCGCAGCCAGCGCCTTGAACGCCGTGACGCTCTTGCCCACAGTGGCCAGCGCAGCGTTCATCTTCTCTTCGTATTCGCTGCGGTAGCTGGCATCGCTGGCACCGGCGTGCTTCACCTCGAACTCGCGCACCTCCAGGATCGCCGCACGCGCCGCCGCCATCGCGCCGACCCCGGGCAGCCAGTTGTGCACGAGCGCCCCCGCTGCGGTATTCACCGTGGCCAGCGCAACGTACGCCATGCCGCCGAGCAGTGCGGTGAGCAGCAGCACCAGGCCGAAGGCCAGTTTGAGGCGGGTTCCAATGCCGCGCTGGCCGCCCCATTGGGCGACCCGGCCCGCACTTCGCTTCGGCAGCAGGTTCATGACGAGGCCCAGTCGGGTTGGCAGGCTTATTTCTTGAAGCCGACGTAGGTCACGCCGATGACCTTGCCGCCCCCGTCCTTGATCGGGTTGTAGCAGGCGCTGAACGGCGTGCCGAGCACGTCCACGTCGCCGCAGAACTGCTGGCCTTTGCTGACGGCCTCGTAGGCCTTGGCACGCGCCAGTGTCGTGCCCACGCCGCGCTTGCCTTCCGGGGTGAGCACGTTGGTGCTGACGCGAACGAATTCGTCGCCCTCTTTCACGAACACGGTGGCCGTGGCGCCGGAGCTCTTCTTGATCTCGTCGACCACGTCGTAGTTGCCGTTGATCTTGCGCGCGCCGAAGAACAGGCCGGGCACGGTCTTGTCGCCAGCCTTTTCCACGCCGTCGAGCTTCGGCGCGCCGATCTTGGACAGGCGCTCGTCGAGTGCAGCGATGGTGGTTTTCGGGTCTTCGGCATGCGCGCTGGAGCAGGCGAGTACGAGCAGGCCGGCGACTGCGAAGTGAGTGCGTTTCATGGGTTCTCCTGAATGCGGTTGAAATGGGTGAGCCGAGCCCAGGGAGCGGCTTGAACACGGTTTCGGCCGGCCCGCCGCCAACTTGAGGGGCGCATGCCGGAGAACCTGGCGCCCCGCCGCCAACCGTGCCGGCAAAGCGCGGCCGCGATAATCGGCCGCATGCATGTCTTCCGCGGCTTTCATCACCCTGGCATTGCACCCGCGTGCGCGTTGACCATCGGCAACTTCGACGGCGTGCACCGGGGCCACCAGGCGATGCTGGCGCTGCTGCGTTCCGAGGCCCGGCACCGCGGCCTGCCCTCGTGCGTGATGACCTTCGAGCCGCACCCGCGCGACTACTTCGCCGCGCTCGCCGGCAAGCCCGAACTGGCGCCTGCGCGCATCGCCACGCTGCGCGACAAGCTCGGTGAACTGGAGCGCTGCGGCATCGACCAAGTGGTGGTGGTGCGCTTCGACCAGCGCTTCGCTTCGCAGGCGCCGCAGGCGTTCATCGACGACGTGCTTCGCACCGGCCTGGGCACGCGCTACGTGTTGGTCGGCGACGACTTCCGTTTCGGCGCCAAAAGAGCCGGCGACGTGCGCGTGCTCGACGCCGCCGGCGCGGCCGCCGGCTTCGATGTGGCGCGCATGAACAGCTACGAAGTGCGCGGCCTGCGCGTGTCGAGCTCTGCGGTGCGCGAAGCGCTGGCCAGCGGTGACATGACGGCTGCCACGGCGCTGCTCGGGCGCCCCTACAGCATCAGCGGGCATGTGATCCACGGCCGCCAACTCGGCCGCCACCTGGGCGAAAGCGGGCCCGAGCAGGCCGACGGTTTTCGCACCTTGAACCTGCGCTTCAACCACCCGAAACCTGCCGCGCACGGCATCTTCGCAGTGCGGGTGTACGGGCTCGCGGGCAACCAGGGCGACGGCGACCTTCCCCTCGACGGCGTGGCCAGCCTGGGGCGCCGGCCCACCATCGACGACAGCCAACACGTGCTGCTTGAAACACACTGCCTGCAGTGGCCTGCCCACCTGGGCGCCGAGGGGGCCTACGGTAAACTCGTGCGGGTGGAATTGCTGCACAGACTCCGGGACGAGGCGCGCTACGGCGGCTTGAGCGAACTCACGGCCGCGATCCGCACCGACGCCGCCAACGCCCGCGCCTTCCTGGCCGGGCACGCGTCCCAGCACCGCCAGACTTCACGCGACCGAATTTGACGCTGCCGGCCGGCCCTGCGCCGGCCGCACGACGGTCCGCACCGCTGCCCACGCGCAGCCTCCCTGCCTGCCAGGCAGCCCGCACACCGCGCCCAGCGCAAGAGGATTCCCCACCATGGCCACCCCGACCGACACAGCGCACACCGACACGGCCGCCAAGACCGACTACCGCGCCACGCTCAACCTGCCGGACACGCCCTTCCCGATGCGCGGCGACCTGCCCAAGCGCGAGCCGGGCTGGGTCAAGGACTGGGACGAGCAAGGCGTCTACAAGCAGCTGCGCGACGCGCGCGTGAATGCGCCGCGCTTCGTGCTGCACGACGGCCCGCCCTACGCCAACGGCACGCTGCACGTCGGCCACGCCGCCAACAAGCTGCTGAAAGACATGGTCGTCAAGGCACGCCAGCTGAAGGGCATGGACGCGCGCTACACCCCGGGCTGGGACTGCCACGGCCTGCCCATCGAGAACCAGATCGAGAAGACCTTCGGCCGCAACCTCAGCCGCGCCGAAGTGCAGACTAGGAGCCGCGCCTACGCCACCGAGCAGATCGCCCAGCAGATGGCCGACTTCAAACGCGTGGGCGTGCTCGGCGACTGGGCGCACCCGTACCGCACGATGGACTTCGGCAACGAGGCGAACGAGATCCGCGCGCTGAAGAAGATCATGGAGCGCGGGTTCGTGTACCGAGGCCTGAAGCCGGTGTACTGGTGCTTCGACTGCGGCTCGTCGCTGGCCGAGTTCGAGATCGAGTACGCCGACAAGAAGTCGCAGACGGTGGACGTGGGCTTCCTCGCCGCCGAGCCCGCCAGACTTGCTGCCGCGTTCGGCCTGCCGGCGTTGACGAAGGACGCATTCGCGGTGATCTGGACCACGACCGCATGGACGCTGCCGGCCAACCAGGCGTTGAACCTGAACCCGGAACTCGAGTACGCGCTGGTCGACACAGAACGTGGCCTGCTCGTGCTCGCGAGTGCGCTCGTTGAAGCTTGCCTGACCCGCTACGGCCTTGCCGGCAACGTGCTCGCGACCACGCCGGGCAAGGCGCTTGACGGCCTGAACTTCCGCCACCCACTGGCCCACCTGCACCCCGGCTATGACCGGCTCGCGCCCGTCTACCTGGCCGACTACGCGACGGCCGACGACGGCACGGGCGTGGTCCACTCGGCGCCCGCCTACGGCCTGGAAGACTTCAACTCCTGCCGCGCGCACGGCATGGCGGTCGACGACATCCTGAACCCGGTGCAAGGCAACGGCGTGTACGAGGCCGCACTGCCGCTGTTCGGCGGCACGCACATCTGGAAGGCCGGCCCGGCCATCATCGACGCGCTGCGCTCTGCAGGCCGGCTGTTCGCCACGAGCGACCTCACGCACAGCTACCCGCATTGCTGGCGCCACAAGACGCCTGTGATCTACCGCGCGGCGGCGCAGTGGTTCATCCGCATGGACGAAGCGAGTGGCGCAAGTGCCGGCGTGTTCGCGACCCAAGCCCCGCCGCAAACCCTGCGCCAGCTGGCGCTCGCCGCCATCGAACAAACGAGCTTCTACCCCGAGAACGGCCGCATGCGCCTGCGCGACATGATCGCCAACCGGCCCGACTGGTGCATCAGCCGCCAGCGCAACTGGGGTGTGCCGTTGCCCTTCTTCCTGCACAAGGACACGGGTGAGTTGCACCCCGACACGATGGCGCTGATGGACCGCGCCGCCGGGATCGTCGAGCAAGGCGGCGTGGAGGCCTGGTCGGCGCTCACGGCTGAAGACGTGCTCGGCGCAGCGGGCGAACACTCGGCCGCGCACTACACCAAGAGCAACGACATCCTCGATGTGTGGTTCGACTCGGGTTCGAGCTTCTTCCACGTGCTCAACGAGAAGGTGGGCAGCCACCCGGGCGTTACCCATGGCGGCGAAGATGGCCTTGGCCCCGAAGCCGACCTGTATGTCGAAGGCCACGACCAGCACCGCGGCTGGTTCCACTCATCGCTGCTCATCTGCTGCGCGATGGAAGGCCACGCGCCGTACCGCGGCCTGCTGACCCACGGCTTCACCGTGGACGGCAAGGGCCGCAAGATGAGCAAGAGCCTGGGCAACTTCATCTCGCTGCAGGAATCGACGCAGAAGCTCGGCGCCGAGATCATCCGGCTGTGGGCCGCCGCGACCGACTACTCGGGCGACCTGGGAATCGACGAGAAGATCCTCGCCCGCGTGGTCGACTCTTACCGCCGCATCCGCAACACGCTGCGCTTCCTGCTCGCGAACACGAGCGACTTCTACGCCGAAGCCGATGCCGTGCCGCTGGACCAGATGCTCGAGATCGACCGCTGGGCGCTGGCGCGCACCGCGCAATTCCAGGCCGAGGTGCTGGCGCACTACGAGGTCTATGAGTTCCACCCGGTCGTGGCCAAGCTGCAGGTCTTCTGCAGCGAAGACCTCGGCGCGTTCTACCTCGATGTGCTGAAGGACCGGCTCTACACCACGGCGCCGAAGTCACTGGCGCGGCGCTCGGCGCAGACCGCACTGCACCACATCACCCACGCCATGCTGCGCTGGATGGCACCGTTCCTGAGCTTCACGGCGGAAGAGGCGTGGAAGGTGTTCGCGCCCAACAAGAAGAGTTCGATCTTTGTCGAGACGTACGGCGACATGAGCGCCTGGGCGAATGACGCGCTGCTCGCGAAGTGGAAACAGGTGCGTGCGGTGCGTGACGAGTCGAATCGCCAGATCGAAGTCTTCCGTGGACTCGGCAAGGTAGGTTCGTCACTGCAGGCCAACGTGACGATCGCGGCGAAGCCCGAACTGCTGACGACGTTGGAAAGCCTGGGGGACGATCTGAAGTTCGTGTTCATCACGTCGAAAGCCGATCTCATCGAGCTTGTCGCGAATGACGACGAAGGCTTCCGCGTCAGACCCGATGTCAGCAACTCGACCAAATGCGAGCGCTGCTGGCACTACCGCGACGATGTGGGCGCCGACCCCGAGCACCCGACCCTCTGCGGCCGCTGCACCAGCAACCTGTTCGGCGGCGGCGAAACCCGCACGGTCGCCTGAGTACCGTCACCATGGCCTACAAGAAATCGGGCGGCTCGCTCCTCCCCTGGCTCGGCATCGCCCTCATCACCATCCTGCTCGACCAGTTCAGCAAGGTGCTGATCGTGGGCAGCATGCAGCTGCACGACAGCCACACCATCACCTCGTTCTTCAACATCGTGCGCTGGCACAACACGGGTGCGGCGTTCTCGTTCCTCGCCGGCTCGGGCGGCTGGCAACGCTGGTTCTTCATCGGCCTGGGGGCGGTGGCCGCGTGCGTGATCGTGTGGCTGCTGCGCAGCCATGCCGGCCAGCGCCTGTTCTGCTGGTCGCTCGCGCTGATCCTCGGCGGCGCCGTGGGCAACGTGATCGACCGCGTGCTGCACGGTTACGTGGTCGACTTCATCCAGGTGCACTATGCGAATCTGTACTTCCCGTCGTTCAACATCGCCGACAGCGCCATCACCGTCGGCGCGGGGCTGTTGATCCTCGACGAGCTGCTGCGGGTGCGGCGTTCGCGCTGACCGCACCCGGCGCCACCCGATGAACACGCCGTTGCTCGACCCGGGCTGCCTGCTGTTCTACGAATGGCTCGACGTGCCGGTGTGGGTGTTCGACGCGGGCCGCATGCGCACGGTCTGGGCCAATGCCGCAGCCTGCGAATACTGGCTCGCTCCGAGCAAGGCAGAGCTGCTCGCACGCGACTTCTCGGACGCGAGCGAAGGCGCCCGCGCCCGCCTGGCGCTGACGATGCAGGCCCACGCCCGCGGCGAGGTGCTGCGCGAATCGTGGACGCTGTACCCGCGCGGCAAGCCGGTCACGTCGATCCTGATGTCGCGCGGCATCGTGCTGGCCGACGGCACACAGGCCCTGCTGTTCATCTCGGAGCGGCTGCCGGCGCATGTCGACCCCGACACGCTGCGCGGCGTCGACGCGGTGCAGCACACCACGCTGCGCATCGCGCTGCACCGCCTGCCGGCCGGCGCCGCGCTGATGCGCAACCCCGCCGCGGTGCAGGCGTTCGGGCCAGTACCGCCGAACGCCGGGCGCGGCCGGCGCGACTTCGATGCGATGTTTGCCGACGCGGCCGTCGCGGCGCGCATCATCGCGCAGGCACGCACCGGCCAGAGCTTCAGCGCCGAGCTCGAGCTGTGCACGCTGCAGGGTCTGCGCTGGCATGCCGTCGATGTGAGGCCGGTGCTCGACCCCGTCTCGGGCGACCGCGCGATGCAGTTCAACGCCCGAGACATCGGCGACCTGAAGGCGGTGCAGAAGGCGCTCGAAGCGGCGCGCGTGGCCGCCGACAACGCCAACATGGCGAAGAGCGCGTTCCTCGCCAACATGAGCCACGAGATCCGCACGCCGATGAACGGCGTGCTCGGCCTCACCGAACTCGCACTGCAACTCGAACTGGGCGAGAAGCAGCGCCAGTTCATCACCCTCGCGCACCGTTCGGCCGAGGGCCTGATGGTCATCATCAACGACCTGCTCGACGTGGCCAAGGTCGAGGCCGGCCAGATGGTGCTCGAAGAGCGGCCGTTCTCGCTCGACCAGTGCATCGGCGAGGCCCTGTCGCCGCTGCAACTCAGCGCCAGCGACAAGCAGTTGCAGCTCGACTGGCGAGTGGCCGGCGACGTGCCCGACGCGCTGCACGGCGACGCGGTGCGGCTGCGCCAGGTGCTCATCAACCTGGTCGGCAACGCGCTCAAGTTCACGCCCGCCGGCGCGGTGCGCGTCGAGGTGGCGCGGGTCGCCGCCACGCCCGACCTACCCGCCACGCCCGATGCACCCGATGCACCCGATGCGACCCTGCTTCGCTTCAGCGTTCACGACACCGGCATCGGCATGGACGCCGAGCAGCTGGCCCGCGTGTTCGAGCCGTTCGCGCAGGCCGACAGCAGCATCACGCGTCGCTATGGCGGCACCGGCTTGGGCTTGACCATCGTGGCACGCCTGGTCAGGCTGATGGGCGGTGAGGTGAAGGTGACGAGCACACCCGGCGCGGGCAGCTGCTTCAGCTTCACGGCGCGCCTTTTGGCCGTGTGAAGCGGCCGGTGCTGTAGCCGCCCTGCACGCGGCTGGCCGCCGGCCTCAGGGCAGCAGCACGCTGCACCCGGTGGTCTTGCGCGCCTCCAGATCGCGGTGCGCCTGGGCCACGTCGGCGAGGGCGTAGCGCTGATCGATGTGGATCTTGACCTGCCCGCTCGCCACCACCGCGAACAGCTCGTCGGCCATCGCCTGCGTGGCCTCGCGCGTGGCGATGTGGGTGAAGAGCGTCTGCCGCGTCACGTAGAGCGAGCCCTTGGCGCCGAGCATGCCGGGCGCGAACGGCGCGACCACGCCCGAGGCGTTGCCGAAGCTCGCCATCAGGCCGAAGGGGCGCAGGCAGTCGAGCGACTTCTCGAAGGTGTCCTTGCCGACCGAGTCGTACACCACCTTCACGCCCTGCCCGCCGGTGATCTGCTTGACGCGCGCCGCGAAGTCTTCGGTGCGGTAGTTGATCGTGAAGGCCGCACCGTTCGCCTGGGCCAGAGCGCACTTCTCGTCGCTGCCCGCAGTGCCGATCAGCTGCAGGCCGAGTGCCTTGGCCCACTGGCACGCGATCAGGCCGACCCCGCCCGCTGCGGCGTGGAACAGCACGAAGTCGCCAGGCTGCAGGCCTTCGGCCGGCAGCGTCTTGCGCAACAGGTACTGCGCCGTCAGGCCCTTGAGCATCATGGCCGCGCCGACTTCGAACGAGATCGCGTCGGGCAGCTTCACGACGCACTTGGCGGGCATCACGCGCAAGGTGCAGTACGCACCGGGCGGGTTGCTCGCATACGCCGCGCGGTCGCCGACCTTGAGGTGCGTGACGCCTTCGCCCACCGCCTCGACCACGCCGGCCGCCTCCATGCCGAGCGACAGCGGCATCGGGTTCGGGTACATGCCGGAGCGCTGGTACACGTCGATGAAGTTCAGGCCGCAAGCGTGGTGGCGGATGCGGATCTCGCCCGGGCCGGGCTCGCCGACGGGCAGATCGACGAGGTGCATGGCCTCGGGGCCGCCGGGCTGATCGACGCGGATGGTGAGGCTGGTCTGTGGCATGAAAGTCTCCGTCGTGTCGGGTGGTTTGCGCTATGGTGCCAGCAACGGCCGAGCCGTGCCGCCACACACCCTATCCGCGCCGATGAAACGCCTCACCACCGCCCCGAATCTGGCCCTGGCCACGCTCTGGGCCGACCTGCTGTCGAACACCGGCGTGCCGACCACGGTGCAGCGGCAATACGCCAGCAGCATCGCCGGCGAAGTGCCGCCCGACCAGACGCTGCCCGAGCTGTGGGTGCAGGACGCAGCGCAGTTCGACCACGCCAGGCGCCTGCTCCACGAGCTGCGCAACCCGCCGCACCGGCGCTGGGTGTGCGCGGGTTGCACCGAGTTGATCGACGGGCCATTCGAGCAGTGCTGGAACTGCGGCGCTTCCATGCCGGTGTAGAGAGCGCAGCAGGTTAGAACGTGCCCGGGTACAAACCGCCATCCATCAGCAGGTTCTGCCCCGTGATGTAGCCGGCAAGCGGGCTGCACAGGAACGCGCAGACTGCGCCGAACTCGTCAGCTGTGCCGAAGCGGCGTGCCGGAATCATTTGCGCACGCCGCGCCAGCACGGCGTCGAGCGGCTCGTTCGCCTTGGTAGCTGCGCCCTGCATCGTCACGCGCAAGCGCTCGGTGTCGAACGCGCCGGGCAGCAGGCCGTTGATGGTGACGCCTTGTGCCGCGATCTCGCTGCGCGCCAGGCCGGCCACGAAGCCGGTCAGGCCCGACCGCGCGCCGTTGCTCAAACCCAGGTTGCCGATGGGCGCCTTGACCGCCCCCGAGGTGATGTTGACCACGCGGCCATAGCCGCGTGCCGCCATCGCATCGATGGTCGCTTTGATCAGCTCGATGGGGGTGAGCATGTTGGCGTCGATGGCCTTGATCCACGCGTCGCGGTCCCACTGCCGGAAGTCGCCGGGTGGCGGGCCGCCGGCGTTGTTGACGAGGATGTCGACCTGCGGGCACGCGGCCAGCGCTGCGGCGCGGCCTTCGGGGGTGGTGATGTCGCCGGCCACGGTGCGCACCTCACCTGCGCCGAACGCGCGCAACTCTGCGGCCGTGGCCTGCAGTGCCGAGTCGCCGCGCGCCGTGATGACCACGTTCGCGCCTTCGCGCACCAACGCCTGCGCACAGCCCTTGCCCAGGCCCTTGCTCGCGGCGCACACCAGCGCCCATTTGCCGGTCAGTTGCAGGTCCATCGGGCGGCTCCGTTCGGTCGTTGCGTCGGGCGGGTCGAGGGGCGGCCCGGGGAGGTGGGGCTACAGGTCAGGGGCATAGCGCTTCTCCATGTCTTCGCGGGATTCGGAGGCGATGGCGATGCCGGTCTGGTCGCCGATCATCTGGCCCGCGCTGGGCAGCACGGCTCGGTCGGTCAATGCGCTCGAATGCCACAACTTCGAGCGCAAGAACGCCTTGGCGCAGTGCAGGTACGCAGCCTCCACAACGACCTTGATGACGAGCTTCGGCGCGCGGCGGTCATTGGTGCACAGCGCAATGTCGGCGGCATCTTGCGAGAGCACCGCCCGGCCGTTGACGCGCAAGGTCTCGTCGAAGCCGGGGATCATGAACAGCAGCCCGGCGCGCCCGGTGGCCACGATGTTCTCGAGCGAGTCGAGGCGGTTGTTGCCGGGCGCATCGGGGATCAGCAGCCTGCCGTCGCTTGCCACCTTGACGAAGCCCGGCGGCCCGCCGCGTGGCGATGCGTCCATGGCGTGTGCCGGGCTGCCGGTGGCCAGCACGACGAACGGCGACAGCGCGATGAAGTTGCGGCAATGCACATCGAGCGCGCCGATCTGTTTGCGCACGGCGCGGGGCTGCGGCGTGGCGTAGAGGTGGCGCAGTTCTTCGACCGTTTCGATGTTCATGGCGGGCCTCCCCTTCCCTTGTCGATGCAATGCGATGCAGCCTAGCGCGCGCGGGCCAGCAACCAGATGCCGGCCAGCACACCGACCGTGCCCGCTGCCACCCAAGCGGTGAACGGCTCGCCCAGGATCAGCACGCCGAGCAGGATGGTCGCGAGCGGGCCGATCATGCCGGTCTGCGCCGCCAGCGGCGCGCCGATGCGCTCGATGGCCATCATCACCATCAACACCGGCGCGAAGGTGCACACCACGGCGTTCAGCACCGACAGCCACAGCACCGACGCGGGCTGCGCCAGCGCCATGCCGACCGGCCGCAGCACCAGGAACTGCGCGATGCACAGCAGGCAGGCCACGCTGGTGGCCAGGCCGGTCAAGCGCAGCGCGCCCAGGCGCCGCACCTCTTCGCCGCTGTAGCTCAGGTACACCGCATAGGACACGGCACTCGCAAACACCAGCGCCGCCCCCAACGCCGCATGCGGCCCGACCGCGCTGAGCTCGTGCCCGAACACCAGCAGCACACCGCAGTAGCTCACGCCGAGCGCCACCAATTGCCGGCGCGAAATAGCGCGCTTGAACACCGCAGCACCCATGAACAGCACCAACGTCGGGTTCAGGTACAGGATGAGCCGCTCCAGGCTCGCGCTGATGTAGGCCAGGCCGGCGAAGTCGAGAAAGCTCGCCAGGTAATAGCCGGTGAAGCCGAGGCCGAGCACGGCCAACCAGTCACGCCGCGCGAGCGCCGGCTTGCACCGCCCCGCCCACCACGCCAGCAGCAGGAACAGCGGCAGTGCGAACAGCATGCGCAGCATGATCAGCGTGACGGCGTCGACCCCATGCCGGTAGGCCAACTTGACGATGATGGCCTTGCCCGAGAACGCGATGGCCCCGAGTGCCGCGAGTACCAGCCCCGGCCACACGGCGGGCGCCGGTGGCGGGGCGTGGGCCGCGGCGGTTTGATCCGCAGACGCCGCTGCGCTCAGAACGCCACCGCCTGGCCGTCGCGGCGCGGGTCGCTGGCGGCCACATAGCCTTCCAGGGCCGGGTCGCCGAGGCACCAGATGAACTGGCCGGCACCGAAGTCCTGGTAGCTGTCGTCGATCACGTCGACGATGTGGCCACGCGCCACCAACCCTGCCACGGTGGCAGGGTTCATCGCGGCCTCGACGTTGATGCCGAGGCCGGCATTGAAGCGCCAGCGGTGTGCGTCGCACGCGGCCTGCGGGTTCTGGCCGTAGACCAGCATGCGCACCGCAGTCTGCAAGTGGCCTTGCGGCTGCATGTTGCCGCCCATCACGCCGAAGCTCATCACCGCCCGGCGCTCTGCGCCCGCGCCTCGCGTGAGGAACGCCGGGATGATGGTGTGGAACGGGCGCTTGCCCGGCGCCACCACGTTCGGGCTGGCGGCATCCAGGCTGAAGCCGTGGCCACGGTTCTGCATCGACACGCCGTAGCCTGGCACCACGATGCCCGAGCCGAAGCCCATGTAGTTGCTCTGGATGAAGCTGACCATCATGCCGCGCTCGTCGGCAGCCGTCAGGTAGATGGTGCCGCCGCGCACCGGGTTGCCGGCGCCGAAGTCTTGCGCGCGCTGCATGTCGATCAGCTTCGCGCGCTCGGCCAGGTAGCCAGGTGCAAGCAGTTGCGCGCACGTCACGGTCATGCCCGACGGGTCGGCGACGAAACGGTAGGCGTCGGCGAAGGCGAGCTTCATGGCCTCGATCTGCAGGTGCTGTGAGTCGACGCCATCGACCGGCATGGCCGCCAGGTCGAAGTGCTTCAGGATGCCAAGCGCGATGAGCGCGGCGATGCCCTGCCCGTTTGGCGGGATCTCGTGCAGCGTGTAGTCGCCAGCGCCACCGCCATCACCACCACCGAGCGCGGGGTTGGCGGGGTAGCTCATGCCGATGGGCGTGACCCACTCCGGGCGGTAGGCGGCAAAGTCGACCACCGTCATCGCGCCGCCGTGGGCCTGCGCGTGGCGGGCGCACGCCTCGGCGATCTCGCCGCCGTAGAACGCGGCGCCCTTCGTCTCGGCGATCAAACGCAGCGCACGGGCTGCGGCAGGGAAGCGGAACTGCTCGCCGACGTGGGGTGCGCGGCCGTTCGGCATGAAGGCTTCGCGGTAGCCCGGCTGATCGCCGATCACCGGCACGGCAGCGGCCCACTTCTGCTGCACCACCACCGGCACGGCGTAGCCGCGCTCGGCAATGTCGATGGCCGGCGCGAGCAGCTGCGCGAACGGCAGCTTGCCGAAGCGCTCGCTCATGGTGACCCAGGCTGCCACGGCGCCGGGCACGGTGGCGCTGTCCCAGCCGCGCATCGGCGGGGTGTGAGCATCGGCACCGTACTTGCGGCGGAAGTAGTCCGGCGTCCACGCCTCGGGTGCCGTGCCCGAGGCGTTCAGGCCGTGCAGCTCATGGCCATCCCAGAGCAGGCAGAAGGCGTCCGAGCCGAGCCCGTTGCTGACCGGCTCGACGATGGTCATGGCCGCCGCCGTGGCAATGGCCGCATCGACCGCATTGCCGCCGCTGCGCAGCATGTGCAGCCCCGCCTGCGCCGCCAGCGGGTGCGAGGTGGAAACCACATTGCGGCCGAAGATCGGCAGGCGGTGGCTCGGGTAGCCGGCGGTCCAGTCGAAAGCGTGGGTCATGGCAGTTCGTTCCTGACTCGGGTGTTCTCGGATCGTAGCGCCGGGATGCACAAGGCCGCCCAGAGGCGGCCTTGTGGAGCGGCAAGAAGCGCCCTTGCTCAATCTTCCACGAAGGTCGCTTCGCGCTTCTTGCTGATCGACGGCAGCATCACGACCACGATCATCAGCACCGCGCAGGCCAGCAGGCCGGCCGACAGCGGGCGGGTGACGAAGGCACTCCAGTCGCCGCGCGAGAGCAGCAGCGCGCGGCGCAGGTTCTCTTCCATCATCGGCCCGAGGATGAAGCCCAGCAACAGCGGTGCGGCCTCGCAGCTGAGCTTGTAGAACACGTAGCCGATGACCGCAAAAATGGCGGTCAGGAACACGTCGAAGGTGCTGTTGTTCAGCGTGTAGACGCCGATGCAGCAGAACAGCGCGATGGCCGGGAACAGGTACTTGTACGGCACCGTGAGCAGCTTGATCCAGATGCCGATGAGCGGCAGGTTCAGGATCACCAGCATCGCGTTGCCGACCCACATCGAGGCGATCAAACCCCAGAACAGTTGCGGGTTGCTCGTCATCACTTGCGGGCCGGGCTGGATGCCCTTGATCGTCATCGCGCCGACCATCAGCGCCATCACCGCATTGGGCGGGATGCCGAGCGTGAGCATCGGGATGAACGAGGTTTGCGCACCAGCGTTGTTGGCCGACTCGGGGCCCGCCACGCCCTGGATCGCGCCCTTGCCGAAGGGGATGCGCGGGTTGCGCACGATCTTCTTCTCGAGCGCGTACGACGCGAACGACGCCAGCAGCGCGCCGCCGCCCGGCAGCACCCCGAGGATCGAGCCCAGTGCCGTGCCGCGCAGCACCGACGGCCAGGCTTCCTTGAAGTCCTGCATCGTGGGCCACAGGCCGGTCACGTTCTTGGTGAACACCTCGCGGTCTTCGTCGGGCTGCCCGAGGTTGGTGATGATTTCGCCGAAGCCGAACACGCCCATCGCAATGCCCACGAAGCCCAGGCCGTCAGTGAGTTCGGGAATGTCGAAGCTGTAGCGCGCCGTGCCCGAGATCACGTCGGTGTTGATCTGCGCGAGCAGCAGGCCGAGCAGGATCATCGCGATGGCCTTGATGAGCGAGCCCGACGCCAGCACCACCGCGCCGATCAGGCCCAGCACCATCAGCGAGAAGTACTCGGCCGGGCCGAACTTGAACGCGAGTTCGGTCAGTGGCGGCGCGAACGCGGCAATGATGATCGTGCCCACGCACCCTGCGAAGAACGAGCCCAGCGCCGACACCGACAGCGCCGCACCAGCGCGGCCTTGCCGCGCCATCGCGTAGCCGTCGATCGCGGTGACCACCGATGACGACTCACCGGGCACGTTGATCAAGATGGCCGTGGTCGAGCCGCCGTACTGCGCACCGTAATAGATGCCGGCCAGCATGATGAGTGCAGGCGTGGCGTCGAGCGCGTAGATCGACGGCAGCAGCATCGCGATGGTGGCCACCGGCCCGAGGCCGGGCAACACGCCGATCAGCGTGCCCAGCACCGAGCCGAAGAAGGCATACAGCAGGTTCTGCCACGTGAATGCCACGCCGAAGCCGAGCATGAGGTTGTTGATGAGTTCCATGGGCTGTCTCGTTGTTCGCGTTGTTCGAGTTCAGGCCATGAACCAGGGCTTGAGCGGAATCGTGAGGTTCAAGCCCCAGATGAAGATGAACCAGGCGCCCGCAGTGAGCACCACCGCGTTGAGCAGAACGCCCTTCCAGCCGAACTCTTTGCCGGCGAAGCTCACCATGATGATGAGCAGCGGAATGGTTACGAACATGCCCAGCCGGGGCAGCGCGAAACCGAACACCGCGATCGACGCGACGGTGACGAGCAAGGGGCGCCATGCGATCGGCCCGATCGGGTCACCGCCTTCGGTTTCGATGGTCAGCGACTTGAACAGAACAACCGCGCCGAGCAGCGCGAGCACCACACTCAGCAGCAGTGGAAAGTAGCCCGCGCCGGGCCGGGCGGACGTGCCCATCGAGTAGTTCGTGGCACCGATGCCGAACACCAGGCCAGTGCCGATGAACATGAGGCCGGACAGGAAGTCCCGCGTGCTTTTGATCTTCAAATACGTTCTCCTCGCCCGCTCTCCCGGGGGCTTGCGATTCTAGGCATGGCGCCCTGCGGCCGGCCCTTGGTATTCACGTACGCGGCACAGCCGAACAAGGCGCTGGCCGTGATGAGGCAAGAGGCTGCGTCACGGCTCCCAGGCCGGTGTGGCACGCAGCACCTCGTCGAGCGTGGTCAGGCCTTCGGCGACCTTCATCGCACCGGCCAGCCGCAGCGGGCGCATGCCGTCCTGCAGGCCCTGGTGGCGCAGGCGGGCGATGTCGGTCGTCGGGTGAATGTGTGTGCGCGCGGCGTCGCTCACGGTCAGCAGCTCGTACAGGCCGGCGCGGCCACGGAAGCCGGTCATGCGGCACTCCAGGCAACCCACGGGCTTGTACGGCTTGACCGCGCCGTTCAGGCGCCACGGCTTCACGACCTCGTCGAGCGTGAGCCGCGTGGTGCCGTCGTCGGGTTGCTTGCAACTCACGCACAGCGTGCGCACCAGGCGCTGCGCCAGCACGCCGATCACGGTGGAGCCGATCAGATAAGGCGCCACGCCGAGGTCGGTGAGCCGCGTGATGGCCGAGGCCGCATCGTT
This sequence comes from Rhizobacter sp., assembly GCA_025350965.1. Classification (GTDB taxonomy): domain Bacteria; phylum Pseudomonadota; class Gammaproteobacteria; order Burkholderiales; family Burkholderiaceae_C; genus LMDS01. The sequence continues at coordinate 27,230 of JANXWV010000044.1, forward strand.
CGTGTGCAGCGTGCTGAACACCAGGTGGCCGGTGAGCGCGGCCTGGATCGCCATCTCGGCCGTGGCCAGGTCGCGGATCTCGCCGACCATGATGATGTCCGGGTCCTGGCGCATCAAGGCGCGCAGGCCTTCGGCGAAGCCGAGGTCGATGTTGCTCTGCACCTGTGTCTGGTTCAGTGCCGGCTGGATCATCTCGATCGGGTCTTCGATGGTGCAGACGTTGACCTCGTCGGTCGCCAGGCGCCGCAGCGTCGAATACAGCGTGGTCGTCTTGCCCGAGCCGGTCGGGCCGGTGAGCAGGATGATCCCGTGGGGCTTGGCCACGAGCGCTTCCCAGCGCTTGCCGTCGTGGCTGCCGAAGCCCAGGCCGTCGAGCGCCTTGACGGTCGTGTCGGGGTCGAAGATGCGCATGACCATCTTCTCGCCGAAGGCGGTGGGCAACGTGGACAAGCGCATCTCGACTTCGTCGCCCTGCGGGTTGCGCGTCTTGATGCGGCCGTCGAGCGGGCGGCGCTTTTCGACCACGTCCATGCGGCCGAGCAGCTTGATGCGCGCGATCATCGCGTTCATCACGCCGGGCGGCAGCTGGTAGACGGTGTGCATGACGCCGTCGATGCGGAAGCGGATCACGCTGCGCTCGCGCCGCGGCTCGAGGTGAATGTCAGACGCGCGCTGGTCGAACGCGTACTGCCAGAGCCAGTCGACCACTTGCACGACACCCTGGTCGTTGGCGTCGAGCGCCTTGGTCGTCTTGCCCAGCTCGACGAGCTGCTCGAAGCTCGCCAGCGCCGAGGTCTCGCCGGTCTTGATGGCGTTGCGCACCGAGCGCGCCAGCGTGTAGAACTCGGTCGTGTAGCGAGCCAGTTCGAGCGGGCTCACGACCACGAGCTTGATGGCCTTGCGCGCATGCGCCTCGATCTCGGGCACCCACGCCACGTCGAGCGGCTCGCAGGTGGCGATGGTCACATCGGTCAGGCCCACGGTGATGGGCAGCGCGCGGCGCCGCTCGGCGTAGGTGATCGACATGATCTCGGTGACGCGGCCCACGTCCACGCGCAGCGGGTCGATGCGCAGGTAGGGCAGGCCGCAGCGCAGCGCGAGCCACTCGGTCAGCGCTTCCACGTCCAGCGCCTTGCCGGTTGCGGTGTGGGTGAGGTTGACTGCACCGAGCCGCACCAGCGGGTGCTGCGCGCTGTTCGCACCGCTGAAGCGGCGCCGCGTGGCGTCGGCTTCTTCGGCGCTGATGAGCGCGTCGTCACGCAGCCACTGCAGCAGCGAACGCCACTCCAGCGGGCCGGGCGTGTGGGTCATCACAGGCGGTGGAGCGAGAGGTGTGGCAACAACTTTCATCGGCGGTCAATCGTGGGCATCAGGGGCGGCGTCAAGGGTGGCTGCCCCGTCGGCCCAGGGGCGAATCATGCGCAGCCACTTGCGCGCCGGCAGCTTGAAGCGCGCTTCGATGGTATCCGCGCGCTGCGCCAGCACGGCGCGCTCGGGCATCGCTGCGTTCTTCAGCGCAAGCACGATGGTGTTGCCCTCCTTCGTGGGCCGCAGGCTTCGAACCTGCGCTGCGCCGAAGACACTGGCGATGCGCCCGGCACTGCGCTCGAAGCTGGCATCGCGGCCGAACAGGTTGACCGCCATCACGCCGCCGTCGGCGAGCAGGCGGTGGCAGTCGCGGTAAAACGCGGCGCTGTCGAGCACCGGGCTGGCGGCGTTGTGGTCGTAGAGGTCCACGCACAGGGCCTGCACCGTGTCGGCACGGGCCGGGTCGGCGGCATAGTCGGCGGCGTTCATTTCGAGAAGCTCGAAGCGCGGGCCGCTGGCCGGCAGGCGGAACCAGAGCCGGCAGGCGTCGATCACGCTCGGGTTCAGTTCGACCGCCGTGCAGCGCATGCGCATCGCGGTGTGGCAGAAGCGGGTGATCGCAGCCGCGCCCAGGCCCAGTTGCACGGCGTGGCCACGGGTCAGCTCAAGGCTCGGGCGCAGCAGCATCCAGGCCATCATGCGCTGGATGTACTCCAGCTCCAGCACCTGCGGCTTGGCGGTGCGCATGGCGCCCTGCACCCAAGGCGTGCCGAGGTGAAGGTAGCGCACGCCGTCGGCCTCCGACAGGGTGGCCGGGGCCATGTCGGGCGTTGAGGTCTTGCGGCGTGCTGTCACTGGAATACCTTCGTGCTGCGCACTGCGGTGCGAGCCCCTTCGGGCGGCCGGGCGGGGCTCATGCGAGGCCGTGCTCTGCGAAGACCGCGCGCCAGGCGGCGAGCTTGCGGTCGAAATGCCAACTCGCGTTGGCCGGGCTGGTGGACGGAAGGCGGTGCACCGCCATGCCGAGCGCACGAGTGTGGCGCATCGCGCGGGCCGACTCACCGCCGTTGTGCGCGATGGCTTTCAGCCCGGGCGCCCTGCGCATCAGCTCGGCCAGATCGATGAGCTCCGGCGCGCGGATGGCGCTGTCGAGGCTGCCTTCGCGTTGGCACTGCGCGTACACGTCCCACAGGCCAAGACCTTTCGCCCGCGCGGCGGCAATGCGCGCGGCGTAGGGCAACGCCACCAGGTCGACGCTCCACAGCGCCGACAGGAGCGGCCAGAAGTGGTTGCGCGGGTGGCCGTAGTACTGCTGCGCCGCAAGCGAGGCCACGCCGGGGAAGCTGCCGAGCACGACGAGCCGCGTGTTCGCGTCGAGCACCGGCCCCAGGCCCCGAAGCACGCCGCCAGTGGCCGTCATGCGGCGCCTGACACGGCATCGAGCGGCGCTGACTGCGCCAACTCTGCGAGCTTCGGTAGAGCGACCCGCGCGTTGGCGCCGGTGGCCGCTGCCAGCTCGGGCAGCGGCAGGCCGCGCAGTGCCGCCAGCACCCCGGCCATGCGCGGCAGCTCGGCGGGCTCGTTGCGTGGGCGGTCGCCCGCAGCGCGCTCGGCCGCCGTCTTGTAGAGCCAATGTGGCGGAATGTCCGGCGCGTCGGTTTCCAGCACGATGGCGTCAAGCGGCAAAACCTGGGCGAGGCGGCGGATCTGCAGCGCGCGGTCGAAGGTCATCGCCCCGCCGAAGCCGAGCTTGAAACCGAGTGCGACGAAGGCCAACGCCTGTTGCTCGCTGCCGTTGAACGCGTGCGCAATGCCGCCTGGCACCGGCGTCAGGCGAAGGTGCTTCAGCAACGTGTCGGCCGAGCGGCGCACATGCAGGATCACCGGCAGGCCGAACTCGCGCGCCAGCTTCAGTTGCGCCACGTAGAAGTGCACCTGCCGGTCGCGGGCCAGCCCGGGCAGGAAGTGGTCCAGGCCGATCTCGCCGACCGCCACCAGGCGTGGGTCGTTGCGCTGCGCCTGCAAGGCTTCGCGCAGCAGCGCCAGGTGGCCTTCAGCCGCACGGCCGGTGGCAATGGGGTGGATGCCCAGGGCATACGCCACACCATGCCGATGCGCGAGCACCCGCACGGTGTCGAAGTTCGCGGCCTCGACGGCGGGCACCACGATCTGCGTGACGCCGGCGGTGCGAGCGCGCGCGACCACGCTGTCCCGGTCGGCATCGAACTCGGCGGCATCGAGGTGGCAATGGGTGTCGGTCCACATGCGCACATCATGCCTCGCGAGCCGGCAGCGCATGGCAGCCCCATGGGCGCCGCCGAGACAGGACATGGCCTCCGTGCTACTGTTGGTGCGTGTGCTCTCGGCGCTGGTTTTTGACCCAGGTGTCGCGGCGCAGCGAACGGGTCCGTCAACACGCTTCGACCGGGATGCAGACGATGAAGAAGGCACCGCTCTACAGCCGCTCACGCGCGTCAACGCGGGGCGCCGACCCGTCGCCAGATGCGAACGCCGCAGCAGCCACCGCAGTCCGCACGCCGGGCCCAGTGTCCGGCACGCCGGGCTCGCGCGGTACGCGCTTCACGGCGCTGCTCGCCCGCCATGAACGCCGGTTGTGGGCCGGTGCGATGGCGGTGCTTCTCGTCGCCGGGGTTTCCTCGGCCCTGTTGCACGAGCGCGCCAAGCCCGCGTTGACGATGGCGCAGATCGACGCCGCGATGCGCAAGTCGATCGAAGAAACTCCCCTGCAGTCGCCGGCTGCGCGGGCGTACGAAGCCATCCTTCCATCGGTGGTGCGCGTGGTCGGCCTGATGACCGAAGGCGACGACGGCAGCGACGCCGCTGCGGATGCCAGGGCCGACCCGAAGACCAACGCGAGAGCAGATGCCAAGGGTGCAGCCAAAGAGCGCGGCCCGGTCGAGCGCGGCATCGGCACCGGCGTGGTCATCATCGACAACGGCACCATCCTGACCAACCTGCACGTGATCGCCGGTGCCAAGCGCGTGCGGGTCACGTTCATGGACGGCACCGAGTCCGACGCGATCGTGATGAGCACCCAGCCCGAGAACGACCTGGCCGTGCTGCGCGCCAAGACCATCCCCGACGACCTGGAAGCCGCCACGCTGCGCTCCACCGCCGACCTCGCGCCCGGCGACCGCGTGATGGCGGTGGGCTTCCCGTTCGGCATCGGGCCGTCGGCGTCCGAGGGCATCGTCTCGGGCCTGAAGCGCGAGTTCCGCTCGCCCGAAGGCCGGCAGAACATGAAGAACCTGATTCAGTTCGACGCGGCCGCGAACCCCGGCAACTCGGGCGGGCCACTGGTCACGATGGAAGGCGAGGTGGTGGGCATCGTGACCGCCATCCTCAACCCTTCGCAGCAGCGCACGTTCATCGGCATCGGCTTCGCGGTGCCGATCGAGAACGCCGCGTCGGCCATCGGCATGCCGCCGTTCTGATCACTCCTCACTCTCGACCCATGGACAACATCAACACCACATCGGCTCATGCTTCCACGCTGATGGAAGAGATCCTCTACGAAGTCAAGCGCGTGGTGGTGGGGCAAGACCACTTCCTCGAACGCGTGATGGTGGCGGTGCTCGCGCAAGGCCACCTGCTCGTCGAAGGCGTGCCGGGCCTGGCGAAAACGCTCACGGTGAAGACGCTCGCCGCCACCTTGCGCGGCACGTTCAAGCGCATCCAGTTCACGCCCGACCTGGTGCCGGCCGACCTGGTGGGCACGCGCATCTTCAATCCGCGCACCGGAGAGTTCGCCACCTCGCTCGGCCCGGTGTTCACGCACCTGTTGCTGGCCGACGAGATCAACCGCGCGCCGGCCAAGGTGCAGAGCGCGCTGCTCGAGGTGATGCAGGAGCGCCAGGTCACCATCGCCGGCGAAACGCACAAGGTGCCCGAGCCGTTTCTCGTGATGGCGACGCAGAACCCGATCGAGACCGAAGGCACCTACCCGCTGCCCGAAGCGCAGGTCGACCGCTTCATGATGAAGGTGCTGGTCGACTACCCCAGCGAGGAAGAAGAGTTCGTGATCGCGCAGCGCGTGACCGGCGTGCACGCCACGGTGAACGCCGTTGCCAGCATGAGCCAGCTGGGCGAGCTGCAACAGGAGTGCCGCAAGGTCTACGTCGACCCGTCGCTGATGCAGTACGCCGTGAAGCTCGTGAGCGCCACGCGGCGGCCCGAGCGCTACGACCTGGCTGACACCGCCAAGTACCTCACCTACGGCGCGAGCCCGCGCGCCACCATCGGCTTGATCGAAGGCGCGCGCGCACTGGCCTTCATGCGCGGGCGCAGCTATGCGCTGCCCGAAGACATGACCGGGCTCGTGGGCGACGTGTTCCGCCACCGCCTGGTGCTGTCGTACGAGGCGCTCGCCGACGGGCTGACTGCCGACGAGATCGTCAAGCGGGTGATGAAGAA
>JANXWV010000066.1 GCA_025350965.1 Rhizobacter sp.
CGGGCTTCGACCGCTACTACCAGATCGTCAAGTGCTTCCGCGACGAAGACCTGCGCGCCGACCGCCAGCCCGAGTTCACCCAGATCGATATCGAGACCAGCTTCCTCACCGAGGAAGAGATCCGCACGATGTTCGAGGGCATGATCCGCAGCACCTTCGCCCACGCCATCGGCACCGAGCTGCCGGCCTTCCCGGTGATGAGCTGGGCCGAGGCGATGCGCCTGTACGGCTCCGACAAGCCCGACCTGCGCGTCAAGCTCGAATTCACCGAGTTGACCGACGTGATGAAGGACGTCGACTTCAAGGTCTTCTCGGCGCCCGCCCTGATGGCCGATGGCCGCGTCGTGGCGCTGCGCATTCCAGGGGGCGCCGAGATGAGCCGCGGCGAGATTGACGCCTATACCGAGTTCGTCAAGATCTACGGCGCCAAGGGCCTGGCCTGGATCAAGGTGAACGACGTGGCGAAGGGCCGCGAGGGCCTGCAGTCACCGGTGGTCAAGAACCTGCACGACGCCGCACTCGCCGAGATCATCAAGCGCAGCGGTGCGCAGAACGGCGACCTGTTGTTCTTCGGTGCCGACAAGGCGAAGGTCGTGAACGACGCCATCGGCGCGCTGCGCGTGAAGGTCGGCCACAGCGACTTCGGCAAGGCGCGCGGCCTGGTGCAGGGCGTGTGGGAGCCGCTGTGGGTGGTCGACTTTCCGATGTTCGAATACGACGATGCGGCACAGCGCTGGAACGCCGTGCACCACCCGTTCACGGCGCCGAAAGACGGGCATGAAGACTGGCTCGAGACCGACCCCGGCCGCTGCATCTCGAAGGCCTACGACGTGGTGCTCAACGGCATCGAACTCGGCGGCGGCTCGGTGCGTATCCACCGCGAAGAGGTGCAGAGCAAGGTGTTCCGCGCGCTCAAGATCGACGCCGAGGAAGCACAGCTCAAGTTCGGTTTCCTGCTCGACGCGCTGCAGTACGGCGCCCCGCCACACGGCGGCATCGCCATCGGCCTGGACCGCTTCGTGATGCTGATGACGGGTGCAGAGAGCCTGCGCGACGTGATCGCCTTCCCGAAGACGCAGCGCGCGCAAGACCTGCTGACGAGCGCGCCGAGTGCCGTCGATGAGAAGCAGTTGAAGGAGCTGCATATTCGCCTGCGCAACGTGCAGGCGGTGGCGGGCTGATTGCGTTTCGGCCTCGCGGGGTACCGGGTCGTTTCGGTCGTCTCCCAGGCAGCGCGTTCGTGTGCCTCGATGCGCTGGACACGTTGATTCGCTAGACTGACACCGCCCGCTTGCCATGGAGAACCGTGTGAAGTCGATCCCCGACGAGATCAGCCCGCCGCCGCGCCAATCGGATGCGCATCGCCTCGCGCAGGTGACGGACTCGCAACCGATACGAGATTCCGACGAGTTCTACGTTCGCTACAAGGACTGGGTCGATGAGCAGAACCGGCGGTTCGACGAGCATGGTCTGTGGAATGACGAACTGAGGCGATGGTGACGAGCGGCCGCGGCGCAACGCGCCCGCCGAAGATCCCCGAGTCGGTGCTCGTGGTCATCCACACCGCCGACCTGCAAGTGCTGCTGATCGAACGTGCCGACCATCCCGGCTTCTGGCAAAGCGTGACCGGCTCCAAAGACGCCATCGACGAACCTTCGGCCACGACGGCCGCGCGCGAGGTGGCCGAAGAAACCGGCATCGTGATCGGCTTACCGGGCATTCCGGCGGCGAACCTGCGCGACTGGCGTTTGAGCAACGTCTACGAGATCTACCCCGTGTGGCGGCACCGTTACGCGCCGGGTGTCACGCACAACACTGAGCATGTGTTCGGCCTGTGCGTGCCGCGTGATGTGCCAGTCGTGCTGGCGCCGCGCGAGCACCTGCGCCATCAGTGGCTCGGCTTCAAGGCGGCGGCCGACCTGTGCTTCTCGCCGTCGAATGCCGAAGCCGTGCTGCAATTGCCGCGCTTCACCGGGGCAGCGTGATGGCACTGATCCGCCCGGCCTACCTGTCCACCCTGCACCCGAGCCACGTGCTGCGCGTGGCCACCTACAACATCCACAAAGGCGTTCGCGGCGTGGGGCCGCGCAAGCGCCTGGAGATCCACAACCTCGGCCTGGGCGTCGAAGCGCTCGACGCCGACCTGGTGTTCCTTCAGGAAGTGCGGCTGCTCAACCGCGCCGAAGCGCGCAAGTTTCCCGACACGCTGGTGGGTTGGCCGCGCATGCCGCAGGCCGACTACCTGGCGCCCGAGGGCTACGAGGTCGCGTACCGCACCAACGCCACCACGCGCCACGGCGAGCACGGCAACGCGCTGCTCTCGCGCTGGCCGCTGGGCGACATCGGCCATCACGATGTGTCCGACCACCGCTTCGAGCAGCGCGGCCTGCTGCATGTGCCGGTGCAGTGGCAGGGCGAGCGCATCCACGCCATCGTGGCGCACTTCGGCTTGATGCACGCGAGCCGTGTGCGCCAGGTGCAGCGCCTGGCGGCGTTCATCGAGGCCGAGGTGCCGAAGGGCGAACTGCTGATCGTGGCGGGTGACTTCAACGATTGGGGAGACAAGCTCGACGCGCTGATGCACGGCAGCGGCCTGGCGCGTGCCTGGGTCGACGGCGACCCGCAGACGCGCGGCCACACCTTCCCGTCGCGCTTGCCGGTGTTCTCGATGGACCGCATCTACACGCGCGGGCTGCACTGCGTGTCGACCTCGGTGCCGCGCGGCGCGGCCTGGGCGCGCATGTCGGACCACCTCCCGCTGGTCGCCGAACTCGCGCTCGACTGACCGCCGCGCCGTCTTCATCACCCTCGATGCGCAGCCTGCGGCCCGATCACCAGCTCACCTTGCTCAAGGGCGCCGTCGCGTTCTTCCCGGCGCTTGCGGAGGCCATCGACGCGGCGCGCACCGAGGTGCGGCTCGAGACCTACATGTTCCACTTCGACCACTCTGCCGTGACGGTGGCCGAAGCGGTCGAGCGCGCCGCCGCGCGGGGTGTGGCGGTGTACGTGGTGGTCGATGGCGTGGGCACCGGCGAAGTGCCGGCCGAGTGGCAGCAGCGCTGGTCGCGCGCCGGTGTGCACTGGCGCGTCTTCAACCCGGCGCAGGGCTGGCGCGTGCTGATCCCCAAGCGCTGGCGGCGCCTGCACCGCAAGCTGTGCGTCGTTGACCGGACCGTTGGGTTCTGCGGCGGCGTCAACATGCTCGACGACTTCTTCGACCCCAACCACGGCACGCTGGCCGAACCGCGCTTCGACTTCTCGGTGCGGGTGCAAGGCCCGCTCGTGACCGACATGCTCGACACCATGCAGCGCCTGTGGTCGCGCCTGCAGTTCGCGCGCGAGGCCGGGCGCCTTGATGTGGGCGCGGCCGTCGATGCCCTGCGCACAGCGGCCCAGGCCGGCACCGATCTGGCCGACGACACGATGATGAAAACCGGCGACCGCCTGGAGCCCGACCGCCCGCGCGGCTCGATGGCCACGCTCGTGCTGCGCGACAACGTGCGTTACCGCCGCGCCATCGAAGGCACCTACCGCCTGGCCATCGCGCAGGCGAAGAGCGAGATCCTGATCGCCAATGCCTACTTCATCCCCGGCGTTCAACTGCAGCGCGCATTGCTTCGCGCTGCCCGGCGCGGCGTGAAGATCACATTGCTGCTGCAGGGCAAGTACGAATACTTCATGCAGTACCACGCCAGCCGCGCGGTGTACGGGCCGTTGCTCGCAGCGGGGGTCGAGATCATCGAATACGAGGCGAGCTTCCTGCATGCCAAGGTGGCGGTGATGGACTCCGACAACGGCACGCTTGCGACCGTCGGCTCGTCCAACCTCGACCCCTTCAGCCTGCTGCTCGCGCGCGAGGCGAACCTGTTCATTCGCGACGATGTGTTCGCCGCCGAATTGCGCACCCACCTGCTCGATGCGATAGCGAAGCAGGGCCGCCGGGTCGACCCGGCCGCGCACGAGAAGCGCGCCTTCACGCCGCGTGCGCTGGCCTGGGGCGCCTATGGCGCGATGCGGGTGGCGCTGTTCCTCACGGGCAAGCGGTATTGACACCCGGCACTGACCCGGCCGAGCCGCAACGCGACTTGATCGTGCAACGGCAAGACCTCATCGTGCAGCGCCCCGAGGGCCTGTACTGCCCGCCCGGCGGCTTCTACATCGACCCGTGGCGCCCGGTGGCACGCGCCGTCGTCACCCATGCCCACGCCGACCACGCGCGGCGCGGCCATGCGCACTACCTGGCCGCAGCGCCGGCCGAAGGCGTGCTGCGCGCACGGCTCGGCGACATCACCTTGCAGACCTTGCGCTACGGCGAGGTCGTCGACCACTTCGGCGTGCGCGTGTCCTTGCACCCGGCCGGCCATGTGCTCGGCTCGGCGCAGGTACGGCTCGAACACGGCGGGCAGGTGTGGGTGGCGTCGGGCGACTACTTCGTGGCCGGTGCCACGCACGATCCGCGCGAGGACAACGCCACCTGCGCGGCGTTCGAGCCGGTGCGCTGCCACACCTTCATCACCGAGAGCACCTTCGGCCTGCCGATCTACCGCTGGGCGCCGCAGCGCGAACTCTTCGCCGAGGTCAATGCCTGGTGGCAGGCGAACGCCGATGCGGAGCGCGCGAGCCTGTTGATGGGCTACAGCTTCGGCAAGGCGCAGCGCCTGCTGATGGGCGTGGACGCGCGCATCGGGCCGATCGTCGTGCACGGCGCGGTCGAGCCGCTGAACCGCGCCTACCGTGAGGCCGGCGTGGCCTTGCCGCCCACGCTGCTGGCCACCGAGGTGACCGACAAGGCGCTGTTCAAACGCGCGCTGGTGATCGCGCCACCATCGGTACAAAACTCGGTGTGGGCGCGCCGCTTCGGTGACGCCAGCGACGCCTTCGCCAGCGGCTGGATGCAGTTGCGCGGCGCCCGCCGCCGCCGCTCGGTGGACCGCGGCTTCGTGCTCAGCGACCATGCCGACTGGCCCGGCCTGCAACGCGCCATCCAGGCCACCGGTGCGGCCCGCGTGATCGTGACGCATGGCTATGAAGACGTGATGGTGCGCTGGCTGCGCGAGCAGGGGTTGGAGGCCGGGTCGTTCCAGACCGAATACGGCCGCGAGGACGATGCGGTGGCACCGGACGCAGTGGCCGGCACCGATGCCAGCTCGCCCACCACCGAGGCCATCGACCTGCCCACGCCCGAATGAAGCGCTTCGCAGAACTCTTCAACGCGCTCGACGCCAGCACCGCCACCGGCGCGAAGGTCGACGCACTGAAGCGCTACTTCGCCGCCGCCGCGCCGGCCGATGCTGCTTGGGCGGTGTACTTCCTCGCCGGTGGCAAGCCGCGCCAGGTTGTGCCCACCGCCGTGCTGCGTGCGCTGGCGATGGCGCGCGCGGGTATCAGCGAATGGCTTTTCGAAGCGAGCTACCAGGCCGTCGGCGACCTGGCCGAGACCATTGCGCACATCCTGCCGCCGCCGCATGCGGTCAGCGATGTGGGCCTGGCCGACTGGGTCGAGCAGCGGCTGCTGCCGCTGCGCGGCATGTCGCCGGCGCAGCAGGCCGTCAACATCGACGCGTACTGGGACGAACTCGATGCGAGCGGCCGCTTCCTGCTCGTCAAGCTCATCGGCGGCGGCTTTCGCGTGGGCGTGAGCAAGCTGCTGGTGCAGCGTGCGCTCGCCGAAGGCGCGGGCATCGACGCCAAGCTCGTAGCGCAGCGCATGATGGGCTACACCGACGCCAAGCGCGCGCCGGATGCACAGGCCTACCGGAGGCTCGTGACGCAAGAGCCCGGCGCTGCCGGCTCGGCCGAGGACATGGGCCAGCCCTACCCGTTCTTCCTGGCGCATGCGTTGCCGCAAGCCGCCGAGCTGCCGCTGACCGAGTTCGACGTCAGGCTCGGTGCCCCCGGCGACTGGCTGATCGAGTGGAAGTACGACGGCATTCGCGCGCAAGTGGTGAAACGCGCCGGGCAGGTGTGGGTGTGGTCGCGCGGCGAAGAGCTGGTGACCGAGCGCTTCCCCGAGATCGTGGCGCTGGCGCAAGGCCTGCCCGATGGCACGGTGCTCGACGGCGAGATCGTGGTCTGGAAAGACGGCCGGCCGGCCGCCTTCAACCTGTTGCAGCAGCGCATCGCCCGCACCACGCTCACGAAGCGCGTGCTGGCCGACGCGCCGGTCACGCTGATCGCCTACGACCTGCTCGAATGGCAGGGCGCCGACCTGCGCGACGCGCCGCAGGCCGCGCGGCGCGCGGCGCTCGTTGCAGCGGCGCAGGGGCGCATCGAGGTCTCGCCCGTGGAAGTGCGCAGCACCTGGGCCGAGCTGGCCGCGCTGCGCGAAGAGTCGCGCGAGCGGGGTGTCGAAGGTTTCATGCTCAAGCACGTTGACGCGCGCTACGGCAGCGGCCGCAAGAAGCAGCAAGGCCTGGGCGCGGGCACGTGGTGGAAGTGGAAGATCGAGCCCTTCAGCGTCGACGCCGTGCTGATTTATGCGCAGGCCGGCCACGGCCGCCGCGCGAGCGTCTACACCGACTACACCTTCGCGGTATGGAGCCGCGCGCCCGCCGACGCCACCGAGGCGCAGGCGGTCGTCGATGCCATCGCGAAGCGCACGCCGGCCGAGGCCGGGGCACTGCAACTCGTCGCGTTCGCCAAGGCGTACTCGGGGTTGACCGACGAGGAGTTCAAGCGAGTCGATGCGGTCATCCGCAAGACCACGCTCGAGAAGTTCGGCCCGGTGCGCAGCGTCAAGCCGACGCTGGTGTTCGAGCTGGGCTTCGAAGGCATCAACCGCAGCCCGCGCCACAAGAGCGGCATTGCAGTGCGCTTCCCGCGCATGCTGCGCATCCGCGACGACAAGCCGCTGCACGAGGCCGACACGCTGCAGGTGCTCGAAGCGCTCTTGTAGGCAAACGGTCAGAATGGCGCGCCCGGCTGCGCCGCAGCGCTCGACCTTCAAGGCCCTATGGACCCCATCATCTCTGTCGTCAACGCCTCGAAGACCTACGCCACCGGTTTTCGCGCGCTCGACCACGTCGACCTGCACATACAACCCGGCGAGATCTTCGCGCTGCTCGGTCCGAACGGCGCCGGCAAGACCACGCTGATCGGCCTGATCTGCGGCATCGTGAAGCTGGGCGAAGGCAGTGTGACCGTGGCCGGCAAAGACATCGTGCGCGACTACCGCGAGGTGCGCTCGCTCATCGGCCTGGTGCCGCAAGAGCTGACCACCGATGCGTTCGAGACCGTGTGGGCCACGGTGTCGTTCAGCCGCGGGCTGTTCGGCAAGCCAGCCGACCCCGCGTACATCGAGAAGACGCTGCGCGCGCTGTCGCTGTGGGACAAGAAAGACAGCAAGATCATGACGCTGTCGGGCGGCATGAAGCGCCGCGTGATGATCGCCAAGGCCTTGTCGCACGAGCCGCGCGTGCTGTTCCTCGACGAGCCCACGGCGGGTGTGGATGTGGCGCTGCGCAAGGACATGTGGGCCATGGTGCGCGGCCTGCGCGAAGACGGCGTGACCATCGTGCTGACCACGCACTACATCGAAGAGGCCGAAGACATGGCCGACCGCGTGGGCGTGATCAGCCACGGCAAGATCATTCTCGTGGAAGACAAGGTCACGCTGATGCGCAAGCTCGGCAAGAAGCAGTTGATGCTGGAGTTGCAGCAACCTCTCGCGCAGGTACCGCCAAGCCTCGCGGCCGATGGCCTGAGCCTGAACGCCGACGGCACCCAGCTCACGTACGTGTACGACCCGCGCGGCGTGGAAGGCGCCCAAGGTGCGGTGGCGGCGCTGCTCGACGACCTGCAACGCGAGGGCATTCGGTTGAAGGACCTGCACACCACGCAAAGCTCGCTCGAAGACATCTTCGTCAGCCTCGTCCAGGAGAAGGCATGAACACCCACGCGATGGTTGCCATCTACCGCTTCGAGATGGCGCGCACCTGGCGCACCATCACGCAAAGCATCATCTCGCCGGTGCTGTCGACCGCGCTGTACTTCGTGGTGTTCGGCTCAGCCATCGGCTCGCGCATCGAGAGCATCGGCACGGTGAGCTACGGCGCGTTCATCGTGCCTGGCCTCATCATGTTGTCGGTGCTCACGCAGAGCATCTCGAACGCGTCGTTCGGCATCTACTTTCCGAAGTTCACCGGCACCATCTACGAGCTGCTGTCGGCACCGATCTCTCACCTGGAGATCGTGACGAGTTACGTGGGGGCGGCGGCCACCAAGTCGGTGTTGGTGGGGCTCATCATCCTGGCCACGGCCGCCATGTTCGTGCCGCTCCACATTGCGCACCCGGTGTGGATGCTGCTGTTCCTGGTGCTCACCGCCGTCACGTTCAGCCTGTTCGGTTTCATCATCGGCATCTGGGCCGACGGGTTCGAGAAGCTGCAGCTCATCCCGATGCTGATCGTGATGCCGCTCACCTTTCTCGGCGGCCCGTTCTACTCGATCGACATGCTGCCGCCGCTGTGGCAGAAGCTGTCGATGTTGAACCCGTCGGTCTACCTGATCAGCGGCTTCCGCTGGAGCTTCTTCGGCAACGCCGAGATGCATATCGGCATCAGCTTCTCGGTGACGCTCGCGTTCTTCTTCGTGGCGCTTTGGTTCGCGACCTGGATCATGCGGACGGGGTGGCGGTTGAAGGCTTGAGGCTTGCCGTTCGGCTGCTTGGCCGTGCGGCTCGCGTGGAGCGGCTCGCGGCGGGCGGTGCCCGGCGGGGGCTCCGGGCGGGGCGGTCGGCTGCGCCGACTGCACTGCGCTGCTCAGATCGAGGTCGCGCCGTCTAACTCCCTGCGTGTCCTGCGGCCACTCCGGTCAAACAGTAGCCGGCGAGTCGGACATTGATGCGCGCTGCGCGCGCCGACCTCGATCTTCCGCTGCTACTCGCCCCTTCACGTCGCCCCCGCCGGGCACCGCCCGCCGCGAGCAAGCAACGGTGTTTGCGGTTCGACGAAAGGGCACCGCGTTTGCCGCGCCACCGTCACCCCTCGAACCCGACGACCCGCGACCCGCGACCCGCAAACGGGCTACTCCCCCTGACTTCCCCGATGCGCCCACCCCGTCGTGCGCTTCTCGATCAAAGAGAACAGCTCGTACATCGCCATCGCCATCACACCGATGACGACGAGGCCCGCGAATGCCAAAGGCATGCGCTGCTGCGACCCAGCCGTCTGCATCAGGTAGCCGATGCCCGAGTCGCCAGCGGTCATCTCGGCCAGCACCGTGCCGACGAACGCGAGCGTGATCGCGATCTTCAGCGAGCCGTAGAAGTACGGCATCGAACGCGGCAGGCCGACCTTCACCAGCACGTCCCAGCGTTTCGCACCCAGCACGCGCAGCACGTCTTCCAGTTCGGGCTCCAGCGTGGCCAGGCCTGTTGCGATGTTCACCGTGATCGGGAAGAACGAGATCAGGAACGCCGTCAGGACGCCCGGCCCGATGCCGATGCCGAACCACACGATCAGGATCGGCACGATGGCCGCCTTCGGCACCGCGTTGAAGCCCACCAGCAGCGGGTAGATCGCTGCATACGCCATGCGGCTGGAGCCGACCAGAAAGCCCAGCAGCACGCCCACCACGATCGAGATCGCAAAGCCCAGCATCGTGACCCAGAAGGTCTTCCACGCCGCCTCGCCGATGGGGCCGGCGAACTCGCCCATCGCCTGCACGATGGTCAGCGGGCTGGGGAAGATGAAGTCGGCGATTCTGAAGACGCTGCAGACAAGTTGCCACAGCACCAGCATCGCGATGGCCGTTGCCACCGGTGCCCAGCGTTCGGTCGTCTTGCGGTTCATGACAACCCCTCGTCCGATGAGTACATCGACCGATCCCCCGAGGGGGCGAGCGAGGACGCGATGAGTCCGGGGGACTCGTCGCGCCAGCGAGCGGCCGGCTCGGGAGCGGCCCAGCGCTCGGCCCGCCTCATTGCGCCACCCCCGCATCGGCGCTGACAGCGACCGGTTTGCGCATGGCACCGATGTGCCCGCGCAGCTCGTGCACGATGTCGGTGAACTCCGGCGTGTAGGTCAGCTCCAGGTCACGCGGTCGGGGCAGGTCGATGTGCCGCTTGACCACGAAGCGGCCCGGGCTCTTGCTCATCACGTACACCGTGTCGGCGAGGAACACGCTCTCGCGCAGGTCGTGCGTGACGAGGATCACGTTGAACTTCTGCGCCGTCCACAGGTCACGCAGCGTGCACCAGAGTTCTTCGCGCGTGAAGGCGTCGAGCGCGCCGAAGGGCTCGTCGAGCAACAGCATCTTGGGCTCGTGGATCAGCGCGCGGCAGATCGACGCACGCTGCTGCATGCCGCCCGACAACTGCCACGGGAACTTGTCTTCGTAGCCGCCCAGGCCCACGGTTTTCAGAAGCCGGCTCGCGCGCTCGCGGTACTCGGCGCGGCGCGCCTTGAACTGCGAGCGGTGCGGCTCCACGATCTCGAGCGGCAGCAGCACGTTGTCGACCGTGGTCCGCCAGGGCAGCAGTGAAGGTGCCTGGAACGACATGCCGCTGATCTTGAGCGGCCCCGTCACCGGCTCATTGTTGATGTGGATCGAGCCCTTGCTCGGCATCTTCAGGCCCGTGGTGAGCTTCATGAAGGTCGACTTGCCGCAGCCCGACGGGCCGACGATGGCGATGAACTCGCCCTCGTTCACCTGCAGTGAAATGTCTTCGACGGCGTATTGGCCCTTGGCCTGCAACTCGTCGTTGTAGGCGAGCCAGACGTTGCGAAAGTCTACGAACGAACCCATGGTGCTCCCGGTGGTCTTGAAGGTGTTGTTGATCGTGAGCGTGATCGTGTGGGTGATCGTTTGACTAAAGCGGCATGCCGTAGGCATGTCCGCTTGAAGGAAGGGTTAGCCGTCATCGCTGTGCCCGACGCGACTGACGGGTGACGTACTCGCGTAGCACGCCATCCATCCGAGACTGCCAGCCTTCGCCAGTGGACTTGAAGTAGGCGAGAACCTCCTGGCTGTAGCGAACCGACACCAGCAACTTCGGACTCTCAGACTTAGGACGGCCGCGCAGCGTTCGCAGAGGAACCATCGCTTTCAACTGCTTTGCGGTCAGCGGCAGGGCGTCTGGGTCGGCCTTCGCAGCCGAAGTGATTGCGCGGTCTTCAGCCGCAGTTGGTATTGCAATGGCGGGACGCTTAGATGCTTTCGACATAGTGCTTGACCTCACGGCGATTGGCTCGACGCAGACTGATGATCCTTCGTGTCGAGTCACGATCCACAAAGGCGACGTAGTAGAGGATGTTGGTCTTTGGCGCGAGAGCGATCATGCGCAACTCGGCGTACTCAAAACGATCATCAACCCAAACCAGCGCCGC
Source organism: Rhizobacter sp. (assembly GCA_025350965.1). Taxonomy (GTDB): domain Bacteria; phylum Pseudomonadota; class Gammaproteobacteria; order Burkholderiales; family Burkholderiaceae_C; genus LMDS01. Next base: position 11,328 of record JANXWV010000066.1, read on the forward strand.
TTCCCAATCGAGCTCGTCTGCCAAGGTCAGCGAGACACCGTGCTTGGCTTGGTTTCGCGCATCTTTGATCGGATCAAACTCGATTCGCATTCTTTAATGTAGCTACAGTAAATAGGGTTGTCAAACGACGCTCTGTGGAAGAGCCCGTGACGGCTAACGTGTGGGTGATGGTGCTGATGCAGGCGCTCGCACCGTCAATGCGCCAGTTGCGCGATCACGCTGCGCAGGGCGTCTTCGTATTGCTTCGGTGACTCTAGGTCGAGCCCGCTGTGCGAGCCGCCTTCGAACTCGGCCCAGCGCGTGCCCTTCGGCGCCACGTCACGAAGGCGCCGGCCGAGTTCGATCGGCACCGTGCGGTCGGCTGTGCCGTGCAGCATCAGGATCGGCGCGTCGACCCGGCCGATCTTCGCGGCCGAGTCGAACTCAAGGGTCGCGAACCACGACGCGACGATGCCCACCACGCCCGCCGAGCGCGCCACGTCGGGCAGGCGGTTGAAGGCGGCTTCGAGCACGAGCGCGCCGTAGTCGACTCCCGCATGCCGCTGGCTCGCCAGCTCCACGGCCACCGCGCTGCCCATCGAGTGCCCGAACAGCACGCGTTTGTGCGGGTCGGGCTGGCGGCGCACCAGCTCTGACCATGCGGTTTGCGCATCGGCATAGATGGTGGCCTCGGACGGCAGGATCGGCGTGCTCTCGCCCCAGCCCCGGTAGTCGACCGCGACGATGGCAAAGCCGGCGCTGCGCAAGGCCTCCATCTTGCGCGGGTTGCTCTGGTAGAGGCTGCGAAACGTGCCGTGCAGGTACAGCAGGGTGGGCGCCTGCGGGTCGGCGTTGGGCAGCCACCAGAGCTGCAACTGGTCGGTCGCGCCAGCGCTGGTGCCAGGCCGTGCGGCAGGCACGGTGACGTTGAAAATCTCGTCGCCGGGCCGCAGGCCCGCGAAGTCGGCCGGCCGGCCGGGGGTCGGGCGCAGCGCCAGTTCTCGTTGTTTCGCATCGAGCCAGGCGCAGCCGCTGAGCGCCGCCAGCATGCCGAAAATCACCGCCCTGCGCAGCATTCGGCGCACGCGGGGGCGGGCCGGCGCTGAAAAACTCATGACAATCCCCCCCATGAAATTGAACCCCCACCCACTTGCCGCCCTGGCCCTGGCTTGCTTGGCATCGACCGCTCACTCAGAAGGCGGCACATCGACCGATGCGCCCGCCGGCCCGGGTAGGGTGAGCCGCGCAGCGAGCGGATTCACCGGCTGGTTCAGTGGCTGGAACACCGGCTGGGAAAGCGGCAGCCTCTGGCGCGTGACCGCTTCGCCCTACACCTACCACTACTCCCGCGACCCCAACCACACGCATGTCTACATGCTGGGTGCGGAACACCAGCGCACCGACGGTTTCGTGGTCGGTGGCACGCTGTTCCAGAACTCGTTCGGCCAGCCCAGCACCTACCTGTACGTGGGCCAGCGCTTCAACGGCTTGATGGGCGTGGCGCCGCTGTTCGCGCACGTCACCGGCGGCCTGCTGTACGGCTACCGCGAGCCTTACCAGAACAAGGTGCCGCTGAACTACAAGGGCCTCTCGCCGGGCTTCGTGCCGAGCCTGGGCTGGCAGTTCACGCCGGTGCTGTCGGCGCAGTTGAACTTCCTGGGCAACTCGGCACTGATGTTCCAGTTCTCGGCCGACTTGCGCTGACGCGAACACCCGCAGCCACCCGCTACTTCTTCGCCGCGGCGAAGATGTTCAGCTCTGTGGCGCTCGGCAGGTACGAGCCGTTCCACACCGCTTCGGGCTTGACGCGCTCCTTGGTCGCGAATGCGTCCGAGACCTGGCTTGCCATCAGGCTCAGGCGCGGGCCCGAGACCTGGCCGAAGCCTTCGGCCTTGGCATCGGCCGTGAGCACGGTGGCGTCGAGTGCGAGCTTCAGGCGGCGCTCTTCCAGCGCCACGTCGATGATGCCGTCACGCGCCTTCACGGTTGCGATACTGCCCTTGATGTCGCCGATCGAATCGCGCATGCCCTTCGCGAAGCCGCGCAGGAAAGCCTTCACCGCCTCGGGGTTCTTCTTGAGGAAGTCTTCGCCGACGATGATGGCGTTGCCGTACAGCTTCACGCCGTAGGCAGGGTACGGCAGGATGACCACGTCTTCAGCCTTCACGCCGCGCGCTTCGATGTTCAGCAGCGAGGTGAACGAGAAGCCGGTGATCGCGTCGACATCGCCGCGCACGAGCATGGTCTCGCGCAGCGGCGGGTCCATGGCGGTCCAGGTGAAGCCGCTCACGCCGTTCGCCTTGGCGAAGATCGGGAAGGCCTTGCGGCCGGCGTCGAACACCGGGGCGCCCAGCTTCTTGCCGTTCAGGTCGGCGGGCGTCTTGATGCCCGACTTCTTCAGCGCCAGCACGGCGGCCGGCGTGTTGTTGTAGACCATCATCACCGCGACCGGTTTGTTCGTGGCTGTCGGGTTGTTGGCGTGGAACTCCATCAGCGCCGCCAGGTCGGCAAAGCCCATGTCGTACGCGCCCGACGCCACGCGTGTCACGGTGCCGCCCGAGCCGTTGCCGGCATCGACCGTGACGTTGAGCTTCTCGGCCTTGAAGTAGCCTTTGGCGACAGGCACGAGGAACAGCGCTGCCGGGCCTTCGAAACGCCAGTCGAGTTGGAACTTGATGGGTGTTTCCTGCGCCTGAGCCGGCAATGCCGCCAGCGTGAATGCAAGGGCGAAAGCGCCGATCAGGACTGGGCGGCGGGGAATGGCGACGGGGTTCATCAAGGGTGGCTCCGGGGCTTGAGGGCAGGTCGGTGGCGGTCAGGTCAGTAAAGCGGGATGCAAATTCTGTGCGCGCTCTGTGCAAGTTGTGCACCGAGTTGAACCCGAAGAGTGCACATCTTGGTGCCCCACGCCTCAAACCGGCGCGGGGAACATCAACGCCCGGCAGCCCGGCCGGCGCGCTTTGTGTACAAAATCGGCGTCACCCGCCCAACGATTCTTCCCCATGCCCACGCTGCTGATCCGCCATGCCCGCCTTGTTGTCACCATGGACGCGCAGCGTCGCGAAATCGACGACGGCGCGGTGTTCGTGCGCGACAACGTCATCGAAGCCGTCGGCCCGACGCGCGACCTGCCGGCCACTGCCGACGACGTGATCGACGCGCGCGACCACGTGGTCATTCCCGGCCTCGTGAACACGCACCACCACATGTTCCAGACGCTGACGCGGGCCTGCGTGCAAGACAACGAACTGTTCGGCTGGCTGCGCGGCCTGTACCCGCTGTGGGCGAAGCTCACGCCCGAGATGGTGGGTGTGAGCACGCAAACCGCGATGGCCGAACTGCTGCTGTCGGGCTGCACCACCAGCAGCGACCACCTCTACATCTATCCCGGCGCGGTGCAGTTGGACGACAGCATCGAAGCCGCCGCGCAGATCGGCATGCGCTTCCACGCAGCGCGTGGCTCGATGAGCGTGGGCGAATCGCAAGGCGGCCTGCCGCCAGACCGCGTGGTCGAGCGCGAAGACCACATCCTGCGCGACACGCAGCGTGTGATCGAGCGTTGGCACGACCCGGCGCGCTTCGCGATGCAGCGCATCGTGGTCGCGCCGTGCTCGCCGTTCTCGGTGAGCCGCGAGCTGATGCGCGACTCGGCCGTGCTGGCACGCAGCTTCGGTGCTGCACACGGCGTGTCCCTGCACACCCACCTTGCCGAGAACGAATTCGACGTGGCCTACACGCGCGAGAAGTTCAATTGCACGCCGGCCGAATATGCCGAGTCGTTGGGCTGGGTCGGCCCGGACGTGTGGTGCGCGCACTGCGTGAAGCTCGACGCCGCAGGCATTGCCCTGTTCGCGCGCACCGGCACCGGCGTGGCGCACTGCCCGTGCTCGAACATGCGCCTCGCCTCGGGCATTGCGCCGGTCCGTGCGATGCGCGCTGCCGGTGTGTCGGTGGGCATCGGCGTGGACGGTTCGGCGTCGAACGATGCCGGTCACATGCTCGGCGAAGTGCGCATGGCGATGCTGCTGCAGCGCGTGGCCGGCGGGCCGGTGCAAGGCCCATCGGCCCTGTCGGCGCGCGAAGCGCTGGAGCTTGCCACGCTGGGTGGCGCGAAGGTGCTGGGGCGCGACGACATCGGCGCACTCGCGCCCGGCATGGCGGCCGACATCGTGTGCGTGCCGCTCGACGGCATTGGCATGACCGGCGCGCAGCACGACCCGCTGGCCGCGCTGTTGTTCTGCCACGTGCCGAAGGTGGCACACAGCATCGTCAACGGCCGCGTGGTGGTGCGCGGCGGTGAACTCACCACGCTCGAACTGCCGCGCCTGGTGGCGCAGCACAACGCGCTGGCGGGCGAACTCAGACTGAAAAGCTTTCGCTTCTGAGGCGAGCCTGATGGAGGAGCGGCGGTCTCTTGGCAAAGCTATCAATCTTTGATAGTCTTCAATAGATCAAGGTCGAGTACCGGAGGTCAGCCATGCCGTCGAGCTATGTCATCGGAGATCACTTCGAATCGTTCATCAAAGAGCAGATTCAGCGAGGGCGCTATGCCAGTGCGAGCGAGGTCGTGCGTGACGGCCTTCGTGCGCTCGAAGATCAAGAAAAGCTGCGTGCGGTGAAGCTGGAGGCGCTGCGCAGTGACATCAAGCGCGGCGCGGACAGCGGCGAGGGCGTTCCGGCCAAGTCAGTGTTTGCAGCAGCGCGCAAGCGAATCGCCCAGTCCGGAGCGGCCGGGTCCGGCCGTCGATGAAGGTTACTTTCTCCCCCACAGCGGAAGAAGACCTTCTGGACATCGCGGTGTTCATCGCGCATGACAACCAGGCGCGGGCGCTGACATTTGTCGATGAACTGGAAAGCAAGTGCGAGGGGTTGGGGCGTTCGCCCGGCATCGGCACATTGCGGCCGGAGCTGGGCGATGGCGTTCGCGTGTTGCCTCACGGTCGTTACCTGATCTTCTACCGCGAAGTGATCAAGGGGCTACGTATCGAGCGAATCATGCACGGCGCGCGCGACATCGGCGGAGACGATTTCGAAGCGGATGCCCCACTCAGAACTGCAGGAACGTGACACCCGCGCCGAAGCTCGTCTGGCGGAAGTTGTAGTCGGTCAGTGTTTCACCGTAGCCCCGGAAGGCCTGCAGGTACCAGCGCAGGCCGTTCGGCTGGTCGCGGGCCACGGGGTACGTCCACTCCAGTTGCACCGCGCCGTAGCGCAGGCCGGTGAGCGAGGTGCGGTACAACAGGTTCGCCGTTTGCAGGTTGCCGACCCAGCCGAGCTGGAACTCGCCACGCCCGCGAAAGGTGACGAGGTCGGGGTTGTTGTCGGTCTCGGTGGGCTCGTGCAGACGCTGCGTCAGCCGCGCCGTCAGCGACCAGTTCGCGCGCTCGAAGCCGGCCGTGGCATACACGCGGTTCCAGCTGCGTGACAGCGGGTCGGACTGCCCGTTCGACTGGTGCGCCAGGCCGACCTGCGTGTAGCGCCATTGCCAGTCGAGCGGCAGGCCCCGCCAGCGCTCGGTGGTGGGCACGACGACCATCAACTCGGGCTCGTAGTCGCTGTTGCGAAAGGGCTTGGAGTCCTTGCCGTTCCAGATCTGCCACAGCACTTGCTGCGAAAAGCCGGCCCACACGTCGGCACCGGGCAGCAGGAGGTCTTGTGCGAGCTTGGTGCGCAAGGAGAGCTGGAACTTCGCTTCTTCGCGCCGGAAGTCGGTCTGCGCCACCACCGCCTGCGTGGGTGACTGCGGCGCGCGGTTGATGCGGCTCGTCAGGTGCAGCGGCAGCACGTAGTTCGGCCGATAGCCGACGAAGTTGAAGATGCCGCGCTTGTCCTGCGGGTCGAGTTCCCAGAACTTGGCCAGGAAGGTCGACGGCGGCTTGGTGTCGGTGGGTTCGGGCAGTGGCGCGTCCTTGGCGGCGAGCTTCGTTGCCGGGGCGGGTGCGGTCTGGGTGCCGTTGGGCAACGCCTGCTGCGCCGGGGCCACCACGGGTGCTGGCGCGCGGCCCGCCATCAGGTCGTAGCAGGCCAGCCGGTCGGCCGACGAGCCGATGGCCGCGCAGCGCTCGAGCGTCGGCGGGTCGGCGGCATGGGCGCCCGCCACGGCGAGAAGGGCGCAGAGGGCGGTGAGCGCGTGTTGCGACTTGCGGTGGTGCATTCGAGGGTATCCGGTCTGCGAGTTGGCGGGTTGGCGGGTCAGGAAGGTGTCGACGGTAGCCCAGAGCGAAAGTCGAGCCCGCATCGGCATGGCACGAGCGCCCGCGCCAAGGAACGGAGATGACTGGAAGGCTCGATCAGGGCTCGATCCCCGCAGCCGCCAGCGCGGCACGCGTATCGCTGCGGCGCAGGTGCGCCAGCAGCGCGCTCGCGGCGGGCGCGTTGGTGCTGCCCGCCATCGGCACGGCGGCATAGGCCGTGAAGTTCTGCAGCGGCGCCGGCAGCGGCCCGACGAGCTGCAGGCCCTGCGCGCGCAGCAGCACGATCTCGGTGATGGCGCCGACGCCGATCTCGCGGCCCTGGCCGCGCAGCACGTGGTGCATCACCGTGGCGCCGTCGGGGTAGCGCGTGGTCTTCGCTGCCACTTGCGCGTCGATGCCCATCTGCTTCAACAGGCTCTCGAAATACAGGCCGGTCGAGGCGCGGTTGTAGACCAGCGAGTCGGCTTCCAGTACCGCGCGGCGCACGGCATCGGCGCTGCCGATGTCGGGCACCGCTGCGCCCGGCCGCACCGCCACGCCCAGGCCCACGCGGCCGATGGGCGCGCGCTCGGCGGCGTCGGGCGGCACCTTGGCTTGCTTCGCAAAGTCATCGAGCAGCGCGGGCGGTGCGATGAGCACGTCGAAGCGCTCACCGGCGTCGATGCGGGTGCGGATCTGCGGCGCGGTCGCGAAGGTCAGGCGCGCGATGTGGCCGCTCTCGCGCTCGAAGGCCGCGAGCGCAGGCCGAATGCCCGGCTCGATGGCCCCGGCGCTCAGCACCGCCAGTTCGGCGGCACGTGCTGCCGGCGCGAGCATCAGCGCGAGCGCCGGCGCAAGAATGAGCGCAACCGCGGCGAACCGGGCCCGCGCCGGGCTGCTCACGCGCCGCCTTTCGGCCACGGCCGGACGACGCGGTCCGGGCCCGGCCCGAACACAGGCAGACCGGGCGCGACCACGCGGCCGATCTCGGCCAGCGCCGTCTGCAAGGCCACTTCGAGTTGCCGGTCGTGGCCGCCCGCAGCGTCGTGCGGCGCGTTGTCGATTTCGATCTGCGGGTCGGTGCCGTGGCCCTCGACGCCGAAGCCCACGTCGCTGAACCAGAACGCGTACTCGGGTTGCGTGGTGCTGCTGCCGTCGACGAGGTCGTGGCGCGGCCAGATGCCGACCACGCCACCCCAGGTGCGCGTGCCCACCAGCGGGCCGAGCTTCATCAGCTTGAAGCTGTGCGAGAAGATGTCGCCGTCCGAGCCGGCGTGTTCGTTCGTCAGCGTGACCACCGGGCCGGCCACCGATTCGTCGGGGTACGGCGAAGGCTCGCCCCAGCGCGTGAGCGCGTAGCCGATGCGCTTGCGCGCCACCTTCTCCAGCAGCAGTTGCGACACATGGCCGCCGCGGTTGTAGCGCACGTCGACGATCAGCGCTTCGCGGTCGCACTCGGCGTTGAAGTAGCGGTGGAACTCGGCGTAGCCGGCCGCCATCATGTCGGGCAGGTGGAAGTAGCCGACGCGCCCGTTCGACTGCGCATGCACCCACGCGCGCCTGGTCTCGACCCACTCGCGGTAGTGCGCCGGCACCTCGTCGGCCAGCGTGTTCACGAGCACGCGGCGCGACGTGGCGGCGGTGCCTTCACCCCTGCCTGCGCTGACCAACGTCAACTCGACCTTCGCATTCGCCTGATGCACCAGCAGCGCCTGTGGCGGCGTGCTGCGAGACACACGCTGGCCGTTCACGGCGGTGATGCGCTCGCCGACCTTGGCCTCCACACCGACCGCGTTCAAGGGCGAGTCGGCACCGGCGTCCCACGCGTCGCCGCTGGCGATGCGGGTGATCTCATAGCTCTCGTCGTCATCAACGATGCGCAGCTCGGCGGCCAGGTGGCCGAGCGCCACCGACGGCGGCTTGCGGTGGTCGCCGCCTATCTCGTAGGCGTGCGACGTGCCCAGTTCGCCTTGCAGCTCCCAGATCAGGTCCGACAGCTCGCTGCGCGTGTTCACGCGTTCGATCAGCGGCGCATAGCGGTCGTGCATGGCGCCCCAGTCGATGCCCGACATGTCGGCGACCCAGAACTGGTCCCGCTGCAGGCGCCAGACCTCGCGGAACATCTGCCGCCACTCGGCGCGCGGGTCGACCGACAGGCGCACGCGGCCGAGGTCGAGCCAGCCGTTTTCGCGCGACGGTGCTGCGCTGTCGGCCGGGGCGGGCTTGGCCGGCGTGGGTTTCTTGCTCGCGTCGATCACGCGCATGCGCTTGGCGTCGCGCAGCAGCAGCGTGCTGTGGTCGGCAGCGAGGTCGAAGGCATCGGCTCGCTCCGCCAGCGTCTCGGTGCGCGCGGTCGCGAAGTCGAACACTTCGAGCTTGGCCGGCCCCTCCTTGTGGCCGCCGCGCCCGTGCGCACCGACGATGCCGAGCACGCTCCACACCACCTTGCCGTGCGCCACCGCCACGAGCTTGCCGAAGCGGTTCTCGGGCACCGGGAACGGGGCGATGCGCTGCACGATGCCGGGCAGGTCCACCCGCGTCTCGGGCGCGTCTTTCTTTTCCGCCGCCTTGCCGGGTTCCTTGTCGGAGGCCGCCTCTTCGCTGCGCCGCAGCGGCTTCAGGCTGCGCGGCGCGGGGTCGAACGGCGGCGCGCCGCCGGCTTGCAACGCAATCAGGTACGGCCGCGCGCCGCGCGGGAAGCTCATCTCGAACTGCACGCTGTCGTACACCGGGTCGAAGGTGCGCAGCGACAGGAAGTACAGGTGCTTTCCGTCGGGGTCGAAGGCCGGGCTGAAGTCGCGGAACTCGGGCTGCGTGACGAGCGTGGCGCTGCCCGCAGCCACGCTGAAGAGCTTGATCGCCACGTGCCGTGCGCTGGCTTGATAGGTGTAGGCGAGCCACTGCGCATCGGGCGACCAGGCCAGGTCGTCGCTGCGGCCGTGGGCGCTGCGGTCGACCGGCGTGAGCGCGCCGCTGGCGGTGTCGCCGATGAAGGTTTCGTTGCGGTGGTTGGCGAACGCCACGAGCGTGCCGCGCGGGGCGGCGCGCAGCGCGGTGACGCGGCCCACGTCCCACGGCAGGGCGCGCGGCTCGGTGGGTGCGTGGCCCTGCGCATCGGGCTCGAACACCGTCACCTGCTCTTCGCCCGACGCATCGCTCACGCCGACGAGCGTGCGGCCATCGGCGAGCCACTGGCCGTGGCCCCATCGCTCGGCCTTTGCCGCCTGCGCGTTGCCGCCGTGCTGCAACACCGCCCCTTCCCAGAGCGCAAAGCTGAACAGCTTTCCGCGCGAGACCAGCGCCACGCTGTGGCCGGCCGGGTGCATGTGCATCGAGGTGATGTGGTCGGCCACTGGTGCGAACTTGCGCGCCGCCTGCGTGCGGTGCGAGGGGGCCCGAACGTCGATGCGGCGCGTCTGGTTCGTGGCCGCGTCGAACAGCCACAGGTCGGCGCCGTGTTGATAGACGATGCGCGCGCCGTCGCTCTGTGCGTGGCGCGCATAGAACTCGGTGTGCTCGGTGTGGCGCCGCACATCGGTGCCGTCAGGGGTGCATGAATACAGGTTGCCCACGCCTTCGAAGTCGGACAGGAAGTAGATGCGCGCGCCCAGCCACAGGGGGCTTGTGATGTTGCCTTGCAGCTCGCTCATGCGGCGGAACCGGCCGCCGCCCAATGCATCGACCCACAGGTGGCCGGCCGTGCCGCCCCGGTAGCGCTTCCAGCGCGCCGGGTCGCCGGTGTTGCGGCCGATCACCATGGGCTGGCCCACGCTCGTGGCCGGCCCGTACGCGAGGTGGTTCACCTGCCCGAGCGGCAGCAGCTGCGGCGCGCCGCCCTCGGGCGAAATCGTGAACGCGCGGTGGTTGCGAAAGAAGGGTTGGCCGTGGGTCGAGACGAAGAAAATGTCGCCGCTCGGCGTGAAGCCGCGCACCTGCGTGTCGGGGCCGAGCCAGGTCAGGCGCTTCGCGGGGCCGCCTTCGGCCGGCATCACGCAGACCTCGGGGTGGTGTTCATCGCGGCCGATGAAGGCGAGCCAGCGGCCATCGGGTGACACGCACGGCGTGCTCGGCTCGGACAGCCCGGCCGTGAGGCGCCGCGCCAAGCCACCGCTGGCCGAGACCTGCCAGAGGTCGTCGTCGGTGACGAAGGTGATGGTGTCGGCGTGGATCGAAGGAAAGCGCAGGTAGGCGGCTTGGGTCATGAGGTGCGTTCTCGGCTTGTGGCGTTGTTCGTGCGTGGAGGGTAGGCGATTCGCGCGGTGGCAGCAGCCACCGCGGGTTCGGGAATGCACCGATGGCAGTGCGCCGTGTGGCGAGCCGGTTCGGCTCGGCCCGCTCTCAACCCGCCGGCCGCGCCGGCCCCGACGCCCACCAGTCCGCCGTGAACGACGCCTGAAGGTGCGCGATGAAGCTCGTCACCTTCGACGGCACCAGCTTCGGCGAAGGGAACACCGCATGCATCTCCTGCGCCGGCAGCGCATGCTCGGTCAGCAGTTCGACCACACGCCCTTGCACTGCGGCGCGTTGCGCCACGTAGCGCGGCAGGACGGCCAGCCCCATGCCGGCTTGCGCGGCTTCGAGAACCACCGACAGGTTGTTCGAGCGAAGCGGCCCACGAACCGCCACGGTGACTTCGCGTGCAGCGGCACCCGGGCCGGTACCCGCACGGGCACCGAACTGCCAGCGCTCGTCGCCCTGCACGCTGCTGTAGATCAGGCACGGGTGGCTGGCCACGTCGGCTGGCGTCTCGGGCGCGCCGTGCGCGCTGATGTAGCTCGGCGCCGCCACCAGCATCCACGGGTTGGTGCCCAGGTAGCGCGCGCCCAGGGAAGAGTCGGCCAGGCGCCCCATGCGCACCGCCACGTCGATGCCTTGCTCCACCAAGTTCACGTAGCGGTCGTCGAAGCTCAGGTCGATGCTGATCTCGGGGTGCGTGCGCATGAAGGCCAGCACCCGGGGCGTGAGCACGCGCCGCCCGAAGGCCACCGACGTGCTGATGCGCAACTGCCCCCCCACGCGCGACTGCAGCAGCGCGGCCAGGTTGTCGGCTTCTTCCAGTTCACGCTGGATCAGCTTGCACTTCTCGTAGTAGAGCGCGCCGATCTCGGTGGCGCTCACGCCGCGCGTGTTGCGGTTGAGCAGCCGCGCACCCAGGCGCGCTTCGACAGCGGCCACGTGTTTGGTGGCGGTCGGTTGTGTCACGCCCAGGTCGAGCGAGGCCTTCGAAAAGCTGCCGGTCTCGACGATGCGGATGAAGAGTTGAACGCCGGTGATGCGGTCCATGGGGCTACTCGCGCACGCTCGCGTCGAGCAGGTTCAGCGCAAGGTCGTTCACCTCGACCGCTGCGTTCGACAGCACGGCGGCCGCGCGCTGGCGTTGCGGGTCGAGCCAGAGCGAACTCGCGAAACCTGCGGTGCCGCCGTCGTGGTTGAACACGCGGCGGCCGTTCAAGGGCGCGAGCAGCCAGGCCAGGCCGATCGGGTTGATCGGGCCGGGGCCGGGCGCGTGTTCGCGCAGGCAAAGGGCGAACGCCTCGCGCAGCGGCGTGTCGATCACCCCACACGCCGCCTGCGCATAGCGGCCCAGCGCCGCGCCGGGCATCACGAGCGCGCCGGCACCCGCAAGCACGTCGAAGTGCCAGTGCGGCACCGGCCGGCGCTCGGCGTCGTGGCCGCCGACGAGCCGCTCGATGCTTCGCCCGGGCATGGCCAGCGCCGCGTCAGCGAGGCCCAGCGGCTGCAGCACGCGGCTCGTCAGCGCCTGCGCGTAGTTGCTGCCCGCGGCCCGGCCGAGCGCATGGCCGAGCAGGCCGAAGCCAAGGTTCGAATACTCCCAGCGCCCGCCGCGCGCGACCGTGGGCTTGTAGGCGGTGAGGAACGCCAGCAGGTCGGCCTCGCGGTAGTCGTCGTACGGGTCGGTGCCCGCCTTCGGCGCCATGTTGCTCGGCAGGCGCGGCAGGCCCGAGCGGTGCGTGGCCAAATCGACCCAGCGGATCGGCTCGCCAGCGCTGTCGCGCAGCACCATGCCGGGCACTGCGTCTTGCACTGCGCCGTCGAGCTTGAACTCACCGCGCACCACCGCGTCGGCCAGCAGCAGCGCCGTGAAGGTCTTGGTGATCGAGCCGATCTCGAACCAGGCGCCGGCGCGCAGCGCGCTCGCATCGCCCTGGCGCGCCACGCCCTGCGCCTCGACCGCCACATGATCGCCCTGCACCTGCACCGCGACGAGGCCAACGCCCCTGCCGGCCACACGCGCCTTCAGCAGCGCGGCGGTGGCCGGCACGTCGGCCGCGCGCACCGCGGGCGCGGCCACCACGGCGGGAATCAACTTGAGCAGGGTTCGGCGGGTCGGGCGCATGCGGGGAGCAGGGCTTGGGATGGCGGATCTTAGGGTGCCAGCATTCCGCAGCGGAATAGCAGTTATCGACACGGGCCATTGCCGCAGCGGGGGCGGCTCTTCATGATCCGCATCAGTTCAAACAGCCCCAAGGAGACTCGACATGGCACGCATGAAAGCCGCAATGGCCGCCGTTCTGGTGATGGAAAAGGAAGGCATCTCGCAAGCCTTCGGCGTGCCCGGTGCCGCCATCAACCCGCTGTACGCTGCGCTGCGCGAGCGCCAGAGCATCGCCCACATCCTGGCGCGGCACGTGGAGGGCGCCTCGCACATGGCCGAGGGCTACACGCGGGCGCGGGCCGGCAACATCGGCGTGTGCATCGGCACCAGCGGGCCGGCCGGCACCGACATGATCACCGGCCTGTATTCGGCCATTGCCGACAGCATCCCGATCCTGTGCATCACCGGCCAGGCGCCGCGTGCGCGGCTCTACAAGGAAGACTTCCAGGCCGTCGACATCGAGTCGATCAGCAAGCCGGTCACGAAGTGGAGCGTCACGGTGCGCGAGCCGGCGCTGGTGCCGCGCGCCTTTCAGCAAGCCTTTCACCTGATGCGTTCAGGCCGCCCCGGGCCGGTGTTGATCGACCTGCCGTTCGACGTGCAGATGGGCGAGATCGAGTTCGACATCGACACCTACGAGCCGCTGCCCGTGTACAAGCCGGCCGCCACGCGAAAGCAGATCGAGCGTGCACTCGACATGCTGATGGCGGCAACCAAGCCGCTCATCGTGGCCGGTGGCGGCATCATCAACGCCGACGCGAGCGCGCTGCTGGTCGAGTTCGCCGAACTGACCGGCGTGCCGGTGATCCCCACGCTGATGGGCTGGGGCACGATCCCCGACGATCACCCGCTGATGGCCGGCATGGTCGGCCTTCAAACGAGCCACCGCTACGGCAATGCGACGATGCTGGCGAGCGACTTCGTGCTCGGCATCGGCAACCGCTGGGCGAACCGCCACACCGGCTCGACCGAGGTGTATTGCAAGGGCCGCACCTTCGTGCACGTGGACATCGAGCCCACGCAGATCGGCCGCGTGTTCAATCCCGAACTCGGCATCGTCTCCGACGCGAAGGCCGCGCTCGAACTGTTCGTGCAGGTGGCCAAGGAACGCAAGGCGGCGAAGACCCTGCGCGACTTCGGCGACTGGGCCCACCGCTGCGCCGAGCGCAAGCAGCTGATGCACCGCAAGACGCACTTCACCGAAACACCGATCAAGCCGCTGCGCGTGTACGAGGAGATGAACAAAGTGTTCCCGCGCGACACGGTGTACGTCACGACCATCGGCCTGAGCCAGATCGCCGGTGCGCAGTTCCTGCATGTGTACGGGCCGCGCCAGTGGGTCAACTGCGGCCAGGCCGGGCCGCTGGGCTGGACGGTGCCGGCTGCCCTGGGCGTGGTGGCGTCGGACCCGACACGCACGGTGGTCGGCCTGTCGGGCGACTACGACTTCCAGTTCATGATCGAAGAGCTGGCGGTCGGCGCGCAGTTCCGCCTGCCGTATGTGCAGGTGCTCGTGAACAACAGCTACCTCGGCCTGATCCGCCAGAGCCAACGCGGCTTCGAGATGGATTACTGCGTGCAGCTCGCGTTCGAGAACCAGAACGTCGACGACCCTGCGCTCAAGAGCTACGGCGTGGACCACCAGGCGGTGGTGCGGGGCCTGGGCTGCAAGAGCCTGCGCGTGACCGACCCCGAGAAGATTGGTGCTGCGCTCGTGCAGGCGCAGGCGATGGCGCGCGAATTCAGCGTGCCGGTGGTGGTCGAGGTGATACTTGAGAAGGTGACCAACATCGCCATGGGCACCGAGATCGACAAGATCAACGAGTTCGAAGACATCGACTGCCGGCACCCGGAAGGGCGGCAAGGGCTGGAGATGGCCGGGCTGCTTGAATGACACGTCGAATGACACCCCCCAGGAGACACAACACACCATGCCACGCTTCGACGCGAACCTGACCTTCCTCTTCACCGAGCGCCCGTTTCTCGACCGCTTCGAAGCGGCCGCCAGGGCCGGCTTCAAGGCGGTGGAGTTCGCGTTCCCCTACGCGTTCGACGCGGCCGAGGTCAAGGCCCGGCTCGACGGCAACGGCCTGCAGCTCGTGCTGCACAACCTGCCCGGCGGCGACTGGGACGCCGGTGAGCGCGGCATCGCCTGCCACCCCGACCGCGTGGACGAGTTCCGCGCCGGTGTGGCCCGTGCAGTCACGTATGCGACCACGCTCGGCGCGCCGCAGCTCAACTGCCTGGCCGGCATCGCACCCGCCGGTGTGGCCGACGACGTGCTGCGCGCAACCTTGGTCGCGAACCTGCGCTTTGCTGCCGCCGCTTGCAAGGCAGCCGGCATCAAGCTGCTGGCCGAGCCGATCAACACCTTCGACATTCCCGGCTTCTACCTGAACCGCACTGCGCAGGCGCTGGCCATCCTCGACGACGTGGCTTCCGACAACGCTTATGTCCAGTTCGACATCTATCACGCGCAGCGCATGGAAGGCGAGTTGATCGCCACGCTGCGCAAGCACCTGGCGCGCATCGCGCACGTGCAATTGGCCGACAACCCCGGCCGCAACGAACCCGGCACCGGCGAGATCCACTACCCGAACGTCTTTGCAGCGCTCGACGCGATGGGCTACGCCGGCTGGGTCGGCTGCGAATACAAGCCCGCCACCACCACCGAAGCCGGCCTTGGCTGGCTGACTGGAGCCACTCGATGACTGCTGCATCACTCAAGCTGGGCTTCATCGGCCTTGGCATCATGGGCGCGCCGATGGCGGGCCACCTGCTCAAGGCCGGGCACACGCTCTTCGTGCACACGCGCAGCAAGGTTCACCCCGATCTTGCTGCGGCGACCGTGTGCGCCAGCGCGAAGGCCGTCGCCGAGCAGGCCGACGTGATCTTCATGATGCTGCCCGACACGCCCGATGTGGCCAAGGTGCTGTTCGCCGATGACGGCGTGGCCGCTGGGTTGACGAAGGGCAAGACCATCGTCGACATGAGCTCGATCTCGCCGATCGAGACCAAGGCCTTCGCGAAGCGCATCAACGCACTCGGCTGCGACTACATCGACGCGCCGGTCTCGGGCGGCGAGGTCGGCGCCAAGGCAGCGTCGCTCACGATCATGGTCGGCGCCAGCGACGAGGCCTTCGCGCGCATCAAGCCGCTGTTCGAGCTGATGGGCAAGAACATCACGCTCGTCGGCGGCAACGGCGATGGGCAGACGTGCAAGGTCGCGAACCAGATCATCGTGGCGCTCAACATCGCGGCGGTGAGCGAAGCCTTGGTGTTTGCATCGAAGGCGGGCGCCGACCCGGCGCGCGTGCGGCAGGCGCTGATGGGCGGCTTCGCCGCGTCGCGCATCCTCGAAGTGCACGGCGAACGCATGATCAAGCGCACCTTCGCGCCGGGCTTTCGGATCGGCCTGCACCAGAAAGACCTGAACCTCGCGCTGGCGGGTGCCCGCGCCATTGGCGTGGCGTTGCCGCAAACGGCAGGTGCCGCGCAGCTGATGCAGGTGTGCGCGGCCAATGGCGGGCAGGACCTGGATCACTCGTCGCTGGTGAAGGCGCTGGAGTTGATGGCGAACCACCCGGTGATGCCTGACGCGGGGTGATGCCCTTCAGCCCGGCTTCGACACACGCAGCAGACTCGGCACACACGAAATGTCAAAACTCCGCGTCGAGAGTTTCATGATCTCGCTCGATGGCGATGGGGCCGGCCCGAACCAGGATTTGCAGAATCCGCTCGGCATCGGGGGCACCGCGCTTCACGGCTGGGCGCTGGCGACGCGAACGTTTCAACAGCACCTGTTCGCGAGCGACGGTGGAGAAAGCGGCGTCGATGACGACTTTGCCGCGCGGGGTTTTCGCAGCGTCGGTGCATGGGTTCTTGGCAGGAACATGTGCGGGCCGGTTCGTGGGCCATGGCCCGATGAGAGTTGGCGGGGCTGGTGGGGCGACAACCTGGCTGCGGGCCTCGCATGACTCGGCCACCTCCCAACTTCATCAACGCCGCATGCGCGTGTCTCCTCGGCGCCTTGTTGGCATCGGTGGGTGCCTGCGCCACCGAACCGCAGATGCCGCCCCTGCGCGGCACCACCTTCGCCCTGCTCGGCGAAGTGCACGACAACCCGGCCGGCCACCGCGAGAGGCTCGCGCTGCTCACGCGGGCGGTCGATGCAGGCTGGCGCCCTGTGATTGCGATGGAGCAGTTCGACACCGACCGCCAGGCCGACATCGACCGCGCCCGGCGCGAGGCCCCGCGCGATGCCCAGCATGTGATCGACCTCGCGGCCCCTGCGCGCAGCGGGTGGGACTGGTCGCTCTACCTGCCGGTCATCGAGCTTGCGCTGCGCTACGGCCTGCCGCTGCGCGCGGCCAACCTGAGCGGTGCCGACACCGGCAAGGTGGTGCGCGGTGGCTATGCCAGCGTGTTCGATGCGGCACAGCTTGCAGCGCTGGGCCTCGCGCAGCCCATCGAGCCATCAACGCAGGCCGCGCAGGAACGCGAGATCGACGCCGGCCACTGCGGCATGCTGCCCGCGCCCCTGTGGCCCGCGATGGCACGTGCCCAGTTCGCGCGCGATGCGGTGATGGCGCAGGTGTTGCGCGAAGCCGGCGCGAGCGGCGCCGTGCTGATTGCCGGCAACGGCCACGTGCGGCGCGACATCGGCGTGGCGCGCTGGCTGGCCCCGGCCGAGCAAGTGCGCGTGGTGGCCATCGGCTTCGTCGAGGCGCCGGTGGCGGCGGACTTCGCGGCGGCGTTCGACCGTGTCGTGCCTGTGCCGGCAGCGGCGCGTGCCGACCCGTGCGAAGCGTTCGCGAAGCGGGTTGCACCATGACGCGCCCCACGGACCGACACGACAAGGACGAAGCCGCTCGCCGCGCCCGCGCGATGTGGCGCTACGTTGGCGACGAGCGGCCGCCGTTCGCCGTGGCGCCGCGCGCGGGCGAAGAATCGGTGTGGGACTACCCGCGCCCGCCGCGTGTGGTGCTCGACGCGCGCGCGGTGATCGTGGGCGCCGGCGCCGTCGAGGTCGCCCGCACGCAGCGTGCGCTGCGCGTGTGCGAGACGGCGAGCCCGCCGACGTTCTATGTGCCGCACGCCGACATCGATGCTGCGTTCTTGACCGACGCGCCGGGCGAGTCGTGGTGCGAATGGAAGGGCCGCGCGCGCTACCTCACGGTGGCCATGCCGGGCCTGCGCTTCGAGCGTTCGGCATGGTGTTACGACGAGCCGCTGCCGGGCTTCGAGGCCTTGCGCGGGCATGTGGGCTTCTACCCGTCGCCGCTCGTGTGCACGGTGGGCGGCGAGCGCGTACGGCCGCAGCCCGGGCGCTTCTATGCGGGCTGGGTCACGCCCGAGATCGTCGGCCCGTTCAAGGGCGAGTTGGGCAGCGAAGCGTGGTAGCGCGCATGCAGAGCCTGCCGAATGGATACCGCGCCATCGTGATCGGCGCGAGCGGTGCCATCGGGGCGGCGTTGGTCGAAGCCCTGCGTGGCGACGCGGCGTGCGCCGAGGTGGTGGCGCTGGGCCGCCGACCTGGCTCGCACAGCAATGCGCTCGGCGAGCCGGGCATCGATGTGCTGAGTGAAGCGAGCATCGCTGCTGCGGCTCAGGCGCTCACGGGCCGCGCGCCGTTCCACGTCGTCGTCAACGCGACCGGTGCGCTGCACCTCGACGGCACGGCGCCCGAGAAGCGCCTGGCCCAGCTGAACGCCGACGGGCTGATGCGCGCGTTCGCCATCAACGCCGTTGCACCGGCGCTGCTCATCAAGCACTTCACACCGTTGCTGCCGAGCGCCGGCCGCAGCCTGTTCGCGAGCCTGAGCGCGCGCGTGGGCAGCATCGGTGACAACCGCAAGGGCGGCTGGTACGGCTACCGCGCCAGCAAGGCCGCGCAGAACATGCTCGTGAAGACGGCAGCGATCGAAGTGGCCCGCCGCCGGCCCGAGGCCGTGCTGGCCGCGCTGCACCCCGGCACCGTGGCCTCGCGCCTGTCGGCCGCAGTGATCGGCGATGCGCCGGTCACTGCACCGGCCGATGCGGCGGCACATCTGCTGGCGGTGCTCGATGCCCTCACGCCGGCCCAGTCGGGCGGCTTCTTCGCGTACGACGGCAGCGCGATCGCCTGGTAG
>JANXWV010000090.1 GCA_025350965.1 Rhizobacter sp.
CTCTACCCCTGGCTGTTCTCGGGCCTGTACCTCGACGACCTGTTCACCCGACTGACCTTCCGCCTCTGGCCCGCCCGGCTGCCGGCCGCCCCCACAACGGCACCTGCCAAGGCCCCGGCGCCTCCCGCCACCACGCCAACCGGAGTCCGATCATGAACACCGTTGCCGATCCCGTCGCCCTGACCGGCGCCCAGCACAGCGCCGTCAGGCCGGCCATCGACGCCGCCTGTGCTCGCATCGCACCGACCTGGCCGCTCGACCGCTTCATCGCCGTCAACCCCTACTGGGGCCAGCTCGACCGGCCGATCGTCCACGTTGCAGCGCAACTGGCGGGGCTGTCGGGCAGCACGATGCTGATGCCGCGAGAATGGTTCGCCGAACAGTGGCGCGCCGGGTGCGTCGGCGCCGAACACCTGCAGGCGGCCATTGCCGCCGCCGGCGCTGACGGCGGCGACACCACGGTGGCCGAACTGGTCGCCAGCCTGGACGCACCCGCCGCATTGCCCGACCGACTGCCGCTGGCCAGCGACCTCGTCGACGCCCAGCGCGACCTCGGCCATGCGATGGCCTGGCGCAGCTACATCACCCACCACGTCAGTCAGTGCTGCGCGGCCTACTTCGACCAGGGCCAGGCTGCTTGGGGGCCGGACCGCACGGGCGGCCTGTACCCGAGCTGGCTGAGGCAGTCGGCACACGACTTCAGCCCGGCCATGCTGATGGGGGACGCAGGCTTCACCACCCGGCTGGCAGCGCTGCCGAAGGACCCGGTGTCACTCATCGACGCCGCCACGCGCGCGCTGTGCATCCCCGATGCGTCGCGGGAGGCTTACTACACGGCGCTGCTGTTGAGCATCAACGGCTGGGCCTCGTGGTGCGCCTATCAGCGCTGGCAGGCGCGGCTGGCCGGCAAGGACGACGACCAGATCGTGCACCTGCTGGCTGTTCGGCTGGCCTGGGAGTGGCTGCTGCAGCAGGGCCACCCGACGGTCGCCGTGGCCGACGCTCTGACCGCGGCCTGGCGCACCAGTGATGCCGTCTTCGCCAGCGCCCTGGCCGCACAGCACACCGACTGGCTGTGGCAGGCCGCGCTCGAGCGCAGTTACCAAGCCGACCTGTGCCGCGGATTGCGCAAGGCACCCGCAGCGGTGGCCGCACCTGTCGCGCCGGCAGTGCAGGCCGTGTTCTGCATCGACGTGCGCTCCGAGGTTTACCGCCGTGCGCTAGAAGCCGCCAGCCCTGCGGTCCAGACGCTCGGCTTTGCCGGCTTCTTCGCGATGTTCGTCGAATACCGGCCGTTGGGGAGCGAAATGGTGCGGCCCCAGCTGCCAGGGCTGTTGGCACCCGGGCTGTGCGTGACCGACCAGTGCGACTCGCCTTCGCTGGGCCAACTGCTGAGCGAGAAGCGCAAGCGCAAGCTGCTGTGGCGCCAGCAGTGGCAGAGCTTCCAGGGCGGGGCCGGCTCGACCTTCTCTTTTGTCGAAACTTGCGGGCTGCTCTACGCCGGCAAACTGTTCAAGAGCAGCAGCGGCGGCAACCTGAAAGCGCTGCCGGTCGAGCAGACCGGCCTGCCGCCGGAGCAGCTGGCCCGCCTGCGGCCGAGGCTGCCCACCGAAGGCGGCCCCGACACCGAAGCGCGGGTGGGCATGGCCGCCACCGCACTCGGTGCGATGGGCTTGGCCAGCGGGCTGGCGCGCCTGGTGCTGCTGGCCGGCCACGGCAGCACCAGCGCCAACAACCCGCACGCGGCTGGCCTGGACTGCGGCGCCTGCGGCGGCCAGACCGGAGAAGTCAACGCGCGTGCGCTGGCGCTGGTGCTGAACGACCCGGCCGTGCGCGCCGGGCTGCGCGGCCGCGGCATCGAGGTGGCGGACACCACGCAGTTCGTTGCGGGTCTGCACAACACCACCACCGACGAGCTGCTGCTGTACGACACCGACCTGCTGCCGGCCAGCCACAACAGTGACATCGCGGCGCTGCGCGGCTGGCTGCACAGCGCCGGCGCTGCGGCGCGTGCCGAACGCGCCGCGTCACTCGGGCTGGCCGACTGCGCCGCCGATCCCGCTGCGCTGCGCCAGGCCATCACCGCACGCACCGGCGATTGGGCGCAAGTGCGGCCCGAGTGGGGGCTGGCCAACTGCGCCAGCTTCATCGTCGCGCCGCGTACCCGCAGCCGCCACCTGCGGCTCGACGGGCGCAGCTTCCTGCACGACTACGCCTGGCACGTTGACCCCGGCTTCAAGGTGCTGGAACTGATCATGACCGCGCCCATGGTCGTCACCAACTGGATCAACCTGCAGTACCACGCCAGCAGCGTCGACAACCAGCGCTACGGCAGCGGTGACAAGGTGCTGCACAACGTCGTCGGCGGCAATGTCGGCGTGTTCGAGGGCAACGGCGGCGACCTGCGCATCGGGCTTCCGATGCAGTCACTGCACGACGGTGAAAAGTTGCGGCACACGCCGCTGCGGCTGAGCGTTTTCATCCAGGCGCCGCAGGAGCCGATGGAAGACATCATTGCCCGCCACGCCACGGTGCGCCAGCTGCTGGACCACCAGTGGCTGCACCTGTTCAGGCTCGATGACGTCGAAGGCGCGTGGCGCTACGTTCCCGGCAGCGGCTGGGAGGCGGTGGCGGCAGAGAACGCTTGAAGCCCGACTTGCGCTCGAACTAGCAGCCCCCGCGGCTCAGGTCGACGTGGCCAAGGTGACACTGGCCAGCAAACCCGCCTTGCCGTCAGGCCCCTGCGCCTGCAGGGCCACGCTGTCGCCCTCAGGTGTGCCCACCAGCCGCACCGGCCCCAGATCGAACAGCGGCGCCACGCCACGGAAGCTGAAGGTCCGCATGGGCCGATCCGTGGACTGCTGCACCAGTTGTGCCAGCAGGATGGCCGTGAGCGGGCCGTGCACCACCAGGCCCGGGTAGCCCTCGACCTCGCTGGCATAGCCCCGGTCGTAGTGGATGCGGTGGGCGTTGAAGGTCAGCGCCGAAAAGCGGAACAGCAAGCGGCTGTCGGGCTGGCGCACGCCCACCCAGCTGCCCCCGGGCAGCGGCGGCCAGGGCGCAGGGACCGGGGCGGAAACCGGGCCGCCGGGTTCGCGGTAGACGATGTCCTGCTCTTCTTCGATGCACAGTGCGCCGTCTTGGATGAAGCGCAGCCCAACGGTGACGAATGCCAGCGAGCCGCTCTTGCCGGACTTCAGCACCACGTCGCGGATGGTCGCCTGGCGCTCGGCCGGTGTGCCGATGAGCAAGGGCCGATGCCACTGCAGCCGCGCTCCGGCAAACATGCGGCGCGGGTACGGGATGGGCGGCAGGAAGCCGCCACGCTGCGGATGTCCGTCGGCGTCCAGTGCGGCCTGCGGCGCGCGCGGCAGGAAGTGGAACCAGTGCCAAAGCGGTGGCAACGCATCGCCTGCCTCCAGCGCCGGCCCGGGTTCGTCGAGCATGGCCTGGGCCGACTGCGCCGGCCCCGGGCTCAGCGGGTCGGTGGTGGTCTCGGTTCGGCCGATCCAGGCCTTGAAATCATCATCCATCAGAAATTCCTATGCAGGCTTCAGAAAGCCTGAAACAAGTGACGGGAATACACCGGGGGGCAGAGCCGCCGTCGGAATTTAACCTGTTGAGGTCATGCACCGCAGCCTTCACCTCCCCGCCATCCCCACTGCTTCGCAGCCGTGACCATCGAATCAATCACCCCTGCCACCCGGCCGCCGCAGCCTCTTTCCGGCGTGCGCGTGATCGACGTCGGCAACTTTCTCGCCGGCCCTTACGCCGCCACCGTGATGGGCGAGTTTGGCGCCGACGTGATCAAGGTCGAGCACCCGGACGGCGGCGACCCGATGCGGCGCTTCGGCACTGCCACCGCGCGCCCTGACGCCACGCTCAACTGGCTGAGCGAAAGCCGCAACAAGCGCTCGGTGACCATCGACCTGCTGCAACCCGAAGGCGTGGCGCTGTTCCTGAAGCTGGTCGCCAAGTCCGACGTTCTGGTCGAGAACTTCCGCCCCGGAACAATGGAAAGCTGGGGCCTGACGTGGGACCTGCTGCGCGAGGCCAACCCCAAGCTGGTGATGCTGCGCGTCACCGGCTACGGGCAGACCGGCCCGTACCGCCGCCGCCATGCCTTCGCCCACATCGCGCAGGCCTTCGGCGGCTTGAATTACCTGGCCGGCTTTCCGGGCGAGACGCCGGTGCTGCCGGGCACGGTGCCGCTGGGCGACTACATCGCCAGCCTGTTCGGCGCCATCGGCGTGCTGGTGGCGCTGCGCCATGCCGAGCTCACCGGCCGCGGACAGATCATCGACGTCGGCGTCTACGAGGCCGTGTTCCGCGTTCTGGAGGAACTGGCTGCCGACTACGGGCTGCACGGCAAGGTGCGCGAGCGCGAAGGATCAGGCAGTTTCGTGGCCTGCCCGCACGGCCACTTCCGTACCAAGAACGACAAGTGGATCGCCATCGCCTGCACCACCGACAAGATGTTCGAACGCCTCGCTGCCGCGATGGGCCGTCCGGAATTGGCCTCGGCAGAGATGTACGGCCCGCAGCGCAAACGGCTGGCGGCGCGTGACGAGGTGAACCGCATGGTCGGCGACTGGGTCGCATCGCTCGACCGCTCCGACGTGCTCGACCGGTGCATGGCCGAGGAAGTGCCGGCCGGCAAGGTGAACTCGATCGCCGACATCTTTGCCGACGAGCAATTCGAGGCCCGCGGCAACCTGGCGCGCGTGCCGACGGACGATCTCGGCGAAGTCGTCGTTCCCGGTGTGGTGCCGACCCTGTCGGCCACGCCGGGGCGCATCAATCACGTCGGCCCGACGCTCGGCAATGCCACGACCGACGTGTTGCAGGGCCTGCTCGGCCTGCACGC
>JANXWV010000011.1 GCA_025350965.1 Rhizobacter sp.
TTGACCGTTGACCACCGGGCGCTGGCGCGCCTCAGCGGTACTTGGCATCGGCCTCCTTGGCGGCGGCGATTTCGCGTTCGTAGCGGTCGCCGACGGCGAGCAGCATGTCCTTGGTGAAGTACAGGTCGCCCCGCTTCTCACCGTGGTATTCGAAGATGTGGGTCTCGACGATGGAGTCGACCGGGCAGCTCTCTTCGCAGAAGCCGCAGAAGATGCACTTGGTCAGGTCGATGTCGTAGCGCGTCGTGCGGCGGGTGCCGTCGGCACGGACGTCGGACTCGATCGTGATGGCCATCGCGGGGCACACGGCCTCGCACAGCTTGCAGGCGATGCAGCGCTCTTCGCCGTTCTCGTAGCGGCGCAGCGCATGCAGGCCGCGAAAGCGTGGGCTCAGCGGCGTCTTTTCTTCCGGAAACTGCACGGTGATCTTCTTCGACCAGAAATGCCGGCCGGTCAGCGCCATGCCTTTGAAAAGTTCGCCGAGCAGAAAGCTCGCGAAGAAGTCTTTGAGGGGGGAAGCTTTCACAGCGGATGTGGTGGTCATGGTGCTGCCCTTCACTTCCAGATGTTCCACGGGGACTGGATCCACAGCCCGACGACCACCAGCCAGATCAGCGTGATGGGAATGAAGATCTTCCAGCCCAGACGCATGATCTGGTCGTAGCGGAAACGCGGGAAGCTCGCACGCACCCACAGGAAGACCGTGACAACGCAGAAGGTCTTCATCGCCATCCAGATCCACCCGGGGATCCAGTTGAACGGTGCAATGTCGACCACCGGCAACCAGCCGCCGAGGAACATGACAACCGTCAGCGTGCTGATCAGGATCATGTTCGCGTATTCGGCCAGGAAGAACATAGCGAAGGCCATGCCCGAGTACTCGACCATGTGGCCGGCAACGATCTCGGATTCGCCCTCCACCACGTCGAACGGGTGGCGGTTCGTCTCGGCCAGGCCCGAGATGAAGTACACAACGAAGATCGGCAGCAACGGCAGCCAATTCCACGACAGGAAGGTCAGGCCACGGTCGGCCAGCATGCCCCGGCCCTGGCTCATGACGATCTCGGTCATATTCAGGCTGCCACTGACCATGAGCACCACCACCATCGCAAAGCCCATCGAGATCTCGTAGCTGACCATCTGCGCCGATGCGCGCAGCGCGC
The DNA here is from genome assembly GCA_025350965.1 of Rhizobacter sp. GTDB lineage: Bacteria > Pseudomonadota > Gammaproteobacteria > Burkholderiales > Burkholderiaceae_C > LMDS01. The sequence continues at coordinate 1,164 of JANXWV010000011.1, forward strand.
CGAGGAAGGCGTACTTCGAGTTCGAGGCCCACCCGGCGATGATGACGCCGTAGACCTCCATCGAGGTGATGGCCATCAGGAACAAGAGGCCCGCGTTCACGTTGGCCAGCGCCACCTCGGGGCCGAACGGCACCACGGCCCAGGCGGCGAGCGCCGGCATGATGGTCATGACCGGGCCGAGGAAGAACAGGGTCTTGTTCGCGGCCGTCGGAACGATGATCTCCTTGAAGATCAGCTTCACGGCGTCGGCGATCGGCTGCAGCAGACCGAACGGGCCGACTCGGTTCGGGCCAGGGCGGATCTGGCTCCAGCCGATGGCCTTGCGCTCCCAGAGCGTCAGGTAGGCCACGCACAGCATCAACGGGATGATCAGCGCCACGATGCGGATGACAGCCCAGGCCGTCGGCCAGACCGGGCCGAGAAGTTGAGCGCCGAAGGTGGTGAAGGAGTCGAGCATGGTGTGCCTCAGACCTTCTCGACCGTGACGGCACCGAACATAGCGCCCAGGGTGGCGGTGTCGGCATGGCCTGCCGGCACGCGCACGGCGTTCGGCGCGAGCGCCACATCGCAACGCGCGGGCAGCACTGCATGGGCTGGGCCTTGTGAGACGCGGACCTTGTCTCCGGCGCTCAGGCCGAGTCGTTCCCACAGCGCCTGCGGCAGGCTGGCCACGGGGGCGAGTGCATCTGCGGTCAGTTGCAATGAGGTAGCGCGGCGCACCAGCGAGTCGGTCGCGTAGATCGGCACATCGGCGATGCGTTCCAGCACGTGTTGTTCGGCGTTCGCCGCCGCCGTGATCGGCGCGTCGGACGACGCATTGCTGAGCCGCGAGGTCAGCGTCGCCATGTCACCGAGCGCCTCGGTGCGCACCTCTTCGGAGGTCTCGAAGTCGAAGCCCTTCAGGCCGAGCATGTTGCCGAGCACGCGCAGCACCTTCCAGGCCGGCCGCGTGTCGCCGAGCGGCCGCACGACGCCGTGGAAGCTCTGCACGCGGCCTTCGGCATTGACGAAGGTGCCCGAGGTTTCGCTGAACGGCGAAATGGGGAGCATCACGTCGGCCACATCGTGCGCGGCCGTCTTGAACGGTGTCATCACGACGACCATCTCGGCAGCCTGCATCGCGGCCGTGGCGGCGGCGGCGTTGGCGGCATCGAGCGTCGGCTCGGTGTTGAGCAGCAGGCAGGCCTTCAGACCCTTGCCTGGCTCGGTGGCTGGAATAGCGCCGAGCATCTGACCCGCGTTCAGGCCGCCGGCACCCGGGAGCGCTTGTACCAGTTGCGCACCGACGCTGTTCGCCGCCTCGACAAGGTAGCCGACGCTCGCCCCGGTCTGCTCGCCGATCCAGTTGGCAAGCGTGAGTACGGCAGCCGCCTGCGGGTGTTGCGCAGCCGCGTTGCCGAGGAGCACCGCCTTGCGTTCGCCACTCAGCAGCGAGGCTGCGATCAGCTTGGCCGCATCGGTGGCCTGCGCATCGGCGGGTGCCGATGCCGGCACCACGGCCCCATTCGAGGCCGCGATGGCCGCCGCCACATCGGCCAGCGCCCGCACCCAGCCGCTCGGCGCGGCTGTTGCTTGAGTGCTCATCGCCATGAGCCAGTCGTCATGCACGGCGTGGATGCTGTGCACCTTCGCGCCCTTGCGCGCAGCCTGGCGAATGCGCTGCGCGAGCAGCGGGTGGTCCTTGCGCAGGAACGAGCCAACGACCAGCACGCGCCGCAGGTTCGACAGCGATGCGATCGACGTGCCGAGCCAGCGTGACGTGCCGGCTGCAGCGGTGTTGGTGAAATCGGCGTGGCGGGTGCGGAAGTCGATGTTCTCGCTGCCCAGGCCGCGCACCAGCTTGGCCAGCAGGTGCAACTCTTCTGTCGTGCTGTGAGCCGAGCCCAGCGCGCCGATGCTTGCGGCGCCGTGATCGACGCTGATTTGCGTGAGGCCGCGTACCACGTAGTCGAGCGCGGTGGTCCAGTCGACGGCCTTCCAGGCGCCGCCCTGTTTGAGCATCGGTGTGGTCAGGCGTTCACCGCTGTTCACTGCCTCGTACGAGAAGCGGTCGCGGTCGGCGATCCAGCATTCGTTGACCGACTCGTTCTCGAGCGGCACGACGCGCATGACCTGGTTGTTCTTCACCTGGACGATCAGGTTCGCGCCGGTACTGTCGTGCGGCGAGACCGATTTGCGCCGCGACAACTCCCAGGTGCGCGCGCTGTAGCGGAATGGTTTGCTCGTGAGCGCGCCGACCGGGCACACGTCGATCATGTTGCCCGACAGTTCGGAGTCGATCGTGTCGCCGACGACGGTCGTGATTTCCGAGTGCTCGCCGCGGTGGATCATGCCGAGTTCCATCACGCCTGCCACCTCTTGGCCGAAGCGGACGCAGCGCGTGCAGTGGATGCAACGGCTCATCTCTTCCATCGAGATCAGCGGGCCCACGTTCTTGTGGAAGACGACGCGCTTTTCTTCCTTGTAGCGCGTGCTCGACGCACCGTAGCCCACCGCCAGGTCTTGCAGCTGGCATTCGCCACCCTGGTCGCAGATGGGGCAGTCGAGCGGGTGGTTGATGAGCAGGAACTCCATCACGCCCTTCTGGGCCTGGAGTGCCTTGGCGCTCTTGGTGCGCACGACCATGCCCTGTGTGACGGGCGTGGCGCAGGCCGGCATGGGCTTGGGCGCCTTCTCGACATCAACGAGGCACATGCGGCAGTTGGCCGCGATGGAAAGCTTCTTGTGATAGCAGAAGTGCGGGATGTAGGTGCCGGCGTTGTCGGCGGCATGCATGATCATGCTGCCTTCGAGCACCTCGACCTTCTTGCCGTCCAGTTCGATTTCAATCATGCAACAAGCCGCTGCGCGGCTCCGTCTACTCCTTCCCCTTTTGGGGGAAGGCCGGGATGGGGGCGGGCCGCCACCGCCTTGGAAGACTTGTGTTCGATCAGGTGCACGAACTCGTCGCGGAAGTGCTTGATCATCGCGCGCACCGGCATGGCTGCGGCGTCGCCGAGGGCGCAGATCGTGCGTCCCTGGATGTTGTCGGCCACCGAGTTCAGCAGGTCGATGTCTTCCATCCGGCCCTTGCCATCGGCAATTCGCTCGACCATGCGAAACAGCCAGCCCGTGCCTTCACGGCAGGGCGTGCACTGGCCGCAACTCTCATGCATGTAGAAGTAGGACAGGCGCAGCAGGCTGCGAACCATGCAGCGAGAGTCGTCCATCACGATCACCGCGCCCGAGCCGAGCATCGAGCCGGCTTTGGCAATGGCGTCGTAGTCCATCGTCAGCTCGTTCATGATCGCCGCCGGCAGCACCGGCGACGACGAGCCACCCGGGATCACGGCCTTGAGCTTCCGGCCGGTGCGCACACCGCCCGCTAGCTCCAACAGCTTGCTGAACGGCGTACCGAGCGGCACCTCGAAGTTGCCTGGCAGGTTCACGTCACCGACCACCGAGAAGATCTTGGTGCCGCCGTTGTTCGGCTTGCCGATCTCCAGGTAGGGCGCACCGCCGTTGCGGATGATCCACGGCACCGCCGCGAAGGTTTCGGTGTTGTTGATCGTGGTCGGCTTGCCGTACAGGCCGTAACTCGCCGGGAACGGCGGCTTGAAGCGCGGCTGGCCCTTCTTGCCTTCGAGCGATTCGAGCAACGCGGTCTCTTCGCCGCAGATGTAGGCGCCGAAGCCGTGCGCCGCATGCAACTGGAAGCCGAAGGTCGAGCCGAGCAAGTTGTCGCCGAGGTAACCCGCCGCACGGGCTTCTTCGAGCGCTGCTTCAAAGCGTTCATAGGCCTCGAAGATCTCGCCGTGGATGTAGTTGTAGCCAACCTTGATGCCCATCGCATACGCCGCGATCACCATGCCTTCGATGACGATGTGCGGGTTGAACATCAGGATGTCGCGGTCCTTGCAGGTACCGGGCTCGCCCTCGTCGGAGTTGCAGACCAGGTACTTCGCACCCGGGTACATGCGCGGCATGAAGCTCCACTTCAGCCCGGTCGGAAAGCCGGCACCGCCGCGCCCGCGCAGGCCCGAGGCCTTGACCTCGGCGATCACTTGCTCGGCTGTCATGCCAGCAGGTGCCTCGGGCGTGCCGCCCTGCGCGAGGATCTTGCGCAACGCTTGATAGCCGCCGCGCGCTTCGTAGTCGGCCAAGTGCCAGTTCTTGCCGTCGAGCCCGTCATAGATCTGCGCACCGATGTGGCGGCCGTGGAAACAGGTCTCGTGGCCCGTCGCCTGGAACTTCGAGAGGTCGATCATCGGTTGCGGCTGGGGCTGCATCTGGGTTTGCGTCTGGGGTTGCATCAAGTGGCTGCCTTCAATGTGGCAACCAGTTCATCGAGGCGTGCATGGCTCATGAAGCTCACCATCTGGCGGTCGTTCACCAGCAGCACCGGCGCATCGGCGCAGGCACCCAGGCATTCGCTCTTCTGGACCGTGAACAGGCCGTCGGCGGTGGTGCCGCCTTCCTCGACGCCGAGGCTGCCGCACAGGTGATTCAGCGCCTCCTGCCCGTCACGCAGTTGACATGGCAGGTTGGTGCAGACGTTGAGCTTGAACCTTCCCAACGGCTCCTGGTTGTACATGTTGTAGAAGGTGGTCACCTCATGCACCGCGATGGGCGGCATGCCGAGGTACGCAGCGATCAACTTCTCGCTCTCGGCCGAGACGAAGCCCTGCTCCTGCTGGACGATGGCAAGGCACGCCATCACTGCCGACTGGGCCTGGTCGGCAGGGTACTTGACCACTTCCTGGTCGAAGCGCAATCGGGTTGCATCGGGCAAAGCAGTCATCGATCGATCTCGCCGAAAACAATGTCCATCGTGCCGATCACGGCGACCGCGTCGGCAATCATGTGGCCGCGCGCCATCTCGTCGAGCGCAGCCAGGTGCGGGAAGCCCGGCGGGCGAATCTTCAACCGATACGGCTTGTTCGCGCCGTCGCTGACGATGTAGATGCCGAACTCGCCCTTCGGGTGCTCGACCGCCGCATAGGCCTCGCCCTCGGGCACGTGGAAGCCTTCGGTGAACAGCTTGAAGTGGTGAATCAGGTCTTCCATGCCGGACTTCATGTCGACGCGCGACGGCGGTGCGACCTTGTGGTTGCTCGTGATTACCGGGCCGTCGTTCGCGCGCAGCCAAGCCACGCACTGTTGAACGATTCGGTTGGCCTGGCGCATCTCTTCAATGCGCACGAGGTATCGGTCGTAGGTGTCGCCGTTCACCCCGAGAGGAATGTCGAAGTCCATGTGCTCGTACACGTCGTAGGGCTGGTGCTTGCGCAAGTCCCACAAGATGCCGGAGCCACGCAGCATCGGGCCGGTGAAGCCCAGGTTCAACGCACGTTCGGGCGTCACGACGCCGATGCCGACAGTGCGCTGCTTCCAGATGCGGTTGTCGGTGAGCAGGGTTTCGTAGTCGTCCACGCACTTCGGGAAGCGCTTGGTGAAGTCTTCGATGAAGTCGAGCATCGAGCCCTGGCGGTTCTCGTTCAGCGCGCTCATCGCCTTGGCGTTGCGGATCTTCGAGGCCTTGTACTGCGGCATCACGTCGGGCAGGTCGCGGTACACGCCGCCCGGGCGGAAGTAGGCCGCGTGCATACGCGCGCCGGAAGCGGCCTCGTACATGTCGAACAGGTCTTCGCGCTCACGGAAGCAATAGATGAACACGTTCATCGCACCGCAGTCCAGGCCGTGTGCGCCGAGCCACATCAAGTGGTTCAGCAGGCGCGTGATCTCGCTGAACATCACGCGGATGTACTGCGCGCGCACCGGCACGTCGACGCCGAGCAGCTTCTCGATGGCCAGGCAGTAGGCGTGCTCGTTGCACATCATCGACACATAGTCGAGCCGGTCCATGTAGGGCAGCGACTGGATGAAGGTCTTGCTTTCGGCGAGCTTCTCGGTCGCGCGGTGCAGCAGGCCGATGTGCGGGTCGGCGCGCTGGATCACTTCGCCGTCGAGCTCAAGCACGAGGCGCAACACACCGTGTGCTGCCGGGTGCTGCGGCCCGAAGTTCAGCGTGTAGTTCTTGATGTCGGCCATCAGTGCAAGCCGCCGTAGTTGTCTTCGCGAATGATGCGGGGCGTGATCTCGCGCGGCTCGATCGTCACCGGTTGATAGATCACGCGTTTCTGCTCGGCGTCGTAGCGCATCTCGACGTGGCCCGAGGTCGGGAAGTCTTTGCGGAATGGGTGGCCGATGAAGCCGTAGTCGGTCAGGATGCGGCGCAGGTCGAGGTGGCCGTCGAAGATGATGCCGTAGAGGTCGAAGGCTTCGCGCTCGAACCAGTTGACGGAACTCCAGACGTCGGTGAGCGACGCCACCACCGGAACGTCGTCGTCGGGGCAGAACACCTTGAGCCGCACGCGCCAGTTCTTAGAAACGGACAGCAGATGCGAAACCACGCAGAAGCGCTGACCCTCCCAGGGCTGGTCTTTGTAGGTGGAATAGTCGAGGCCACACAAGTCGACGTTCTGTTCGAACTTCAGGTCTTGATGGTCACGCAAAATCAGGGCCGAGGCGAGGTAGTCGGAAGCAGACACCGTGATGGTGATTTCGCCCCGGTCGCGCACCAGCTTCTTCAGCCGTTCGCCAAGCGCGGATTCGAGAGCCGACTGCAATACATCAAGCTTGCTCATGCCCGGGCGATCGTGTTCTCGCGGCGAATCTTCGCCTGCAGTTGCAGCACGCCGTACAACAGTGCTTCGGCGGTTGGCGGGCAACCCGGCACGTAAACATCGACCGGGACGATGCGGTCACAACCACGGACCACCGAGTAGCTGTAGTGGTAGTAGCCGCCTCCATTGGCGCAAGAGCCCATGCTCAGCACCCAGCGGGGTTCGGCCATCTGGTCGTAGACCTTGCGCAGCGCGGGCGCCATCTTGTTGCACAGCGTGCCGGCCACGATCATGAGGTCGCTCTGGCGCGGGCTGGGGCGGAACAGCATGCCGAAGCGGTCGATGTCATAGCGGGCTGCGCCCGCGTGCATCATCTCGACCGCACAGCACGCCAGACCGAAGGTCATCGGCCACAGCGAGCCGGTCTTGGACCAGTTGATGAGGGTGTCGACACTCGTTGTGACGAAGCCTTCCTTGAGTACGCCTTCAATGCCCATGTGAGTGCCTTGTCATTCCCAATCGAGGGCGCCCTTTTTCCATTCGTAGGCGAAGCCGACGACAAGGATGCCGAGGAAAACCATCATTGCCCAGAAGCCCGACGCACCGATCTCGCGAAGCGATACCGCCCAAGGGAAGAGAAACGCGATTTCGAGATCGAACAGGATGAACAAGATGGCGACGAGGTAGTAGCGTACGTCGAACTTCATGCGCGCGTCTTCGAAGGCCTCGAAGCCACACTCGTACGGGGAGTTCTTCGCCTTGTCGGGCCGGTTCGGACCAAAGATGAAACCAATGACCTGGGGCACCACGCCCACCGCTGCACCGATGAGGATGAACAGAATGACGGGCAGGTAGGGTTCCAAATTCATGGTCGATGCACGCTCGCGAGGGCGCACTGGGCGCAAGCGACCCGGCCCCAACGAACACAGCGCGGGGCCGAGCATTTGAATGGTGCCGTCGGCGAGACTCGAACTCGCACAGCTTTCGCCACTACCCCCTCAAGATAGCGTGTCTACCAATTTCACCACGACGGCGGCACACCAAAACAAGGCCCGGATTGCATGAGGTTTCGCTCACCGGACAGCTTTGGATTCTAACCACAAAGACCACAGCGACTGCCCAATTCGCTGCACTGCAACAAAGCCCGAATCGCCTGTGTCAGGCCGGGCGTCGAAGCACTGTCACTTGACCGGTACAGCGCCCGCACCAGAGGCCGCAGCTGCTGGCACAGCGGTCACGCCCGCCGAACCCGCCGCCGGTACCGAGACCGCTGCCGCACTGCCCGCGCCCGGCACCTGAGCCGCACCCGTCAAGGGCACGCTCGCAGCCGGCGCGCTGACCGACGGCCGATCAAGAACACTCTCGGAAGCCGGCCGCGACCGGTCGTTGGCCGAGTAGGCCAAGGCCAGCGTGCAGACGAAGAACACGGCTGCGCATACGGCAGTCGAGCGCGACAGGAAGTTCGCGCTGCCAGTCGCGCCGAACAGGCTGCCCGATGCACCGCTGCCGAACGACGCGCCCATGTCCGCGCCTTTGCCGTGCTGGATGAGCACGAGGCCGATCATTACCAGCGCCGCAACGATCTGCAGCACGACCACAAGATTCCACATCAGATTCATCGGTTCAACTCCATAGTGCCGCGCAAGCGCGGCTCACGATTCAGTGCGCTGCGCGGCAGATGGCGGCGAAGTCGGCGGCCTTCAATGAGGCACCGCCGATCAAGCCGCCATCGATGTCGGGCTGCGCAAACAGGATGGCGGCGTTGTCGGGCTTGACGCTGCCACCGTAGAGGATCTTCATGTCGCCCGCGTGTTCGCTGGCGGCCATCAATTGCGAGCGCAACACGGCGTGCACCGCCTGCGCCTGCTCGGGCGAAGCCGTTTTGCCGGTGCCGATCGCCCAGACCGGCTCGTACGCCACCACGACTTGCGAGATGCAATGGCCCAAGGTGTGGATCACTGCCGACAACTGGCGCTTGACGACACCTTCAGTCTGGCCGGCTTCACGCTCGGCCAGCGTTTCACCGACACACACGATGGGCGTGAGGCGATGCGCCAGCGCGGCCTTGGCCTTGTCAGCGACGAGTTGGTCGCTCTCGGCGTGCATCGCGCGGCGCTCGGAATGCCCGGCGAGCACGTAGCGGCAGCCGAACTCGGCAAGCATCGCGGCAGACACGTCGCCCGTGTAGGCACCGGCGTCGAACGGCGAACAGTCTTGCGCGCCCCAGGCGATGCTGTCGCCCTGCAGCGACAAGGCCACGTCGGCCAGGTACACGCTCGGAGCACACACCGCGACCTCGGCGACCCAGGGCCCGGCGGCCCGCAATGCGGCCAGCAATTCGGCGTTGGCGGCGCGGCTGCCGTTCATCTTCCAGTTGCCGACGACGAGTTGTCGGCGCCGCGCCGCGCCGCGCGTATCAGCCATCACCATGTCAGCACCATCTTGCCGATGTGCTCACCCGATTCCATCAGCGCATGCGCAGCGGCCGCCTGTTCCGCTGGGAACACCTTGAAGATCACGGGCTTCACGGTGCCGGCTTCCAGCCACGGCCACACACTGCGGCGCAACGACGCGGCAATCGCGCTCTTGAACGCGACCGGGCGCGGCCGAAGCGTCGAGCCGGTGACAAGCAGCCGGCGCCGCAACACGAGGCCGGCGTCGATCTGCGCGTCGACCCCGCCCTGCACCGCGATGATCACGATGCGACCGTCTTCCGCCAGACACTTCAATTCGCGCGCGACGTAGGGGCCAGCAACCATGTCGAGCACCACGTCGACCCCGCGACCGTCGGTGATGCGCTTGACCTCGGCTTCGAAGTCATGCGTGCGGTAGTTGATGGCATGGTCGGCACCGAGCCTGATGCAGGCGGCCGCCTTCTCGTCGCTGCCGGCCGTCGCAATCACAGTGGCGCCGAAGGCCTTGGCAAGCTGGATTGCCGTCACCCCGATGCCGCTGGTGCCACCCTGGATCAGCAGCGTCTCGCCGGGCTGCAGGCGTGCCCGGTCGAACACGTTCGACCAGACGGTGAAGAAGGTCTCGGGCAGGCTTGCCGCTTCGATGTCGGTGAAGCCCTTCGGCACGGGCAGGCACTGGCCGATGGGCGCCGTGCACAGTTGCGCATAGCCCCCACCCGCCACCAGCGCACACACGCGGTCGCCGAGCTCGAAGCCTGCGGCCGCGAGTGCTTGCGCATCGCCGGCTTCGACGACGCCAGCCACTTCCAGCCCCGGCAGATCGGACGCACCCGCCGGCACCGGGTACATGCCTTTGCGCTGCAGCACGTCGGGGCGGTTGACCCCGGCGGCGGTCACGCGAATCAGCAGCTCGCCGATACCGGCCACCGGAGACGGGCGCTCGGTCAGTTGCAGCACCTCGGGCGCGCCGAACGACGTGATCGCGATGGCTTTCATGGGTGCGTCTCCGGCTCAGGCGTTCACTCTTGGTGAACCGGCGGCTGCATGGGCTGCTGGTCGCGGTCGATCAGCGCCTTCATCGACAGCTTGACGCGGCCCTTCTCGTCGGTCTCGAGCACCTTGACCTTGACGATCTGGCCTTCCTTGAGGAAGTCGGTGACCTTCTCGACGCGCTGGTGCGCGATCTGGCTGATGTGCAACAGGCCGTCCTTGCCCGGCATCAGGTTCACGAGCGCGCCGAAGTCGAGCAGCTTGACGATCGGGCCTTCGTAGATCTTGCCCACTTCGACTTCGGCCGTGATCTCGGCGATGCGCTTCTTCGCGTGCTCTGCCTTGTCGGCATCGGTCGAGGCAATCGTGATGGTGCCGTCTTCGCCGATGTCGATCGTGCAGCCGGTCTCTTCGGTCAGCGCGCGGATCGTGGCGCCGCCCTTGCCGATGATGTCGCGGATCTTCTCCGGGTTGATCTTCATCGTGTACAGGCGCGGTGCAAACTGCGACACCTCGGTGTTCGCGGTGCCCATCGCTTCGGTCATCTTGCCGAGGATGTGCAAGCGCGCTTCCTTGGCCTGCGCCAACGCGACCTGCATGATCTCTTTTGTGATGCCCTGGATCTTGATGTCCATCTGCAGCGCGGTGATGCCGGCGGTCGTGCCTGCGACCTTGAAGTCCATGTCGCCGAGGTGATCTTCGTCACCGAGGATGTCGGTCAGCACGGCAAAGCGAGCGCCGTCCTTGATCAGGCCCATGGCGATACCGGCCACATGGGCCTTCAAGGGCACGCCGGCATCCATCAGCGCCAGGCAGCCGCCGCACACCGAAGCCATCGACGACGAGCCGTTCGACTCGGTGATCTCCGAGACCACGCGCATCGAATACGGGAAGTCGGCCTGACTCGGCAGCACCGCGACCAACGCCCGCTTGGCAAGGCGGCCGTGGCCGATTTCGCGGCGCTTCGGTGTGCCGACGCGGCCGGTCTCGCCGGTGGCGAACGGTGGCATGTTGTAGTGCAGCATGAAGTGCTCGGTGAACTCACCGGCCAGCGCGTCGATGCGCTGTGCATCACGCGCGGTACCCAGCGTGGCCACGGCCAGCGCCTGGGTCTCACCCCGCGTGAACAGCGACGAACCGTGGGCCCGCGGCAGCACGCTGTTGCGGATCTCGATCTGGCGCACGGTGCGTGTGTCACGCCCGTCGATGCGCGGCTCGCCCGACAGGATCTGGCTGCGCACGATGTTCGCTTCGATGTCGAACAGCACGTTGTCGAGCTTGACCTTGTCGAACACAGCGCCCTCGCCTTGCAGCGACGTGGCGGTTGCGGCCGTCACAGCGCGAGTGGCGTGTGTGCGAGCCTGCTTCGAGCGGATCTGATAGGCCTCGCGCAGCGGGTTTTCGGCCAGCGCCTTGACCTTGGCGATGAAGCCTTCGTCCTTGGCGGGTGCCGCCCAGTCCCAGGCCGGCTTGCCAGCGTCACGAACCAGCTCATGGATCGCGTTGATCGCGATGTTGCTTTGCTGCTGGCCGAATACGATGCCGCCGAGCATGATCTCCTCAGACAGTTGCTGCGCTTCCGACTCGACCATCAACACGGCCACTTCGGTGCCGGCGACGATCAGGTCCATCTGGGATTGCAGCAGCTGGGTCTTGCCGGGGTTCAGCACATATTCGCCGTTGATGTAGCCCACGCGCGCCGCACCGATCGGGCCGTTGAACGGAATGCCGGAGATTGCGAGCGCAGCGCTCGAGCCGATCAGCGCGGCGATGTCGGCCGAGACTTCCGGGTTCAGCGACAGAACATGCACAACGACCTGTACTTCGTTGTAGAAGCCTTCAGGGAACAGCGGGCGCAGCGGGCGGTCGATCAGGCGCGAGGTCAGTGTTTCCAGCTCGCTCGGGCGGCCTTCACGCTTGAAGAAGCTGCCGGGGATCTTGCCGGCGGCGTAGGTCTTCTCGATGTAGTCGACGGTCAGCGGGAAGAAGTCTTGCCCCGGCTTGGCGTTCTTGGCCGCCACCACGGTGGCCAGAACGACGGTGTCTTCGATGTTGACGAGGACGGCGCCGCCGGACTGGCGGGCGATCTCGCCGGTTTCCAGCACAACGGTGTGCTGGCCCCATTGGAAGGTCTTGGTGACTTTGTTGAACATGCTGCTCATGCTTGTGTCTCCGTGGGTTGCGGGCGCCTGCAGGCAGGCACCGCTAGAAAAACGAAGAGCCTGTGCTGGTGAATTCCAGACAGGCTCTCTTGCTCTTGGCTGAATTACTTCCGCAGGCCCAGCTTCTGGATCAACGCGGTGTAGCGATCAGCATCGCGGTTCTTCAGGTAAGCCAGCAGGCTCTTGCGCTGGTTGACCATCTTCAGCAGGCCACGGCGACCATGGTGGTCTTTCATGTGGGCCTTGAAGTGCGGCGTGAGGTCGTTGATGCGCGCCGTGAGGATGGCGACTTGCACTTCCGGCGACCCGGTGTCGTGCGGTGTGCGTGCGTTGGCCGCGACGATCTCGGCCTTGTTGACTGTGGCGTTGGACATGACTCGTTTCCTGTTGATTGAAACCGAGCCAACCTGAGGTCAAAGGGTGCGACCAAATGCAGGCATGCCACGGTTTCGGGTTTCCACTTGCGATCACCAGTGAAACCGACCGGTGTCGTGCGTTGCTGTGCACTCCAAATGCACAGCTTGCGGATTATAGACGCAGGAAGCGCGCGAGGCGTTCGACCCCCAACGTCAACCGCTGCGGGTCGCGCGATGCGAAACACCAGCGCAGCCAGCCTTCCGCCTCGTCGCCGAACGCCGCGCCCGGTGCGAGCCCGAGGCCCGCCTCGGCGACCAGGCGCTTCGCCAGCGTGAGCGAGTCGTCATGACCTTCGATGCGGAAGAACGCGTACATGCCGCCCTCGGGCACCACCACACCCACCCCGGGCAACGCGGCCAGTTGTGGCAGCAAGGTGTCGCGGCATGCCCTCAGGCGGCCGATCAGGCCCGGCACGAATTCACCAGCACCCGCGAGCGCAGCCAGCCCCGCGCGCTGCACGAAAGTGGGCGCGCAGGAGGTGTTGAACTCGATCAGTTTGCCGACTGCATCGAGTAACGCGGGCGGCACCACGAGCCAGCCCAGCCTCCAACCGGTCATCAGGAAACTCTTCGAGAAGCTGTGCGCCACCACAACGCGGTCTTCGGGCTCGGCGATGTCCAGAAAGCTGGGTGCCGCAAGGCGGCCAGATTCGGCGGAGCCGAAGCTCGGCGCGCGTTGCGCACCTTCGCCGAAGTAGACGCGCTCGTAGACCTCGTCGGCAACGATCCACGTGCCGGTACTGCGGCAGTGCGCCAGGATCGATTGCTGCTCGGCGCGGGTCAGCGTCCAGCCGGTCGGGTTGTTCGGCGCATTGACGAGCAGCACGCTCGTGACGGGGGTGATGGCTGCAAGCAGTGTCGGCAGGTCGAGGTGCCACGCATTGCCACGCACGACGAGTGGTACGCGCGTCACCCGCGCGCCGAGGATCAGCGGTTGCGCCGTCAGGTTGGGCCACACCGGCACCACCGCCACCACCTCGTCGCCTGGGCCTGCCAGCGCCTGCATTGCCAGCATCAGTGCGTTGACGCCCGATGAGGTCACGGCAATGCGGTCGACGCCGACCGGCCGGTGCAGGCCGCTCGTGTAGGCGGCCAGCGCGTCGCGCAACTCGGGCAGGCCAAGGTTGTGGCTGTAGAAGGTTTCATCGGCCTGCATAGAACGCACAGCCGCGTCGCGAATGAAGGCCGGCGTGGGCTCGTCGCTCTCACCGAACCAGAACGGCAGCACATCGGTGCGGCCGAGGCCGGCGTTGGCGACTTCGCGGATCTTGGAGCCGGGCAGTTCGTGGATGGCAGAGCGCATGGGAGACGACCTTCTTCGACGTGCCGCAAGGGCCGAAAACAAGGCCCTTGAAAACAAAAATGCCGCTCCAAATTCAGCGGCATGTTGCTGCGTTGTGCAGCGACAGCACGCCATTGTAGGAGCCTCATCATGTTTGTTCTGCCCCTCGCCCGCAGCGCCGCACCACGCGCCACGACACCCCGTTTCAGCCACTCGCTCGAGCGCCTGCTCGACGCCTCGTTCGAGCGCGCGGCAATGTCATCGACACCGGTGCCGACCACCCGCACGCCAGCGCTCGACGTGAGCGAGACCGACACCCACTACACGCTGCAACTTGACGTGCCCGGGGTGACGCGCGAGCAGCTGAAGGTCACGGTCGAAGGCCGTCGCATCGCCTTGGAAACGGTTGACGCACCCGCGGCTGTAGCACCTGATGCCAAACCCGCGGCCGCACCCGCAGATGCCGCACCCGCACCCGCAGCGCCGGCGGTTCGCGAGCTGTACCGCGAGCGCAGCGCGGCTCGTTACGCCCGCACCGTCAGCCTGCCGGCCGAAGTGGATCAGGCCGCGTCGCAAGCCCGGTTCGACAACGGCGTGCTGACCTTGACGCTTGCGAAGAGGGTGCCGACTGGCGCCACGCAGATCAGCATCAGCTGATCTTGCACGCCGGGCCGCTGCCGAGGCGGCCGGTCAGGCCGCCGCGCTGGCCAGCGCCCAGCGCGGCTGCACGTTGAAGGCGTGGTCGAGCTGACGCACGGCGGTGCCGCGTTGCAGGCGCATCGCGGCCGCCAGCGCAATCATGGCGCCGTTGTCGGTGCACAGCGCCAACTCCGGGTAGTGCACGCGAATCTGGCGCGTCGCGCACTCGATGTTCAAACGCTCGCGCAGCCGGGCGTTCGCACCCACACCACCGGCGACGACGATGCGCGTGAGGCCGGTGTGGCGGAGCGCCTTCAACGACTTGCGCACCAGCACGTCGGTGATCGCTTCCTGCGTCGCCGCCGCAATGTTCGCCTTGTCCTGCTCGCACACATTGGTACCGAGCTTCATGACCTGGTTGCGCACAGAGGTCTTGAGCCCTGCGAACGAGAAGTCGAGGTTGCCACTGTGCAGCAGCGGCCGGGGAAACGTGAACGCGCTCGGGTCACCGAAGGCCGCAAGCCGTGCCAATGCCGGCCCGCCCGGGTAGCCCAGGCCGAGGAGCTTGGCCGACTTGTCGAAGGCCTCGCCTGCAGCGTCGTCGATGGTTTCGCCGAGCAGTTCGTAGCTGCCCACGTCATCAACGCGCATCAACTGCGTGTGGCCGCCCGACACGAGCAGCGCGACGAACGGAAACTCGGGTGCATCGGCTGACAGAAACGGCGACAGCAGATGCCCTTCGAGGTGGTGCACGCCGATCACCGGCCGCCCCAGCGCCGCCGCCAGCGAACATGCCACGCCCGCGCCGACGAGCAGCGCGCCGGCCAGGCCCGGCCCGCGCGTGTACGCCACGTGGTCGATCTGCGCCAACGACATACCCGCCTCGGCCAACACGTGGCGCGCCAGCGGGATCACCCGGCGGATGTGGTCGCGCGAGGCCAGTTCAGGCACCACGCCACCGTAGGCCTGGTGCATGTCGATCTGGCTGTGCAGCGCATGGGCCAGCAACTTCGGCGTGCCAGTTGCAGGCGCGCGCACAACGGCAACGCCGGTCTCATCGCAGGAAGATTCAATGCCCAGAACAATCATCACCAGAGTTTAGGTCCGCCGCTGCAGGCCTACTCATCGGGCCGGGTCAACGAGCGGCATCACTGAGCTGCATCACTGAGCGGCACCAGTGAGCGGCACCAGTGAGCGGCATCAACGAGCAGTCTCAGCGCGCGTGGCTGGACCCGCCGGGAACGCTGCGCAAATCTTGCGCGACCTTGCCGTCGTGAAGCACGATCACACGGCTGGCCGAGGCAATCGTTTCGGGCCGGTGCGCCACGATGATGCGGGTGAGCTGGAGCTGGCGGATCGCCTGGTTCACCTCGCGCTCTCGGTCCACGTCGAGCGCGCTGGTGGCTTCATCGAGGAACAGGATTCTGGGGCGCTTGTAGAGTGCACGGGCCAGTAGCAGGCGCTGCCTCTGACCGCCCGAGATGCTTGTGCCCATGTCGCCGATCAGTGTGTGAAAACCCATCGGCATGGCCGCGATCTCGTCGGCCACGGCGGCAATGCGCGCGCACTCTTCGACCCACTCGGTGTCGGCATGCGGGTCGAAGAAGCTGATGTTGTCGATGATCGAGCCGGCGAAGAGCTGGTCGTCCTGCATCACTGCGCCGAGCATGTCGCGCCAGGCGCGCACGCCGAGCTGGCGCAGCGGTACGCCACCGATGCGGATTTCTCCGGTCTGCGGCTCGTGGATGCCGAGCATCAGCTTGAGCAGCGTCGTCTTGCCGCAGCCCGAAGGGCCGACGATGGCCACCGACTCACCGGGTTCGATGACGAGGTTGAGGCCATGCAGCACATCGGGTTCGGCATCGGAATAGGCGAAGCACAGGTCGCGCAACTCCAGGCGTTCGGCCAGTGGCTGTGAGCGCGGGGCACTGTCAACGCTCGCCTCAGGGGGCGTGAGCACGATGTCGGCCAGCCGTTCGCCTTGGAGCTTGAGCATCTTCATCTCGACGATCTTGTCGATCAGCCCGCTGACGCGCTGCGCGAACTGCTCTTTGTAGGCGATGAACGCGAACAGCATGCCGACCGAGAATACGTGGTCCATCACCAGCAGCGCGCCGATCCAGATCATCGCGATGCGCTCCAGGCCGAACAGCAGCTTGTGCAGCACGCTGAAGCCGAGGTCGAGCTTGCGGGTGGCGACCTGCGCGTTCATGGCGTCCACCACCAGGTTCATGAAGCGCGCCTGCCGGTCTTCCTGGCGGTTGAAGAGCTTGATCGACTGCACGCCGCGCAGCGATTCGAGGAAGTGGCTCGCTCGCCGCGCGTCGAAGATGATCGTCTCTTCGGTGGCATCGCGCAGCGGCATGAAGAAGGCCCAGCGCAGCAGCGCATAGGCGGCCACGCAGCCCAGTGCGATGGCCGTGAGCGTGCCGCTGTAGACGAACATCATGGTCAGCGTCACGATCACGAGCAGGCCGTCGAGCACGGCCTCGATGAAGCTGGTCGTCAAGGTTTGCTGGATCTGCTGCACGGCGCCGAAGCGCGACATCACGTCGCCGGTGTGGCGCCGCTCGAACCACGAGATCGGGAGCCGCATCAAATGGGCGAACACGTTGCCGAGCCACTGCAGGTTCAGGCTCGTGGACAAATGCAGCACCGCCCATGAGCGCACCGCGCCGGTCGCAACCGTGATGAGCACCAGCAGACCGAACCCCAGGCCCAGCGTGACCAGCAGGTCGCGGTCAACGCTGACCAGCACGCTGTCGACCACCCACTGCATGAAGAACGGCGCGAGCAGCACGAAACCTTCGAGGGCGACAGCCAAGACGAAGATCTGCAGCAGCGAACGCTTCAGGCCGCTGACGCGGCCGAGGAGTTGACGCAGCGTGACGGTCTGGCGCTCGGTCCGGGGCCGGAACTCGGGTTGCGGTGTCAATTCAAGCACGATGCCGGTGAAGTGCTCGGACACCTCGGCCAGGGACATGCGCCGAACACCATGCGCCGGGTCGTGAATGACGGCGAAGCCGCGGCGCACTTCCTTCAGCACGACGAAGTGGTTCAAGTCCCAGTGCAACACGCAGGGCATCGCCAGGCCTGGCAGGTGGTCCATTTCTGCGCGCAGAGCCCGCGAGCCGAACTGCATCTGTCCGGCCAGGCGCACCAGGTCGGCCATCGTTGTGCCCTTGAGCGACACCGAAAAGCGCCGCCTGAGGCTGGGCAAATCACTGTCCAGGCCATGGTGACCGGCGACCATCGCCAGGCAGGCCAAACCGCATTCCGCTGCCTCGGTCTGAAGGATCATCGAAAGGCCACGCCCACCGAAGCCGAGCCGGACGTGGTCGAGCCACGTGGCCGCGCTCACACCCTGCCTGCGATGCCCAGCACCGGTTCGAACAGCCACTCGATCAGGCGCCGGCGGTCGAGCAACACATCGGCTTCGAGTTGCATGCCCGGTGACAAAGGCTGAGCCTGCCCGTACGCGGCGACGGTCTGGCGATCAAGCGTCACTGTGATGCGGTACAGCGGCTCGGGCCCCGCCCCGGGAGCACCCTGCAGCGGCAGCCCCGACAACTCACTGGCTTGCAACGGAGCACGCGCCACCTGGGCCACCATGCCCGACTGGTGACCGAACTTCTGGTACGGGAAGGCCTGGTAGCGGAGTTGCACAGCCTGATTTTGGCGGACGAAGCCGACCGCACTGGACGGCGCGAACAAATGCGCTTGGAGCTTGGCATCGGCCGGCAGCAGACTCGCCATCGCCACACCGGGGTTGACCGTCTGCCCGACTTCCGCCAGCACGCTGGTCATGACGCCGTCTTGCGGCGCCAACACCACGATCCGCTGGCGCGCTTCGCTTTCAGCGCTTTGCTGGGCAAGCGCCGCCATGTCGCGGTCGACTTCGCCCCGCAGCGCGCGCGCCTTCAGTGGCAGTTCGCGGCGCTGCGCCTCGACCACACCGATTTCGCGCAGGTGCGCCGAACGCTGGCGCTCCAATGCCTGGATCTGCGCCTTCACGCCCAGCATCTCTTCGGACTTGGCCTGCACTTGCGCGGCCGACACGAAGTTGTCGCCGCGCAGGGATTCGAGCCGCGCCTGCGCCTGCTGAGCCAGCGCGAGACGCTGCTTTTGCAGTTCGATCTCGGCGCCGATGGAGGCCAGCTCGCGTCGCATGTCGTCGGCCTGACGGCCAAGAGCGACGGACTGCGACGCATCCAGCGCGAGGCGCTGGCGCGCCGATTCTTCCAGGCTGCGCCTGCGCGCCACCAGGCTGTCCTGGACCGCTGCCTGGGTGTCTCCGCTCAGCGTCGCCTGCCCCACCGCCAGTACGTAGAGCACATCGCCGCGGTGCACGAAGCGGCCTTCGCTGACTTGAGTTTCGACAACAGTCGCGACCTGAGGCGGCATCAATCGCAACACGCCGTGATCGGGAACCAGGTAGCCCGTCACGCGGGCTTTGCGTGTGTATTCGCCCAGCGCAAGGTAGGTCACAGTGATCCCGACCGCGCCCACCACAAGCAACGTCAACCACGCCAACGACGGCGGACGGATCAGCTGGATGCTGCCGAGCCACTCTCGCTGGCGGTTGTCAAAGACCTCGCGCCGAAATAGCAATGTCGAGGCTTCCTGGCTTACCAGTAGCTCTTGGGTGCCAAGTCAACCTGCAGCTCGGGTGCCCAGAAGCTCTTGGGCGCGCCGCCAGAAACGAGCTTCATTTCAGCAGTGCTCAGGGCAACTGGCCCGTGATCGAGAGCAGACTTGGTCTTGGTTGTGACGAGGGGGGTCTGCGCGTTCAACTTCTGATTGCTTTGCATGCTGGGCTCCGAATCGGGCGGTTGCACATGCGGCGCATGCACTGAGCGAATTGCACCAGTTGTCGAAGCTTCGCGTAACTGTCAAGTCTTACAGGGTGGGGGTTGACGCCGGACTCGGCGATGCCGCGACATATTTGGCGGTAGGAATCGACGGCCCGGCAAAACAGCAACAACGCCGAGGAATCTACACGCCGCAGCGCAGCGCGGCGTCACCAGATGCGCCTGGACCGACTCATCACCGAATCAGCCCGAGACGCAACGCCTTGAGAACCGCTTGGTGCTTGTTAACGCAGCCCAGCTTGTGGGTTGCATTGTTCACATGCAACGCTGCCGTCCGTTCTGTGATGCCCAGGACGTTGCCCACCTCCCAGGCCGTCTTGCCTTCCATGGTCCAGCGCAGCGTTTCCAGCTCGCGTGGGGTCAATGACGGCGCGGCTGGGTCGGCGGACTTCGGCGTGAAGATACGCACCGCCGCATCCTGGGCGTGAACGGCAAAGAGCTGCAAGTCGGCAACCAGCCGGGTCAGCTCGCCGGGCTCGTTGGGCACGGGGCGATCACGATCAACGCCGAGGATGAAGTGGCGGCCCTCCGGCATGTGCAATGCCAGGCAAATGCCATTCTGCAGACCAAAGCGCGCCTGCTCTTCCCACATATCGCCCATGCCGCTCTTCACGTAGGTTTGTTGCCCCCAGATGATGGGCACGCTCTGCCGCTTGCAATGCTGCATCACCGGGTCGCGGCGGCCATTTTCCGGGTTGTCGACGGTCTCTTTGAACTGCCTCGGCGTGTTGTCAACCGAAATGAACTCAGCGTCGGCCAGCATGTGGTCGATAACCAAGGTTGCGGACACAGTGTCGAAACCCAGACGCTTTGAAAAGGCGACGACCTCTTGCCGAAACTCGTCTCGGTCCTGACTCTTCAACACCTCAGTGAATCCGCCGTGGAGCATGCCGACCTTCAGTTTTTGCTGCGCACCACTTCACGATCACAGCACAAATGGTGCCTGACCCTGACAAGGTTGACAGATGGCAAACCGCTCTTCTCTCGCCACACTTGCGTACTTTCGATAATTTTGTGAGGGCTGATCATCGACGCCTCAAGGATCACCACGGCCATGACGCCTGCCTGGATAGTTTACGCATGGGCCCCCGTATTGTGGCAGGCCAGTTCTGCGCCAGAACTTCATCTCGTCCACCTCGGCACGCGAGTGTTGAATTTCGGAGACGAAGATTGCCCCAGCAGCGGCCAGACTCTCTGGGGCGACGAATCAGACAGCC
Organism: Rhizobacter sp.; assembly: GCA_025350965.1. GTDB lineage: Bacteria > Pseudomonadota > Gammaproteobacteria > Burkholderiales > Burkholderiaceae_C > LMDS01. The sequence continues at coordinate 21,760 of JANXWV010000011.1, forward strand.
ATGCTGCCGGGGTGGCCTGGGATTGGGTGGAACTTCGCCGTGGGGTCGTGGCCATGTCCGACCCACTCGGCATGGTGACCAACCTGCGCCTGCTCGACGCGGACGGCGAGATCCTCAACCAGACGCAGGTGGCGGTTCATCTGCACCAGTTGGTGCACGCGCTGCCGTGGCAATCAGAAGTCACGCGCGCCTTGCGGGCACCGTCCTGAATGCCAATTGCGTCACAAACGAGTCATCCGTCACGACCAGACCGATCCTGGCCTAGGAACAACCCTCGCCGACAGGCGCTTGGCGACTCTGACCGCGCACAAGCGCATATCCTTCGCCTGACGAGTTGCGGCAAAGATCTGCAGCCTTCATAACCAGAGTCGTTGCGCCATGAAAGAGTACCGGTTGTCGTCCTGGCCGCAATTGCGGCCGCCGTTTGACCGCATCGCGTACCGCCGAATGTTGAGCGACATGTCGCATCGCTACGTGTCCATCGCCCAGCTCGCGCTGTCCAGCGGCATTCGCCGGCAAGAGGTGCGTCAATTCCTAGACATGCTAGGCGCCCGCGGGATTGTCATCGAACGCGACGCGAGCCTGCCCGACTCTTTGTTCGGTTCGCTGCGCCCGCTAGGCGGGTGGCTCAAGCGCGCGCTGGCGTCGTCGCATACCGAACGTTGACCAGCTGAAGGCCAATTCGGCCCGGCTTTCGACGGGGGTAGGCCGGCCGCGTCCGCCTCGACTGGCTTGATTGTTGCGAGCTTCAAGGCATGTCGTCCGTCGAGGCTTTGCGTATTGTGATCGTGGCGCCAGATTCCCTGGCGCTGGACCGGGCCGACCCGATGGCCGAATCGGAAGCGCGGCGTTCGCGCGAACTTCGCATCGGCCTGCTGCAAAACGGCTGCAACATCGTTGCCGTGCTGCCGGCCGATGTGTTTTTGCCCGACCGCCTGGCGCAGATCGGGCCTGACATGATCATCGTGGACGCCGAGAGCCAGGCCCGCGACACGCTCGAGCACGTCGTCATGGCCACGCGCGATGCGCGCCGGCCCATCGTGCTGTTCACCGAAGACAACGACACCACGCACGTGCGTGACGCCATTGCCGCAGGCGTGACCGCCTACGTGGTGGCCGGGCTTGCACCAGATCGGGTCAGGCCCGTGCTCGATGTGGCGCTCGCACGGTTTCAGCACGAAGAAAGCATGCGGCGCGAACTCGCCGATGCGCGCAGCCAGCTGTCCGAGCGCAAGGCGATCGACCGCGCCAAGGGGCTGCTGATGCAGCGCCAGAGCCTCAGCGAGGAAGCCGCCTACGCCCGCCTGCGCAAAGCGGCGATGGACAAGGGGTTGAAGGTCGCCGAGGTGGCGCAGCGCATCCTCGACGTTGCCGATCTGCTGGGCTGAAACGCTGCGACGTACGGTGAAGCGGACACGCTGGCACGCGCATTGCTAACCATTCTCTGAGGGTCAACGGCGACCTTCAATTTTCAAAACAGTGCACCAAAGAAGGTGTGCTCACATCGGACGACGGCGTCCCCACGAATCTGGCCTCACGGCCGGCAATGTGCGGGCGCCATTTTTGTTTTTGTACTTCGCCATATTGAGCCCATTCATGACGCACAGCCTACTCAACGGGAAGCCCAACATGAGCCGCCGCAACCTGATCAAGGCCGCTGCCGCCACCAGCGCCGCCGGCGTGGTGCCCGGCTTGCAGTCTGCCGTCTATGCGCAAGGGTCCGACAAGCCCGAGAAGGAAGAGGTCCGTATTGGCTTCATCCCGCTGACCGACTGTGCGTCGGTTGTCATGGCCTCGGTGCTGGGCTTCGACAAGAAGTACGGCGTGAAGATCGTGGCGACCAAGGAAGCCTCATGGGCCGGCGTGCGTGACAAGCTCGTCAACGGCGAGCTCGACATGGCGCACGTTCTTTACGGCCTGGTGTACGGCGTGCACTTAGGGCTGGGCGGCCCGAAGAAGGACATGGCGGTGTTGATGACGCTCAACAACAACGGCCAGGCGATCACGCTGTCGAAGAAACTCGCCGACAAGGGCGCAGTCGACGGCCCGAGCCTGGCCAAGCTGATGGCGACCGACAAGCGCGAGTACACCTTCGCGCAGACCTTCCCCACCGGCACGCACGCGATGTGGCTGTACTACTGGATGGCCGCCGCAGGCATCAACCCCATCAAGGACGCCAAGGTCATCACCGTACCGCCGCCGCAGATGGTGGCTAACATGCGCGTGGGCAACATGGACGGCTACTGCGTGGGCGAGCCCTGGAACCACCGCGCCATCGTCGATGGCATCGGCGTCACGGCCATCACCACGCAGGACATCTGGAAAGACCACCCGGAAAAAGTGCTCGGCACCACCGACGACTTCGTCAAGAAGTACCCCAACACGGCGCGCGCCGTGGTCATGGCCATTCTGGAAGCCGGCCGCTGGATCGACGCCGGCCTGCAGAACAAGAACAAGATGGCCGACACCATTGCCGACAAGAGCTATGTGAACACCAGCGTCGACGTCATCAATCAGCGCATTCTCGGCCGCTACCAGAACGGCATGGGCAAGACCTGGGACGACCCGAACTACATGAAGTTCTTCAACGACGGCGCGGTGAACTTCCCGTACCTGTCGGACGGCATGTGGTTCCTCACACAGCACAAACGCTGGGGCTTGTTGAAGGAGCACCCGGACTACCTGGGCGTGGCCAAGCAGATCAACAAGATCGATCTCTACAAGCAGGCTGCCGCACAGCTGAAGGTCAGTGTCCCGAAGGATGTGATGCGAACCAGCAAGCTGATGGACGGCGTGGTCTGGGACGGCAAGGACCCGAAGAAGTACGCCGACAGCTTCGCGATCAAAGCCTGAACCCCGAGACCCCGGAGAACACCATGGTCAGTGCCGTCTTCCACACTTCGCTCGACACACGCGCCGCGAGCGCGCAGGCCCCAGCCGTCATCGGCGCGCGCCCCCGCGCTGCGGCTGCTCCGCTGGCGCCGGCCCCACAGTCGGCGCCACGCCGGCCCGGCTTCGACTGGCGCGGCATGCTGCGCAAGGTGCTGCCACCCATTGCCGGTATCGCCTTGCTGGTTGGCATCTGGGCGCTGGCAACGATCAACAGCACCACGTTCCCCACGCCGGCAGCCACCTTCGTGGAGGCCATCAAGGTCTTCTCCGACCCGTTCTACAGCAAAGGTCCGAACGACCAGGGCATCGGCTGGAACATCCTGTTCTCGCTCGAGCGCGTGGCGGTCGGCTTCGGCCTGGCGGCGCTGGTGGGCATTCCGCTCGGCTTCATCATCGGCCGCTTCGAGTTCGCGAACAGCATGGTCGCGCCGATCATCAGCCTGCTCAAGCCGGTGTCGCCGCTGGCGTGGCTGCCGATCGGGCTGTTGGTGTTCAAGGCCGCCAACCCGGCGGCCATCTGGACGATCTTCATCTGCTCGATCTGGCCGATGGTGGTGAACACCGCCGTGGGCGTGCAGCGTGTGCCGAGCGACTACCTCAACGTGGCGCGCGTGCTCAACCTGTCGGAGTGGAAGATCGTCACCAAGATCCTGTTCCCGGCCGTGCTGCCCTACATGCTGACCGGTGTGCGCCTGAGCGTGGGCACCGCTTGGCTCGTGATCGTGGCGGCCGAGATGCTCACCGGCGGCGTGGGCATCGGCTTCTGGGTCTGGGACGAATGGAACAACCTGAACGTGAAGCACATCCTGATCGCCATCCTGGTGATCGGCGTGGTCGGCCTGCTGCTCGAATGGGCGCTGATCGCGGTGGCCAAACGTTTCAGTTACGACGAAGTCTGAGGTACATCCCATCATGAAGAACTTCATTCAAGTGCAGAACGCCGAAATGGTGTTCAACACCAAGAAGGGCCGGTTCCATGCGCTGCGCGAGATCGACCTCTCGGTCGCCAAGGGCGAGTTCGTCACGCTGATCGGCCACTCGGGCTGCGGCAAGTCGACGCTGTTGAACCTCATCGCCGGACTCACGCTGCCCACCAGCGGCGTGCTGCTCTGCGACAACCGCGAAATCGCCGCACCCGGCCCCGAGCGCGGCGTGGTGTTCCAGAACCACTCGCTGCTGCCGTGGCTCACCTGCTTCGAGAACGTGCACCTCGCGGTCGAACGCGTGTTCGGCGCCACTGAATCGGCAGCGCAATTGCGCACGCGCACCAACGCGGCGCTCGAACTTGTCAACATGGGGCACGCCACCACGAAGCGCCCGCACGAGATCTCGGGTGGCATGAAGCAGCGCGTGGGCATCGCCCGGGCGCTGGCGATGGAACCGAAGGTGTTGCTGATGGACGAGCCCTTCGGCGCGCTCGACGCCCTAACCCGCGCGCACCTTCAAGACGAGTTGCTGAAGATCGTTGCGCGCACCCAGAGCACGGTCGTGATGGTGACGCACGATGTCGACGAAGCGGTGCTGCTCTCCGACCGCATCGTGATGATGACGAACGGCCCGGCTGCAACCATCGGCGAGATCCTGCACGTTGACCTGGCGCGCCCGCGCAACCGCGTCGAACTGGCCGAAGACCCGCACTACACGCACTTCCGCAAGGCCGTTCTCGACTTCCTGTACACCCGCCACGGCCACGTCGAACAGGCAGCATGACGTGAGCGGCGCCAAGACCTTCATTCGCGCCATCGAAGTCTGGGTGCCCAGCACCCGGCGCAACACGCTCGAGTTCAGCGGCGGCCTCTACGGCACGGCATCGCGCTTCGGCGACCTCAGCAGTGCGTGGGTCTTCGAGCATGGCCAGGGCCTGCCCGGCCAAGCCTGGGCTCAAGGGCGCCCGATCATTCTCAAGACGTTCGAAGGCTCGTACTTCCAGCGCACCGAACTCGCGCACGCCGAGGGCATCACCTGCGGCATCGCGGTGCCCATCTACGCGGGCGACTTCCTGACCTCGGTGCTCGTGATGTTCTGCGGCGACGACCAAGACCACGCCGGTGCCATCGAGTTGTGGCAGAACGACCCCGCCGAGTCGAACGACTTGAAGCTCGTCGACGGCTACTACGGCACCACCGCAGAGACCTTCGAGTTCATGTCTCGCCGCACCACCTTCCGGCGCGGCAGCGGCCTGCCGGGCCTGGCCTGGGAAGCCGGTGCGCCGGTGTTCTTCGAAGACCTGGGCCACTCGGCGCGTTTCCTGCGCGCCGACACGGCCTTGAAGGTCGGCATCAACCGCGGCTACGCGATCCCGTGCCCGGTGCAGTCGGCGCAGAACTACGTCATGACGTTCCTGTCCGCGCTCGGCACGCCCATCGCTCGGCGCTTCGAGCTGTGGTTACCCAACGCCACGCGTGAGCACCTGGTGTTCGAGGGCGGATTCTGCGAAGCCATCGGCGTGCTCGGCCCCGCCGCGCACCCCGCCCCGGTGGCACGCGGCCAGGGGACGATCGGCCGTGCCTTCCTCACCGGCGTACCGGCCATCTGCCGCCAGGTGGCGGCCGAGCCCGACGCGGCTGGCGCATCCGCTGCCGAAGTGGGCCTCACGTCGTTCGCGGCGATACCGGTGATTGGCGAAGGCCGGCTCTCGGCGGTCGTGGCCTGGTATTTCTGACGGTTGTTCTGAAGAACCGTCACGGTCGCCTGCGGTGCCAGCCGCCGGCCGTGCGGTCTCTTCGCATCCGCATTGCATCGACGCGGCGCATACACCGCGTTTACACCCCGCGCCACAACTTTTAGACCGTTCTTGCGCGCCGCTTCCTAAGCTCCATCCCATCGCATTCATCGCCATTGGGGGAGCTTCATGGAACTGCTCTGGATCGTCCTGTTCGTCTTCATGTGCGCCGGCATCGGCTGGTTTCTGATCGCCTGCGATCACCTGCGCGCAGAGCGCAAGCCCACCCGTCACTGACCCGGAGCCCACCCATGTACGGCATGTATTGGCTCGGCGGCGCGGTGACTGCGCTGCTCTTCGTGTACCTCGTGATTGCGCTGGTGCGCGCAGAGGATTTCTGATGACCACCCCCATGATTCTTCTGCTCGTTGCCTACGTGGCGGCGGTGCTGGTGCTGGCGGTGCCGATGGGCCGCTGGCTGGCCGCCGTGGGCGACGGGCGCCTGCGCAAGCTGCAGGGCTTCGACAACGCCGTGCTGCGCCTTTGCGGCGCCTCGCCGGAGCGCGAGCAGGGCTGGCGCGACTACGCCGTGGCACTGCTCGTGTTCAACGTGCTGGGCGTCATCGCCGTGTACGCGTTGCAGCGCCTCCAAGGGATGCTGCCGCTGAACCCGCAGGGCATGGCCGGCGTGTCGCCCGACTCGGCCTTCAACACCGCAGTGAGCTTCGTGACCAACACCAACTGGCAGGGCTACAGCGGCGAGTCGACGATGAGTTACCTGACCCAGATGCTGGTGCTCGCAGTGCAGAACTTCTTCTCTGCGGCCACCGGCATGGCCGTGGCATTCGCCTTCATTCGCGGCTTCGCGAGGCACAGCGCAAAAACCCTCGGTAACTTCTGGGTCGACGTGACCCGCATCACCTTGTACGTGCTGCTGCCGCTGAGCCTGGTCTTCGGCCTGGTTCTCGCAAGCCAGGGCGTCGTGCAGAACTTCAAGCCCTACGCCGAAGTGACCTTGACCGACCCTGTCGCCTACACCGACGCCGGCCCGAACGGCGCCGACGGCAAGCCGACCCAGATCGCCAAGACAGCCACGACGCAAACGCTGCCGATGGGCCCCATTGCCTCGCAAGAGGCGATCAAGATGATCGGCACCAACGGCGGCGGCTTTCTCAACGCGAACTCGGCGCACCCGTTCGAGAACCCCACGCCCTGGATGAACGTGCTGCAGATGTTGTCGATCTTCCTCATTCCCGCCGGCCTGTGCCTGGCCTTCGGGCAGATGGTGGGCGACAAACGGCAGGGCTGGGCGCTGCTGATCGCGATGACCGTGATCTTCGTCTGCGCGGTCGTGGCGATCATGTCGGCCGAGCAGGCCGGCAACCCGAAGATCGCGGCACTCGGGGTCGACCAGACCGTGAGCGCGCTTCAATCGGGCGGCAACATGGAGGGCAAGGAAACGCGCTTCGGCATTGCGGCCACGTCGCTCTTCGCGGCCATCACCACGGCGGCTTCGTGCGGCGCCGTGAACGGCATGCACGGCTCGTTCACGCCGCTCGGCGGCGCGGTTCCGATGCTGCTGATCCAACTCGGGGAGGTCGTGTTCGGCGGCGTGGGCTCGGGCCTGTACGGCATGCTGGTGTTCGCGCTGCTCACGGTGTTCATCGCCGGGCTGATGATCGGCCGCACGCCCGAATACCTGGGCAAGAAGATTGCACCGGCCGACATGAAGCTGGTGTCGCTCGCCATCCTCATCACGCCGTTGATCGTGCTCGCCGGCACCGCCGTCAGCGTGCTGACCGATGCCGGCAAGGCAGGCATGGCCAACCCAGGTGCGCAGGGCTTCTCGGAGGTGCTGTACGCCTTCTCGTCGGCTGCCAACAACAACGGCAGCGCCTTTGCCGGGCTGTCGGCCAACACGCCCTTCTACAACGGCCTGCTCGGCGTGGCGATGTGGTTCGGCCGGTTCAGCGTGATCGTGCCGGTGCTGGCGTTGGCGGGTTCGCTGGCTGCGAAGAAGCGCGTGCAGCGCTGGAATCACGTTGGCGAAGGCGGTGCAGGTTCAAGTTCAGCAGCGATGCCCACGCATGGCCCGCTCTTCGTCGTGCTGCTGATCTCGACCGTCATGCTGGTGGGCGCGCTCACCTACGTGCCGGCCATCGCGCTCGGCCCGGTTGTCGAACACCTGAACCTCTATAAGTGAGCCGCACAAAGTGAGTACTGCTGCCATGAACCGCTCAACACCATCGGCCGGCATGTTCGCGCCTGAACTGGTGAAACCCGCCTTGCGCGACTCGTTCGTCAAGCTCAACCCGAAGGCGCAACTGCGCAACCCGGTGATGTTCGTCGTCTACATCGGCGCGCTGCTCATCACGGGGCTGTGGGTGCAGGCGCTGGTCAGCCAGGGCGAAGCACCGGCCTGGTTCATCGGCGCGAACGCGCTGTGGCTCTGGTTCACGCTGCTGTTCGCGAACTTCGCCGAAGCGCTGGCCGAGGGCCGCAGCAAGGCCCAGGCAGCGAGCCTGCGCGGGCTGAAGAAGCGCGGAATCGCGAAGAAGCTGCAAGAGCCCAAGCACGGTTCATCGTGGATACCCGTCGAGACCGACGAATTGCGTATCGGCGCTGTCCTGCTGGTCGAGGCCGGCGACAACATGCCCTGCGACGGCGAGGTGATCGAAGGGGCCGCATCGGTCGACGAGAGCGCCATCACCGGCGAATCGGCCCCGGTCATCCGTGAGGCAGGCGGCGACTTCTCGTCCGTCACCGGCGGCACGCGGGTGTTGTCGGACTGGATCGTGGTGCGCTGCGCCGTGAACCCCGGCGACACCTTCCTCGACCGCATGATCGCGATGGTCGAAGGCGCGAAGCGCCGCAAGACACCGAACGAGGTGGCGTTGACCATTCTGCTCGTCGCGCTGACGCTGGTGTTCCTGATGGCCACCGTGACGCTGCTGCCGTATTCGCTGTACTCGGTCGATGCGACCAAGCTCGCGAATGCGGCCAGCACGCCCGTGAGCATCACCGTGCTCGTCGCGCTGCTCGTGTGCCTGATCCCGACGACCATCGGTGGCCTGCTGTCGGCGATCGGTGTGGCCGGAATGAGCCGCATGCTGGGCGCCAACGTGATCGCCACGTCCGGCCGTGCCGTCGAAGCCGCCGGCGACGTGGACGTGCTGCTGCTCGACAAGACCGGCACCATCACGCTCGGTAACCGCCAGGCGTCCGCTTTCATCCCGGCCCCGGGCGTCACCGAGCAGCAACTGGCCGACGCCGCGCAACTGGCTTCGCTGGCCGACGAAACGCCCGAAGGCCGCAGCATCGTGGTGCTGGCGAAGCAGAAGTTCAACCTGCGCGAGCGCGACCTGAAGGCCGCCGACGCGAGCTTCGTGCCCTTCACTGCGCAAACGCGAATGAGCGGCGTGAACTGGCAGGGCAAGCAGATCCGCAAGGGCTCGGCCGACGCCGTGCTGAAGCTGCTGCAGACGATGGGTGCCAGCATTTCGGCCGACGTGACGCGCAGCGTCGAAGACGTGGCACGCCGTGGCAGCACGCCGCTGGTGGTGGCCGAGATCGACGGCCAGCGCGCCAACGTGCTGGGCGTGGTCGAGCTCAAGGACATCGTCAAGGGCGGCATCAAGGAACGCTTCGGCGAACTGCGCCGCATGGGCATCAAGACGGTGATGATCACCGGCGACAACAAGCTCACGGCTGCGGCCATCGGCGCCGAAGCGGGGGTCGACGATGTGTTGGCCGAAGCCACGCCCGAGGCCAAGCTCGCCCTCATCCGCAAGTACCAGGCCGACGGCTACATGGTGGCGATGACCGGCGACGGCACCAACGACGCCCCCGCCCTGGCGCAGGCGGACGTGGCCGTCGCGATGAACAGCGGCACGCAGGCTGCGAAGGAGGCCGGCAACATGGTGGACCTCGACAGCAACCCGACCAAGCTGATCGAGGTGGTGGAGATCGGCAAGCAGATGCTGATGACGCGCGGCTCGCTCACCACGTTCTCGATCGCGAACGACGTGGCCAAGTACTTCGCCATCATTCCGGCCGCGTTCGCCACCACCTACCCGCAGTTGAATGCGCTGAACGTGATGCACCTGGCGTCGCCGTCGTCGGCCATTCTGGCGGCGGTGATCTTCAACGCGCTGGTCATCGTGGCGCTCATTCCACTGGCTTTGAAGGGCGTGGCCTACCGCGCGCTCGGTGCGGCTGCGCTGCTGCGCCGCAACGCGTTGGTGTACGGCTTGGGCGGCCTGATCGTGCCGTTCATCGGCATCAAGATCATCGACCTGCTGCTCGTCGTTCTGCACCTGACCTGAGCCGGTCAACCCCTCTTGCGAGTCTCATCATGAACGCCATCACCTCTGCCCTGCGCCCTTCCCTGTCGGTCTTCGTGCTGCTTACCGCCGTCACAGGCGTGGCCTACCCACTCGTGGTGACCGGCGTGTCGCAAGTGGCCTTCCCGCACGCTGCGAACGGCTCGATCCTCACCGTGGGCGGCAAACCCGTCGGCTCCGCGCTGATCGGGCAGTCGTTCAGTTCGCCGCAGTACTTCTGGGGCCGGCCATCGGCCACATCGCCCATGGCCAACAACGGCGTGGCATCGAGCGGCTCGAACCTGGGGTCGAACAACCCGGCGCTGATCGACGCGGTGAAGGGCCGGGTCGACGCCCTTCGCGCCGCCGACCCGGGCAACACGCAACCCGTGCCGGTGGATCTGGTCACCGCCTCGGGCAGCGGGCTCGACCCGGAGATCAGCCTCGCCGCGGCGACGTACCAGGCACCACGCATCGCCAAGGCGCGCGGCGTGGGGGCGGGTGAAGTGCTCGCGCTGATCGACACCCAAGCCCTGCGCCCGTGGATCGGCGTGGTGGGCGAGCCCCGCGTGAACGTGCTGGCACTCAACCTCGCCCTCGACGGCAAGACTGTGCAACTGGCCCGATAGGTTCGCCCGATAAACTGGGGCATGACCGAGGACCAGCGCCCCGACCCCGACGCGCTGCTCGCACGCACGCAGGCCGAGGCGCAACGCGCAGCGCGCGGCAAGTTGAAGATCTTCTTCGGCGCATCGGCCGGCGTGGGCAAGACCTACGCCATGCTCAAGGCCGCGCAGCGCCTGCGCGAGCAGCACGTCGACGTGGTCGTCGGTGTGGTCGAAACCCACGGCCGCGCTGACACCGCCGAGCAACTGGCCGGGCTCGAACTGCTGGCGCAACGGCAGGTGCGCATCCAGGACCGCCTGCTTCCCGAGTTCGACCTCGACGCCGCGCTCGCCCGCCAACCCGGCGTGCTGCTGGTGGACGAGCTCGCCCACAGCAATGCCGCCGGCTCGCGCCACCCGAAGCGCTGGCAAGACATCGAGGAACTGCTCGCCGCCGGCATCGACGTGATCAGCACGGTCAACGTGCAGCACCTGGAGAGCCTGAACGACGTGGTCGGCGGCATCACCGGCATCCGAGTGTCGGAGACGGTACCGGACCATGTGTTCGACGGCGCCGACGAAGTGGTGCTCGTCGACCTGCCGACCGACGACCTGCTGCGCCGCCTGAAAGACGGCAAGGTCTACCTGCCCGAACAGGCCGAGCGCGCGGTGCAGAACTTCTTCCGCAAGGGCAACCTGATGGCCCTGCGCGAGCTGGCGTTGCGCCGCACCGCCGACCGCGTGGACGAAGACGTTCGCAGCTACCGGCGCGAGCACATGGGCATCGAAAGCCAGCGCCGCTGGCAGCGCAGCGACGCCATGCTGGTGTGCATCGGCCCGGCACCGGGTGCCGACAAGATGGTGCGCACCGCCAGCCGCCGCGCCGCCCGCAGCGACGCGCCGTGGCATGCGGTCTACGTGGAGACCGACGCACTGCAGCGGCTGCCCGAGGCCCAGCGCCGCCGCGTGCTGCGCACGCTCAAGCTGGCCGAAACGCTGGGCGCCGTCACGGCCACGTTGAGCGGCCAGCGAGCCGCTGCGGCCGTGGTGGCGTATGCCCGCGCGCGCCAGCTCGGCACGCTGGTGGCGGGCCGCTCTGCGCGCGCCGGCCGCTGGCGTTGGCCCGGCAGGCCACGCTTTGCCGAGCAGGTGGCGGTGCTCGCGCCTGAACTCGAGCTGGTGCTGTTCGCGCACGAGGGCGACGCCCCTGCGGGCAAGACCGGCCCCGTGCTCGAAGGCGACGGCCGTGCCACACGCCAGCCGTGGGCCGGCTACGGTTGGGCACTGGCGTCGAGCGCGCTCGTCACGGCCGTGGCCACGCCGCTGCTCGGTGTGTTCGACCTCGCCAACATCGTGATGCTGTTCCTGCTCGCGGTCACGCTCGTCGCAGCCCGGTTCGGCCGCCGCTCGGCGCTGGCGGCGGCGCTCCTCAACGTGCTGGCGTTCGACTTCTTCTTCGTGCCGCCGCGCTTCACCTTCGCTGTTCACGATGCGCAGTACCTGTTGACCTTCACGGTGATGATGGTCGTGGGTTTGGTGGTGGGCCAGCTCACCGCATCGCTGCGCTACCAGGCGCGCGTGGCACGCTTTCGCGAAGACCGAGCGCGCAGCCTGTTCGAAATGGCACGCGAACTCGGCAAGGCGCTCACCTTGGAGCAGGTGGCCGAGATCGGCGACCGCGCCATCGAGGCCGCGTTCCGCGCCAAGGCCTGCGTGCTGCTGGCCGACGCGCACGACCGGTTGCAGCTGGCCTCTGCCGGCGTCGGCGAAACACCCGCGTTCGACATCGGCCTGGCGCAGTGGGCGTTCGACAAGGCACAGGCCGCCGGCAGCGGCACCGACACCCTGCCCGCGAGCCCGCTCCTGTACGTGCCGCTGAATGCACCGATGCGCACGCGCGGCGTGGTGGCCATCGAGCCGGCGAACCTGCGGCTCTTGATGATCCCCGAGCAGCGGCAGTTGCTCGACACCTTCGCCGCGCTCGTCGCAATTGCGATCGAGCGCGTGCACTTCGTGACGGTGGCGCAGGAGACGCTGGTGTCGATGGAATCGGAGCGGCTGCGCAACTCGCTGCTCGCAGCGCTGTCACACGATCTGCGCACGCCGCTCACGGCGCTGGTCGGCACGTCGGAGACGCTGGCGCAGACGCTCACGCGTGAAGGCTCGCCGCACGCCGCCGAGGTGGTGCGCATCACCGAGCAGGCCCACCGCACCACGCAGCTCGTGAGCAACCTGCTCGACATGGCGCGGCTGCAGGCTGGCCCAGTGACGCTGCGGCGCGACTGGCAATCGCTCGAAGAACTGGCGGGCAGCGCGATCCGCTCGGTCGAATCTTCCCTCGTGAACCATCCAGTGCGCGTGGCCTTGCCCGACGACCTGCCGCTGCTGCATGCCGACGGCGTGCTGATCGAACGCGTGCTCGCCAACCTGTTCGAGAACGCCGCGAAGTACAGCCCCGCCGGCACGCCGATCATGCTGACGGCGCGCCACGAGGGCGCGCAGATCGTGGTCGAAGTCAGCGACGACGGGCCGGGGTTTGCGTCGGCCGACACCGAAGCGCTGTTCCGCAAGTTCAACCGTGGCGACAAGGAGTCGAGCACGCCAGGCGTCGGCCTCGGTCTGGCGATCTGTCGTGCGATCGTGCAGGCGCATGGTGGGCAGATCACCGCGCACGGCAAGCCCAGCCCGCAGCACGGCGCGGTACTGCGCTTCACGCTGCCGCATCGGGAGATGCCGGCAATTGAGTGCGGCAGCCCGACACCATGATCCTGCGCAGCGCTCGTGCGCCGACCACTCGCACCTGAAGCCAGTCAATGGACACCCCCGCCCGCATCCTGATCGTCGAAGACGACCCCGCCATAGCGCGCTTCGTGCGACAGGCGCTGGAGGCCGAAGGGCACCAGGTGTTCGAGGCCAGCACCGTGCGGCGCGGCCTGATCGAAGCCGGGACGCGGCGGCCCGACCTGCTGGTGCTCGACCTCGGCCTGCCCGACGGCGACGGCGTCGACCTGCTGCGCGATCTGCGCGGCTGGAGCCAGGTGCCGGTGGTCGTGCTGTCGGCGCGCGCCGACGAGCGCGACAAGATCGACGCGCTCGATGCGGGGGCCGACGACTACCTCGTCAAGCCGTTCTCGGTCGGGGAGCTGATGGCGCGCGTGCGTGCCGCGCTGCGCCGGCGCGACAGCGCGGGGCTGGGTGCGTCCAGCAACGTCGTGTTCGGCGACTGCGAGCTCGACCTGGCCCGCCGCCAGGTGCGGCGCAGCGGCGCCCACGTTCACCTCACGCCGGTCGAATACAAACTCGCTGCGGCGCTGGTGGCGCGCGAGGGACAGGTGCTGACGCACCGGCAACTGCTGCGCGAGGTGTGGGGCCCAGGCAGCGTGGAGCACAGCCACTACCTGCGCATCTACATGGGGCACCTGCGCAAGAAGCTCGAAGCCGACCCGGCGCAACCGCAGCACTTTCTCACCGAGACAGGCGTGGGCTACCGCTTCGTGGCGCAGCCGATGGGTGCGGGCTGATGGGGCGCACCGAGCTGGCTGCGACGCCACCAACGAGGAGCGCTCAGTGCCCCTCTTTGGCGTGATTGATCGTGTACTTCGGGATCTCGATCGTCACGTCTTGCTGCGCCAATATGGCCTGGCACGACAGGCGCGAGTTGGGCTCCAGACCCCAGGCGCGGTCGAGCAGGTCTTCCTCGGTCTCATCGATCTCGCCGAGCGACGCCAAGCCCTCGCGCACGATCACGTGGCAGGTGGTGCAGGCGCAGCTCAGTTCACACGCGTGCTCGATGTTGATGTGGTTGTCGAGCAAGGCCTCGCAGACCGACGTGCCGGCGGGCGCCTGAATCTGGGTGCCTTCGGGGCAGTATTCGGCGTGGGGGAGGATGCGGATGGTGGGCATGGGCGCGCAGTAAAAAATGAGGGTGTGACGTGGGCGTGGGGCAGTCAGACCTGATCGATGCGCTTGCCCGCCAGCGCCTGCCGGATGCCGCGGTTCATGCGCTCGGCCGCGAACGCTTCGGTGCCCTTGGCCAGGGCCTCGACCGCCGCGTCAATGGCGTGGTGGTCGGTGCTCTCACGCGTGGCCTGCATGGCCCCGAGCAGTGCCTCGATCTCGGCGTGCTGCGCGCCGGTCAGCAGGTCGCCATCGGCCACCAGCGCTGAGTGGGTGGCCAGGAACATGCGCTCGGCCTCGACCCGCGATTCGCGCAAGCTGCGCTCGACCATGTCGGCCTCGGCGGTGCTGAAGCTTTCGCTCAGCATGCGGGCAATGTCTTCGTCGGTCAGGCCGTAGCTCGGCTTCACGGTGATGGTGGCCTCGACGCCCGAGGCTTCCTCGCGCGCGCTCACACTCAAGAGGCCGTCGGCATCGACCGTGAAGCTGACGCGCACGCGCGCCGCCCCGGCCACCATCGGTGGGATGCCGCGCAACTCGAAGCGCGCAAGCGAACGGCAGTCGGTGACGACCTCGCGTTCGCCTTGGACGACATGAATCGCAATCGCGGTCTGCCCGTCTTTGAAGGTGGTGAAGTCTTGCGCCCGCGCGGTGGGGATGGTGCTGTTGCGCGGGATGATGCGTTCCACCAGCCCGCCCATCGTTTCCAAGCCGAGCGAGAGCGCGATGACGTCGAGCAGCAGCAACTCGTCGGCGCCGGCGTTGCCGGCCAGCGCGTTGGCGTGGATGGCTGCGCCGAGTGCCACGACCTCGTCAGGGTTCAGATTCGTGAGCGGCACCTGGCCGAAGAACTCGGCCACTGCCGCATGAACGATGGGCATGCGGGTCGAGCCGCCCACCATCACCACGCCCTTCACGTCGGCCTTGTCTGTCTTGGCGTCGCGCAGCACCTTGCGCACCGCCGCGACGGTGGATTGAACAAGGCGCCGGGTCAGTGCCGTGAACTGCTCGCGCGTGACGCGCACCGACAGTTCACCGCCTTCCAGCGGGCACGCAACGGATGCGTGGTCGGTCGTTGACAACTTCTCCTTCGCGGCGCGCGCCGCCACCAGCACTGAACGCTTGTCTTGCGGCGTGGTCGCTTCCATGCCGGCCTGCAACAGCGCCCACTCGGCCAGCGCGGCGTCGAAGTCGTCACCGCCAAGTGCTGAATCACCGCCGGTGGCCACGACCTCGAACACGCCTTGCGACAGGCGCAGCAGCGAGATGTCGAAGGTGCCGCCACCCAGGTCGTACACCGCATACAAGCCTTCGGAGCCGTTCTCAAGGCCATACGCAATGGCAGCAGCCGTGGGCTCGCTGATGAGGCGCAGCACGTTCAGGCCGGCGAGCCGGGCTGCGTCTTTCGTGGCCTGGCGCTGCGCGTCGTCGAAGTACGCGGGCACGGTGACGACGGCGCCGAACACGTTGTCGTCGAAGGTGTCTTCGGCGCGAAAACGCAGCGTGGCCAGGATCTCGGCCGACACCTCGACCGGCGACTTCACGCCGTCGACCGTGTTGATCTGCACCATGCCCGGCGCGTCGATGAAGTCGTAAGGCAGCTTGGCGCGCCCGGCGATGTCAGCCAGGCCGCGGCCCATGAAGCGCTTGACCGACACGATGGTGTTGCGCGGGTCGGCAGCGGCCTCGGCGAGTGCTGCGACGCCGATCTGGCGCTTGCCCTCGGGCAGGTAGCGCACGGCAGAGGGCAGGATCACGCGGCCGGCATCGTCGGGCAGGCATTCGGCCACACCGTTGCGCACGGCGGCAACGAGCGAATGCGTGGTGCCGAGGTCGATGCCGACCGCAATGCGGCGTTGGTGCGGGTCGGGTGCGCCGCCGGGTTCGGAGATTTGCAGGAGTGCCATGGCGCTTATTGTCTTCGGGCTAACGGCCCAGCGCTTCGAGGCGCTGATCGACGTCATGGGCAAAGCGTTCGACGAACATCAGTGCCCTCACCTGCTGCGCCGCCGCAGCGTAGTCGTGCGCCTGATCGAGCGCGGCTTCGAGTTGCGCCAACGCGGCGCGCCGGTGCGCGGCCACGTCGTCGGCCAGCTGCTCGACGGCAGGCAACTCATGCGCCTCGTCGAGCGATTCGCGCCACGCCATCTGCTGCATCAGGAAGGCCTTCGGCATGGCGGTGTTGTTCTCGGCTTCGATGGCTGCACCGTTCAACTCGCAGAGGTACGCAGCCCGCTGCAGCGGGTCTTTGAGGCGCTGGTAGGCCTCGTTCACGCGCACGGCCCATTGCATGGCGATGCGCTGGGCAGCAGCGCCTTCGACGGCAAAGCGGTCGGGGTGAACTTCGGCCTGCAAGGCGCGCCAGCGCGCGTCGAGTGCGGCGCGGTCGAGCGCGTACTGGCGTGGGGTGCCGAAGAGTTCGAAGTCGTCGCTGTCGAGTTTCATGGGTGACCTGAGCCAGCGAGTGCGCCCTGCGCAGGCGCACGAAACAAAAGGGCGCGGCATGTGCCGCGCCCGTTTTTCTGTTTGGTGAAACCGCTAGACGCGGAACGACTCGCCGCAACCGCAGCGATCTTTCTCGCGCGGGTTGTGGAACTTGAAGCCTTCGTTCAGCCCATCGCGCACGAAGTCGAGTTCCGTGCCGTCGATGTACGGAAGGCTCTTCGGGTCGACCAGCACCTTCACGCCATGCTCTTCGAACACCACGTCTTCAGGCGCCAGTTCATCGGCGTACTCAAGCTTGTAGGCCAGGCCGGAGCAGCCGGTGGTCTTGACGCCCAGGCGCACACCCACGCCCTTGCCGCGCTTGCCGATGTAGCGCGTCACGTGGCGCGCCGCGGCTTCGGTGAGAGTGACGGCCATGGGGTCAATGCGCCTTGGCTGCGGCAGCGGTGCCGGCGCTGGCTGAATTGCTGGTGGATGCGCTGGTCGAGGTCTTGGCGCGGTAGTCGTCCACCGCCGCCTTGATCGCGTCTTCGGCAAGGATCGAGCAGTGGATCTTCACCGGCGGCAGCGCCAGTTCTTCGGCGATGTGCGTGTTCTTGATCGTCAGGGCTTCGTCGAGCGACTTGCCCTTGACCCACTCGGTCACGAGCGAGCTTGACGCAATCGCCGAGCCGCAGCCGTAGGTCTTGAACTTCGCGTCTTCGATCAGGCCAGTGATCGGGTTCACCTTGATCTGCAACTTCATCACGTCGCCGCAGGCGGGCGCACCGACCATGCCGGTGCCCACGGTGTCATCACCCTTGTCGAACGAGCCCACGTTGCGGGGGTTCTCGTAATGCTCGACTACCTTTTCGCTGTATGCCATGTCGGTCTCCTGTACTGCTTGGTTCAGTGGGCGGCCCACTGAATGGTGCTGATGTCGATGCCTTCCTTGTGCATGTCCCAGAGCGGCGAGAGTTCGCGCAATCGCGCCACGCGGTCTTTCAGCGTGGTGACCACGTAGTCGATCTCTTCCGCCGTCGTGAAGCGGCCGATGGTCATGCGCAGGCTCGAATGCGCGAGCTCGTCGCTGCGCCCGAGCGCCCGCAGCACGTAGCTCGGTTCCAGGCTGGCCGACGTGCAGGCCGAGCCCGACGACACCGCAATGCCCTTGATGCCCATGATCAACGACTCGCCTTCGACGAAGTTGAAGCTCATGTTCACGTTGTGCGGCACGCGCTGCTCGGCATGCCCGTTGAGGAAGGTCTGCTCGATGTCTTTCAGGCCGTTGATGAGCCGCTGCTGCAACGAACGGATGCGTTCGATCTCGGCACCCATCTCGGCCTTGGCGATGCGAAAGGCCTCACCCATGCCGACGATCTGGTGCGTTGCAAGCGTGCCCGAGCGCATGCCGCGCTCGTGGCCGCCGCCGTGCATCTGCGCCTCGATGCGCACGCGCGGCTTGCGGCGCACGTACAGCGCGCCCTGGCCTTTGGGCCCGTAGGTCTTGTGCGAGGAGAAGCTCATCAGATCGACCGGTAACTTGGCCAGGTCGATCACCACCTTGCCGGTGGCCTGGGCCGCATCGACGTGAAAGATGATGCCGCGCTCGCGGCACAGCGTGCCGATGGCGGTGATGTCTTGAATCACGCCGATCTCGTTGTTCACGAACAGCACCGAAACGAGGATGGTGTCGGGCCGGATGGCGGCCTTGAGCTTGTCGATGTCGACGAGGCCGTCTTCCTGAACGTCGAGGTAAGTCGCGTCGAAACCCTGGCGTTCGAGTTCGCGCACGGTGTCGAGCACCGCCTTGTGCTCGGTCTTGAGCGTGATGATGTGCTTGCCGCGCGTCTTGTAGAACTGCGCCGCGCCTTTCAGCGCGAGGTTGATCGACTCGGTCGCGCCCGAAGTCCAGACGATCTCGCGCGGGTCGGCGTTCACCAGTGCAGCCACCTGCTCGCGCGCCTTCTCGACCGCAGCCTCGGCCTCCCAACCCCACGCATGGCTGCGCGATGCCGGGTTGCCGAAGTGCTCGCGCAGCCACGGGATCATGGTGTCCACGACGCGTTGGTCTACCGGCGTGGTGGCGCCGTAATCCATGTAGACGGGGAAGTGCGGGGTCATGTCCATGGCGCGTGTCGTGATGCCGAGAAGGTGGAAAGAGAAGGTGGAAGGAGAAAGCGAAGTGACGCCGAAGAAGCCGTCTCTATGCAATTACTTCGAGAAGCCGGCGCCGAAGGCGAACACCGAGTTGGGCGCGGTGATCTTGATGGGCTTGACCACCGGCTGGGTGGAAATGGCGCGCTTGACCGGGTGCTCTTCAATGGAGACGCCCTTGGCGATCTGTTCGTCGACGAGCTTGCGAAGCGACACCGAGTCGAGGAACTCGATCATCTTCGAGTTCAGGCTCGCCCACAGGTCGTGCGTCATGCAACGGCCGGCGTCGTCGCCCATGCAGTTTTCCTTGCCTGCACAGCCCGTGGCATCGATCGGCTCGTCGACCGCCACGATGATGTCTGCGACCGTGATCTCTTCCGACTTGCGGCCGAGCGAATAGCCGCCGCCCGGGCCGCGCGTGCTTTCGACCAGCTCGTGGCGGCGCAGCTTGCCGAACAACTGCTCGAGGTACGACAGCGAAATTTGCTGCCGCCCGCTGATGGCTGCCAGGGCAACCGGGCCGGTGTTCTCGCGCAGCGCGAGGTCGATCATCGCAGTCACCGCGAAGCGGCCTTTTGTGGTCAAACGCATTGAAGTTCTCCTGTAGCCTGGGTCGGCATTGAAAGCGTGGATGACAGCTTGGTCCGCCGATTCCAGCAGGTGCCGCGAGGGATAACCCGCGCCTTAACCTGACTAGATTGGTCGAGTTTAGCCGAAGCCGACAAATTCGGTCTGGTTTGAGCCCGGAAGTTCCCTTGCGTCTTCAAGGTTTACAGACCGTGACTCAAGCCCCGGCGGGCGGCGCGATGGGCACCACGTTGTCGTGCACAGCTGCGCCGAACGCCTGTTCGCGCAGTTGCGCCAGCTGGTCGCGCACCCGCGCAGCCTTCTCGAATTCGAGGTTGCGGGCGTGGTCGAGCATCTGTTTTTCCAACAGCTTGATTCGTTTGCCCAGGTCTTTTTCGCTCATGGCCTCGATGGCCGCCGACTCGTTCACCGCCTTCAGGTCGTCTTTCGCGCCGTTCGGGTTGTAGACGCCGTCGATCAGCTCCTTGACGCGTTTCTGGATGCTGCGCGGCGTGATGCCATGCGCCAGGTTGTGGGCGATCTGCTTGGCACGGCGCCGCTCGGTCTCATCCATGGCCTTCTTCATCGACTCAGTGATCTTGTCGGCATACAGGATCGCGCGGCCGTTCAGGTTGCGCGCCGCCCGGCCGATGGTCTGAATGAGGCTGCGCTCACTGCGCAGGAACCCTTCCTTGTCGGCATCGAGAATCGCGACCAGCGACACCTCGGGAATGTCCAGCCCCTCGCGCAGCAGGTTGATGCCCACCAGCACGTCGAAGGTACCCAGGCGCAGGTCACGCAGGATCTCGACGCGCTCCACCGTGTCCACGTCGCTGTGCAGGTAGCGCACCTTCACGCCGTTGTCCGAGAGGTAGTCGGTCAGTTGCTCGGCCATGCGCTTGGTCAGCGTGGTGATGAGCACGCGCTCGCTGATCTCGACGCGGTCGCGGATCTCCTGCAGCACGTCGTCCACCTGCGTGGTGGCGGGCCGCACCTCGACCGGCGGGTCGATCAGGCCGGTGGGCCGCACCAGCTGCTCGACCACCTGCCCGGTCGTCTGCTGCTCGTACGCGGCCGGCGTGGCCGACACGTACATCACCTGGCGCATCTTTTTCTCGAATTCCTCGAACTTCAGCGGCCGGTTGTCGAGCGCACTCGGCAGACGGAAGCCGAAGTCAACCAGCGTGGTCTTGCGGGCGCGGTCGCCGTTGTACATGCCACCGAACTGGCCGATCAGCACGTGGCTTTCATCGAGGAACATCAACGCATCGGGTGCCAGGTAGTCGACCAGCGTGGAGGGCGGCTCGCCCGGCGCCGCGCCCGACAGGTGGCGCGTGTAGTTCTCGATGCCCTTGCAGTGGCCCACCTCCTGCAGCATCTCCAGGTCGAAGCGGGTGCGCTGCTCCAGGCGCTGCGCCTCGACCAGCTTGCCCTGCCCGACCAGCTCCGCCGTGCGGGTGCGCAGCTCTTCCTTGATGGTGGCAATGGCGTCGACCACGCGCTCGCGCGGCGTCACGTAGTGGCTGCTCGGGTACACCGTGAAGCGCGGGATCTTCTGGCGGATGCGACCGGTGAGCGGGTCGAACAACTGCAGCGACTCGACCTCGTCGTCGAACAGTTCGATGCGAATCGCGAGTTCCGAGTGCTCGGCCGGGAACACGTCGATCGTGTCGCCGCGCACGCGGAAAGAACCGCGCGAGAAGTCGACCTCGTTGCGCTTGTATTGCATGCGAATCAGCTGCGCGATCACGTCGCGCTGGCCCATCTTGTCGTGCACCCGCAGCGTCATCACCATCTGGTGGTACGCGCTCGGGTTGCCGATGCCGTAGATGGCGGACACGCTGGCCACGATCACCACGTCGCGCCGCTCCATCAGGCTCTTCGTGGCACTGAGGCGCATCTGCTCGATGTGTTCGTTGATGGAGCTGTCCTTCTCGATGAACAGGTCGCGCTGGGGAACGTAGGCCTCGGGCTGGTAGTAGTCGTAGTAACTGACGAAGTACTCGACCGCGTTCTTCGGGAAGAACTCGCGGAACTCGCTGTACAGCTGCGCGGCGAGCGTCTTGTTCGGCGCGAACACGATGGCCGGGCGGCCCATTTGCGCGATCACGTTGGCCATCGTGAAGGTCTTGCCCGAGCCGGTCACGCCGAGCAGCGTCTGGAAGCTCAGGCCGTCGTTGAGGCCCTCGACCAGCTGCGCGATGGCCGCCGGCTGGTCGCCCGCCGGGGCATAGGGCTGGAACAGCTGGAAGGGCGAACCGGGGTAGCTGACGAACGTGCCCTCGGGCTCGGCTGTTGGGGTGTCGGTGACGGTGTCGATCGCGGTGTCGGTCGCTGTGACTTCTGAGAGCTGGGCCATGGCAGATAAGATCTCCGGGTTATCCCGCCTGCATCGCGTGGCAGGCAACCACACAGCGTAGCGGAAATGCGCATTCACTTCAGCACACAAGGACAGCCCATGGCCTCGCTCTTCGCCGCCGTTGAAATGGCCCCTCGCGACCCCATCCTCGGCCTGAACGAGCAATTCAACGCAGACCCGAACCCCGCGAAGGTGAACCTGGGCGTCGGCGTGTACTTCGATGAAAACGGCAAGCTGCCGTTGCTGCAGTGCGTGCAGGCAGCCGAGAAGATGATGATGGAAGCGCCGAAGCCAAGGGGCTACCTGCCGATCGACGGCATCGCGTCTTACGACAAGGCGGTGCAAGGCCTGGTGTTCGGCGCCGACAGTGACGCCGTCAAGGCTGGCCGCATCGCAACCGTGCAGGCGCTCGGCGGCACCGGCGGCCTGAAGGTGGGCGCCGACCTGCTCAAGCGCATGAGCACAGATGCCACCGTGCTGATCAGCGACCCGAGCTGGGAAAACCACCGCGCCTTGTTCGAAAGCGCGGGCTTCAACGTGGCACAGTACCCGTACTACGACGCCGCCCGGCGCGGGATCGACTTCGACGCCATGCTGGCTGCGCTGAATGCTGCGGCCGCCGGCACCATCGTCGTGTTGCACGCCTGCTGCCACAACCCGACCGGCTACGACATCACGCTCGCGCAGTGGGGCCAGGTCATCGAAGCAGTCAAGGCGCGTGGGCTGGTGCCCTTCCTCGACATGGCCTACCAGGGCTTCGGCCACGGCATCAAGGAAGACGGTGCCGCCGTCGACCTGTTCATGCAGGCCGGGCTCGACTTCTTCGTGGCCACCAGCTTCTCGAAGAGCTTCTCGCTCTACGGCGAACGCGTTGGCGCGCTGAGCGTGGTGTGCGGTTCCAAAGACGAAGCCGCCCGTGTCCTCAGCCAGCTCAAGCGCGTGATCCGCACCAATTACTCGAACCCGCCGACGCACGGCGCGCAGGTTGTGGCACTGGTGCTGACCACGCCAGCCTTGCGCTCGATGTGGGAAGGCGAACTGACGGCCATGCGCGTGCGCATCAAGGAGATGCGCGTGGCCCTGCAGACCAAGCTCGCTGCGGCCGGCATCCAGCAGGACATGAGCTTTATCACCACCCAGCAAGGCATGTTCAGTTACTCGGGCCTGAGCAAGATCCAGATGACGCGCCTGCGCGACGAGTTCGGCATCTACGGCGTCGACTCGGGGCGCATTTGCGTGGCGGCGCTGAACCACGGCAACATCGACGCGACAGTGGCGGCCATCGCCAAAGTTTCAAGCTGAGCGAAATCTTCACGTTGAACAGCGTCCTCACCCGGGCTTCGTGGTGCCAATGCGTCCGGCATGATGGGGCTCGGCGGTAGAATGTTGCACCGCACCATACTCGCACGGCCCAGCGCCATGCACCGATTCCTCCACCGAGCGACACGATGCTTTATCAGGTCTATGAATCCCAACGCGCGCTCCTGAGCCCGTTCGCGGAGTTCGCCAGCGCCACATCGAAGCTCTACAGCCACCCGCTCTCGCCCTTCGCCCACGTGCCCAGCGCGCAGCGCATTTCGGCCGGGCTCGACCTGATGCACCGGCTCTCGAAAGACTACGAGAAGCCGCAGTTCAACATCACGAACGTCAAGGTCGACGGCGTCGACGTGGCGGTGCAGGAGCAAGTGGCCATCGAGAAGCCGTTCTGCCGCCTGCTGCGCTTCAAGCGCTTCACCGACGACCTGCCCATGCTCACCCGCATGAAGGACCAGCCCATCGTTCTGGTCGTGGCGCCGCTGTCGGGCCACCACTCGACGCTGCTGCGCGAGACGGTGCGCGAACTGCTGCGCGACCACAAGGTCTTCATCACCGACTGGACCGACGCGCGCATGGTGCCGCAGGCCGCCGGCCCGTTCCACCTGGACGACTACGTGGCCTACGTGCAGGAGTTCATCCGCCACATCGGCCCCGAAGTCAACGTGATCTCGGTGTGCCAGCCTACGGTACCGGTGCTGGCGGCCATTTCACTGCTCGCGAGCAAGGGTGAATTCACGCCCCGCACCATGACGATGATGGGCGGCCCGATCGACGCGCGCAAGAGCCCGACGTCGGTGAACAACCTGGCCACGAACAAGCCGCACAGCTGGTTCGAGAACAACGTCATTTACCGCGTGCCGACCAACTACCCCGGCGCCGGCCGCGAGGTGTACCCCGGCTTCCTGCAGCACACCGGCTTCGTCGCGATGAACCCGGACCGGCACCTCTCGTCGCACTACGACTACTTCCTCGATCTGGTGCGCGGTGACGACAGCAGTGCCGAGTTCCACCGCGACTTCTATGACGAGTACAACGCCGTGCTCGACATGCCGGCCGAGTACTACCTCGACACCATCAAGGTCGTGTTCCAGGACTTCTCGCTCGTGAACGGCACCTGGTCGGTGAACGGCCAGCTGGTGCGCCCGCAAGACATCACCACGTCGTCGCTGTTGACGATCGAAGGCGAGCTGGACGACATCTCCGGCGCCGGGCAAACACGCGCTGCGCACGACCTGTGCACCGGCATTCCGAAGGCGCGCCAGTTCCACTGCGACGTGGTGGGCGCTGGCCACTACGGCATCTTCTCCGGCCGGCGCTGGCGCGAGAACGTTTACCCGACGGTGCGCGACTTTATCGCGAGCCATCAGCCCGCGGCCGCAAACGGCGCCGCCGACGCGACAGTGGTCAAGCCTGCGGTCAAGAAGGCCAAGCCCGTACCGGCACCCGCACCCGCAGCCAAGAAGGCGGTTCGCCGCCGCAACTGAGGGTGTGAGCACAGCCGGGCAGGCCCTGGCCGACGCGCTCGACAGCGCGTTGCCCCAGACCCAGTGCACGCGCTGCGGCTACCCCGATTGCAGCCGCTACGCCAGCGCCATCGCGCTGGATGGCGCACCCCTCAACCAATGCCCGCCCGGTGGCCAGGAGGGCGTGACCCGCCTTGCGCAGTTGGCCGGCCGCCCGGTTCTGCCACTGAACCCTTTGAACGGCACAGAAGGCATTCGCCAACTCGCCGTGATCGACGAGGCGTGGTGCATCGGCTGCACCCTGTGCGTTGACGCATGCCCGGTCGATGCCATCGTCGGCGCGCCGAAGCTGATGCACACGGTGATCGAAGCCCACTGCACTGGCTGCGAGCTGTGCATTCCGGTGTGCCCGGTCGATTGCATCGCACTGCACCCTGCGAGCGGCCCGCGCACCGGCTGGGCGGCGTGGAGCGCCACGCAAGCCCAGGCGGCACGCCAACGCTACGCCGCGCACCGGGAACGCGGTCAACGCAAGGCCGAAGAAGAAGCGCAGCGCCTCGAAGCATTGGCCCGCGCCCGCAGCCGGCACAATCCGGCCCGATGAAAACCGAGTTCATCGCACCGTTCTTCGCCACGCTCAAGGCCGCCAACCCGCAACCGAACACCGAGCTCGAATACACCAACGTGTTCGAGTTGCTGGCCGCCGTGCTGCTGTCGGCACAGGCCACCGACGTGGGCGTGAACAAGGCGACCCGGCGGCTGTTCGCCGTTGCCAACAGCCCGCAGAAGATGTTGGCACTCGGGCTCGATGCGGTCACGGAGCACATCCGCACCATCGGCCTGTTCCGCACCAAGGCGAAGAACCTGATGCAGACCTGCCGCATCCTCGTCGAGCAACACGGTGGCCAGGTGCCGCGCACGCGTGAGGCGCTGGAGGCCCTGCCCGGCGTCGGCCGCAAGACGGCCAACGTGGTGCTGAACGTCGCCTTCGGTGAGCCGACGATGGCGGTCGACACGCACATCTTCCGCGTCGGCAACCGCACCGGCCTGGCGCCTGGCAAGAACCCGCTGGCGGTGGAGTTGCGGCTGCTCAAACGCGTGCCGGCCGAGTACCTCGTGGATGCGCACCATTGGCTCATCCTGCACGGCCGCTATGTGTGCCAGGCGCGCCGGCCCTGGTGCGAGCAGTGTCAGGTGGCGACCTGGTGCGACTCGGCGCCGAGGCTGATGCGCTCGCCGTAGCGCACCGCCGCCGGCCACGTTGCCGCAGTCGGTGGCTCGCCGGGGTGGTGCCGCAACCACAGGGCCGCGCTGATCCAACCCGCGTGGCCTACCGCGCACATCGTTGTGCCGCCGTGCTCGGCCAACAGCGCAGCGCAGCGCTGCAACAGCGCGGCCACCGGCTCCCCGCCGCCGGGGGCGTGGTGCATGAAGTCGTCGCACCACGCTTGTACCGGCGCTGCGCCGATGCGGGCCCATTCGCAGCCGTCCCACGTGCCGAAGTCGAGCTCGGTGAGGCGCTCGTCGACAACGTGTTGCCAGCCCCAGCGGGCGAGCCACCGGCCGACCGCCGCACCGCGCTCCAACCTCGAGGTGACGACCACGTGCGGCGCACCCGCCGACCTGGCCCAACTGCGCACGCGGTGCGCCAGGCGCTTGGCCTTGCGCGGGTCTGCGTGCGCATCGGTGCGGCCCAGGCACAGGCCGGCCACCGCCTGCGGCTTCGGGTGCCGCCACACCACCAGCGTCATGCGAAGCGTGCCCAGGCCAGCGTGGCCAGCAGCATCAGCAACTCGGTCATCTGCTGCGTGGCGCCCAGGCCGTCACCGGTGGTGCCGCCCAGGCGGTGCAGCAGCCATGCGCCGCATGTGGCGCAGCCCAGCGCCGCTGCAGCCACACCGGCCACGAACCACCCCAACGGCAGCCCGCAGCACGCTGCGACGAGCGCCCCCACAACGAGAGTCGACACCCACGCAACGACCAGCCCACCGGCCGAGATGCGCTGCGCCAGCGGTTTGGCCTTGGCATGGGCCACGTCACCGGCGTACGGCAGGGCGAAGATCAGCGTCGTGGCGGCCGCGCGGCTGGCGGTGTGGGCGAACAGCAGCGTTGGCAAGGCCAGCGGCACCGCGAACGGTGACATCAACGCGAGCGAGGGCAGGGACACCAGCGAAGACATGGACGTCAAAGCAACGAGCGCAGCCGCCTTCA
The DNA here is from genome assembly GCA_025350965.1 of Rhizobacter sp. Taxonomy (GTDB): domain Bacteria; phylum Pseudomonadota; class Gammaproteobacteria; order Burkholderiales; family Burkholderiaceae_C; genus LMDS01. Next base: position 48,636 of record JANXWV010000011.1, read on the forward strand.
AGCCCAGCACCATCACCAGCGCCAGCGCGCCGTAGCTGCCGATGCGCGAGTCTTTCATGATCTCGAGCGCACGCTCACGGCTGACCGCACCGCCAAGCGCATCGAAGGTATCGGCGAGGCCGTCTTCGTGAAAGCCGCCGGTGACGAGCATCGTTGCAACCATCGACAAGCCCACCGCCACGGCCGGCGGCCACACCGCGCTCGCCGCCCACAGCACCCCCGCCCCGGCCGCGCCCACGCACGCGCCAACGAGCGGGAAGTAGCGCGCGCTCTGGTTCAACCACTCCGGCTGAAAGCCGACCCAGGCCGGCACCGGCACGCGCGTGAAGAACTGCAGCGCGATCAGGAACAGGCGCAGTTCGTGTCTCACCGCGTGCGCCAGTTCGTTCATCAGCCTTCGCTGCGCGTCGACACGCCCGCGCTCGAGAAGCTCGCCATCTCGTCCAGCAGCTTCACGCTGCTCGCGATCAATGGCCAGGCGAGCGCCGCGCCCGAGCCCTCGCCCAGACGCAGGCCGAGCTGCAGCAAGGGCTCGGCGCGCAGGTGCGCGAGCATCAAGCCGTGGCCGGCTTCGTCAGACCGGTGTGCGAACACACAGGCCGCCAAAACCGTTGGCTCGATCGCCGCTGCCACGACGATGGCCGCGCCGACGATGAACCCGTCGACCACGATCAAGCGCCGCTCCTCGGCCGCCTGCAAGGCCGCGCCCACCAGCATCGCGATCTCGAAGCCGCCGAACGCGGCCAGCGCGCTCATGGCATCCCCGGCCTCGGGGTGGCGCAGCAGCACGGTGCGCAGCACCGCCAGCTTGCGCGCCAGGCCCGCGTCGTCGAGGCCCGTGCCGCGGCCCACACAAGCGGCAATGTCGTGGCCGGCCAGGCGCGCCAGCAGCAAGGCCGCGCTCGAGGTGTTGCCAATGCCCATTTCGCCCAGCAACACGGCGTTGCCCGGCAAACCACTGACCACCGCGCGGCCCTGCGCAATGGCCTGCGCGCACTGCGCGGCGGTCATCGCCGGGCCGAGCGAGGCATCGGCGGTGCCGGGCGCGACCTTGCGGTCGAGCAGCTGCGCGCGCGGGGCAAACGTGTGGCGCACGCCCGCATCGACGACCGTGAGCGCCAGGCCGTGCTGGCGCGCCAGCACGCTGACCGCCGCGCCGCCGGCGAGGAAGTTTTCGACCATCTGCCAGGTCACGTCGCTCGGGTAGGCCGACACGCCTTGCGCGGCCAGGCCATGGTCGGCCGCGAAGACCAGCATCTGCGGCTCGCGCAGCACCGGCCGCTCGGTGCCCTGCAGCACGCCGATCTGCAAGGCCAGCGCTTCGAGCCGGCCGAGCGAGCCGCGCGGCTTGGTCTTGTCGTCGAGCAGGGCCTGCAGGCGTTGCGCCAGGGGCGCGGAGGAGGGGTCGGTGGTGGTGTCGTTCATGGTGTCGTTCACGGTCTCGTTCATCTCGTTCCTCGGAGTCATCGAATCATTGCGTCAAGCACGCCGGGCTGGAAGTGCAGGTCGATGAATTCGGCCAGGCCGTCGAACACGGTGTCGAGGGACCGAATCCCGGCACTGAACAACGCGCGCGTCACGGCCTCCGATTCGAACAGACCGTGCGCATACGCGCCCAGCACATTGCTGCGCTGCCAACCGATGGCGTGGCCTTCGTCGTTGTGCAGCGCGGCTGTCATGCCACTGGAGCCGCCCATGCCGACCACGGCCTCGGTGCGGCCTTGCCGAATCTCGTAGCCACCGAGCGCGACGTTCGACAGCGCCGACCACGGCGCGTCGAGCTTGGCGAAGCGTGCCTGCGTGCGCCGCAGCAGCTTGCTGCGCTCGAAGCGCGTCACGAGCGGCAACAGGCCCAGGCCTTCGACGTGGGTGTTCGGTTGGCCTTCGACGCCATGCTCATCGACGAGCGAAGCGCCCAGCATCTGCAGGCCGCCGCAGACCCCGAGCACGCGGCCGCCGGCTTGCGCGTGGCGCACCACCGCATCGGCCAGGCCGGTGTTGCGAAGCCAGGCGAGGTCGCCTGTGGTGTGCTTGGAGCCGGGCAACACCACCCAGTCGGCGCCGGCCGCTTCAGCCGGCGTGCGCACCCAGCGCAGCCGCACCCCGGGGCATTGGCGCAGTGGCTGGAATTCGTCGAGGTTGCTGATGTGCGGGAACGCGACGATGGCGATGTGCACGGCGCCGGCCGGAATGCCCATGGCTCCCGCGCCGCTCGGTCCCTCGTCGAACACGCCGTCTTCTTCCGGCAGACCGTGGCCACGCCACATCGGCAATACCGCGACCGTGGGCACACCGCAGAGCTGCAGCAACTGTTCCGGGCCGGGCGCCAGCAGGCGGGCGTCGCCGCGAAACCGGTTCAGCACGAAGCCGCGAATCAGCGCACGCTCTGCCGCCGGCAGCAGCGCATGCGTGCCGTACAGGTGGGCGAAGGCGCCGCCCCGGTCGATGTCGGTCACCAGCAGGCACGCCGCACGCACCTCGCGCGCGGTGCGCATGTTCACGTAGTCGCTCGCGTACAGGTTGATCTCGGCCGGCGACCCTGCGCCCTCGATCACGACCACATCGTTCTCGGCCATCAGGCCGTGCAGCGCGCTGCGCGCGAAGGGCCACAGGCGCTCGCTGCGTTCGCGCCACGGCATCTCGGTGAGTTCGGCGTGCACCTGCCCCATCACGACGACCTGGCTGTGGGTGTCGCGCTCGGGCTTGAGCAGCACCGGGTTCATGCGCACCTCGGGCTCGGCGCGCGCGGCCAGGGCCTGGAAATACTGTGCGCTGCCGATCTCGCCCATTGGGCCTGTCCCGCCGCCCGGGCCAGGCACGACACGCGCGTTGTTGCTCATGTTCTGCGCCTTGAACGGCGCCACCTTCAAACCCTGGCGGGCAAACCAGCGGCACAAAGCCGTGGCGAGCCAGCTCTTGCCCGCACCGCTGGTGGTGCCCAGCACCATGACTGCGCGCGCGGTCATGGCAGGGACGCTCGCAGCAACCACACCGCGCAGGCCACCACCATCGCGCACTGCGCTGCAATGGAGGCGGCATGCACCGCACGTGCCGCATGCGCCGGCGTGGGCGACGGTGCAGCGGCATTCAGCGCGTACACGCCGGGCTTGCGCAGCCGCACCCCGAGCCGCAACGCCATCGCACCCATCGGCCAACCGCCATTGGGCGACGGGGTGCGCCGCGCTTCGGTGTGCAGCGCACGCCAGTGCGCTGGCCGATGGGCGAGCCAGTGCGCTGGCCGATGCGCGGGCCACAGCAAAGCGGCCGTGATGCGCGCCGGCAGCCAGCTCAATGCATCGTCGGCGCGAGCGGCCCACTTGCCGGCCCACTCCCACGCGCCGCGGTAGCCCCACATCGCATCCGCCGTGTTCGCGAAGCGGTACACCACCGCACCGGGCAGGCCTGCCACCGCGTACCAGAACAGCGGCGCAACCACCGAGTCGTTCAGGTTCTCGGCCAGGGTCTCGATGGCGGTCTCGCGGACCATGCTGGCATCCAGCTCGTTGACGTCGCGGCTCACGAGCCGGGCGAGTTGCATGCGCGCAGCTTCCACACTGCTGGCCGCTGCGCGCTCGACGGCCGCGACCTCAGTGCGCAACATGCGCCACGCGAACGTCGGCTTCAACAGCAGTGCGAGCAGCGGCACTGCGATCCATGGCGACATCGACACCAATGTGTTCTCGACGCCCCAGGCCGCCCCACCGAGCACCAGCGCGAACACCACCCACGCCACCGCGCCGCCGCCGAACGCGAGCGCCGGCCGCAAGGTGCACAGCCAACGCCCGAGCGGCGCCAACGCCAGGCCCAGCCAGGCGACCGGGTGCCAGCGGTCGGCCGGCTCGCCGAAGCAGGCGTCCAGCCCCCAGGCCAGCGGTAACGCCAATGCAGCGAGCCAGGCGAAGGTCACCGCGCGGCGCCCTCCTGCAACAGGAGTGTCTGCAGCACCAACGTCGTCGGCGTCAGCGGTGGCACCGAGGCCACGACCTGCTGCGGCCCGTTCGTGATGCGAAGCGCCGCTGCGAAGCCTGGCGCGTCGAACACGAAGGTGTGGAACTCGCCGCCCTCGCCCACCGGGCACACGCCCGTGGGCAGCCGCGCGAGCAGCGACGCGTCGTAGTCGGCGCCGCAGAACGACGCGTCGAGCCAGCGCGTGTCCACGCAAACCAGCCGGGCGCGAATGCCGCGAGCGATCACCTCCTGCGCAAGTGCCGCCCGAGCCTCGCCCCACAGCGGGAACACCGCCACCAGGCCGGCGCGCGCGCAGGCCGGCTCGAGCCAGTCGCGGTGCGCTTGCAGGTCGATGTCGCCGAACACCATGTGCGTGTGGCCCGCGTCGCGAAGGGCGCGCAATGCGGCGTTGAACACATCCGCGTACTCGCCCGGCCCGGCGAGCGCGGGCACCCAGGCGCCACCCATCGCACGCACTTGCGCGGCGATCAAAGCAGGCGGCAACACGTGCGACTTGCTCAGGCCGCCCGCGTCGCACATCGTCAGGAAGCTGCGCACTTCAAGGCCGGCATCGAGGGCTCGAAGCCACGCCAGGCACGAGTCCTTGCCCGCGCTCCAGCTGATGGCGGCGACCGGCCTCTCGGCAGCGGCGGCGTTCATCAATCTTCGATCCCGCGCTGCGCCGGCACGCCGGCGTTGAAGTGGTGCTTCACGAGCGTCATCTCGGTCACCGTGTCGGCCAGGTCGATCAGTTCCTGCGGCGCCTCGCGGCCGGTCAGCACCACGTTCACGTGGGGCGGCCGCTCGCGCAAGGCAGCCAGCACCGACGCCAGTGGCACCCAGCCGTAGCGCAACGGATAGGTGATCTCGTCGAGCACGACCAGGAAGTGCTCGCCCGCCCGGATGGTCTGCTCGGCGCGCGCCCAGCCATCGAGCGCGAGCTTCGCCGAGTGTTCGAGATCGTGGCTCTTCCAGCTGAAGCCGTCGCCCAGGCCTTCGATGGGCACGCCGAGCTGCTCGAACATGCGGTGCTCGCCGAAGCGTGCGGTGGGCACCTTCATGAACTGGTAGATCTTCACCGGCTTGCCGCGCCCGTGGGCGCGCAGCGCCAGGCCGAAGGCGGCCGTGCTCTTGCCTTTGCCGTTACCGGTGTGAATGAGCACCAGGCCACGGCGCTCGCCGGTGGCCTTGGCGCTGCACGCGTCCAGCGGTGGGGTTTCGATTTGCATGGTGTCAAGTCTCCAGTTCAGCCACGGGAATCCAGCGCTCGCCGAGGCGTTCGATGCGCAGCGCGCCACCGAATACATCGACCAGCGCGGCATGCAGGTCAGGGTCGCCGGGCACGCCTTCGGCGCGCAGGCGCCCATCGGCCAGCACCACCAGCCGGTCGGCGAGCAAGGCCAGCGACAAGTCGTGCAACACGCTCACCACCGCGCTGCCGCGCGCCGCATGGCGCCGCAGCAGGCGCACCAGCGCAACCTGGTGCAGCGGGTCGAGGTGCGTGGTGGGTTCGTCGAGCAGCAGCCACGGCGCGCCGGTGGCCAGCGCGCGCGCCAGCAGTGCGCGCTGACGTTCGCCGCCCGACAGTTCGTGCAGGCGGCGGTGCTGCCAGCCGGTGCATTCGGCATCGACGAGGGCGGCATCGACGCTGGCTTCATCGGCCGGCCCCGGTGCCGTGAAGAGCCCCAGTTGCGGCAGGCGGCCGAGGTGCACGACCTCGCGCACGGTCAGCTCGCCGGTCGCCTCGCCCTGCTGCGCGAGCCACGCGAGTTGCTGCGCCAGCGCACGGGCGTTCCACTGCGTGATCGGGCGGCCGATGAAGCTGACGCTGCCGGCATCGGCCCGCTGCAGGCCCGCCAGCGCGCGTAGCAGCGTCGACTTGCCCGCACCGTTCGGCCCGACGATGGCGGTCCAGCCGGGGCGCAACGTGAGCGTCACATCACGCAACGCCTGCGTACTGCCGAGCGCCACGCTGATGCCGTGCGCGCTGAGCGTGGCGACCTTGTTCACATCGCTGTTCATGCGAACCTGCGCTTGCGCAGCAGCCACAGCAGGTAGCCACCGCCGAGCAATGCCGTGAGCACGCCCACCGGCACCTCTTGCGGCGCGATCAGGCTGCGCGCCAGCACATCGGCCATCAGCAGCAGCGTGCCGCCGGCCGCAGCACTCGCAACCAGCGTGAAGCCGTGCGGCGCCGGTGCGAAGCGGCGCACCAAATGCGGCGCCACCAGCCCGACGAACGCGATCAAGCCGGCCTGCGACACCGCGAGGCCAGTCGCCAGCGCGAGTGCGGCCACCAGGGCCATGCGCACGCGGCCGAGGCGCAGGCCGAGGCTGCGTGCGCTGTCTTCGCCGAGCGTCAACGCGTCGAGCGCGCGCGACAGGCGCCATGCCAGCGGCAAGGCCAGCAGCAACCCCACGCCGAGCGCCGCGCAACTGGCCCAGCCCAGGAAGCCGGTGCTGCCGAGCAGGAAGGCCTGCTTGCCACGCAGCGCATCGGGCGCGGCACTGGTGACCAGGTCATTGAGTGCGGCGAGCACGACGCTCACCACCACGCCGGCCAGCAGCAGCCGAGTGGTCTGCTCGGCACCGCGCGCGAGTGCGAGTGTGAGCAGCACGCCAAGCAAGGCCCCGGCGAACGCGGCTGCCACCAGGCCGATGCGGGCCAGCGCATCGGCCGTGGCCAGGCTGATGCCATGACCGACGAGCGCACTCGCGGCCAGCACCAGCACCACGCCCAGCGTGGCACCGGAGGCCGAGCCCAGCAGGTACGGGTCGGCCAGCGGGTTGCGGAACAGGCCCTGCGCGGTGGCGCCGGCCAGGCCCAGCAAGGCGCCGGTGAGCCAGGCGCCGAGCGTGCGCGGTGCGCGGATCTGGCCGACGATCAGCCCCGCCTCGTCGCCCTGCAGCGTGGCCCACAACGCGCGCAGCGACCAGCCGTCGCTGCCCGCCGCCAGGCCGGCGATCAGCAACAGCACGGTGAGCGCCGCAAGCATCACGACGAGCCGCACGCGGCGCTTCCGGTCGGCCTCGGCCATCAGTGCACCTTGGCGACTTGCACCAGGCAGTCGGCCAGCGTCAACGCGGCTTCGCCCATGCGCGGCCCGGGGCGCACCAGCACCTCGTAGGGCTCGCTCGCGAAGCCGCACGTTCGGCCGCGTTGCAACGCGCGCAGCGCAGCCCAGCCGGGGCGCTTGGGCATGTCGCCGAGGTTGGCCTTCGCGGCCATCACGATGTCGGGCTGGGCGCGCACCACGAACTCGGGGTTCAGCTTCGGGAACGGGCCGAGCTCGGCGGGTACCACGTTGGCCAGGCCGAGCCGCGCCAGCGTCTGACCGATGAACGAACCGGCACCGGCCGCGTAAGGTGTGGCATCGACCTCGAAGTAGACCCGCTGCCCGCGCAACGCGGGCGGCACGCGCATGGCTGCCGCGCGCATGTCTTGCTCGATGGCCGACCACAGCCGCGCGCCTTCATCGGGCCGACCGAGCAACTGCGCCAACGTGGCGAGCGAGCGCTGCACGTCGGCATGGTTGCGCGGTTCGAGCACCAGCACCCGAATGCCCAGCGATTCGAGCCGGTCAATGACCCGGGCCGACGTGGCCGCAAGAACCACGTCGGGCGCGAGCGCGGCGATGCGCTCGACCTGCGCGTCGTCGAGCCCGCCGAGCTTGGGCAGCGCGAGCACGCTGGCCGGCGAGTTCGAGAAGCGGTCGGTCCCCACCAGCAGCGCGCAACCGCCGAGCGCGCACACGCTCTCGGTGAGCGATGGCAGCAGGCTCACGATGCGCTTCGGCGGCGCGCTGAACGTGAGCGTGGCGCCGCGCTCGTCGCGCACGCTGACCTGCGCGCCGGCTTGCGCGCCGGCTTGCGCGTGCAGGCACAGCGCGAGTGCCAGAAGTACAGCGTTCACAGGTTGCACGACTGTCAGGCGTTGCACGCCGCACACGCCGGGCACGCGGCGCGCGCTCGGGTGCGGTTTCATTCCGAGCCTCCGCGCTTCACGGCCACTTCGATTCCCGCCACCATCAAGGTGACGTGCGGGCACAGCGCGGCCACACCCTGGTGGAGGCGGCCGAGTTCATCGACGAAGCGGCGAGCCGGCGCCGACATGGGCGCCACACCCATGCCGATCTCGTTCGAGACCAGCAGCACCGGGCCGATGGCTCGCTGCAATGCGCCGAGCAGCGCGTGCCGCGCGGCGTCCATCGCATCGGCGGCCGAAGGGGCGCCGCTCATCGGCATCAGAAGGTTCGTCAACCACAAGGTCAGGCAGTCGACGACGACGAGCCGGCTCGGTGCGGCGTGGAACGCCACCGCCCGCGCCAGTTCCACGGGCACCTCATCGGTCATGAGCTCGGGCACGCGCCGCACCCGGTCTTCGCGGTGACGCTGGATGCGTTCGCGCATCTCGTCATCACCGGCCAGCGCGGTGGCCAGCAGCACGGCCGAGCGGCCCGGAACGTCGAGCCACGCGCGGGCACGCGCCTCGGCGCAGCGCGACTTGCCGCTGCGCTGCCCGCCGAGGATCAGCTCATGCGCCTGCGTCATGGCGTGCCGGCGGCTTACAGCCCTTTGCCATCGAAGCGAACACCGAGCCAGGCCTGGCGGCCGATCTGCTGGTAGTCGCGCACCGGCTCGATGTTGCGGTTGGTCGCGTTCAGCAACTTCGCTTCGAGCTGCCACTGCGGCGTGAAGCGCCAGCGTGCGCGCAGGTCCAGCGTTTCATAGGCGCCGAGATAGACACCGCCATCGGGCCGCTTGCCCACGGCAAGCACCGCCGCGCCGAAGCTCCATGCGCCCATCTCGTAGTCGGCGCTCAGGCTCTCCTGATGGGCCGCGCGGCGCGCCAGGCGCTTGTTCTGGACCAGGTCCTGCGCGTCCAGCACGTCGAGTGTGGCCGCCATGCGCAAGCTGCCCCAGCGGTGCGTGGCCGAGACCGTGCCGCCGCGCAGCCGGGCCTCGCCGATGTTGCGCGCACAGCCGTACTGGTAACTCGGGTCGGCCGGGCACAGCGCATTGTTGGTTTCGTAGCCGATCATGTCGTGCACGCGGTTCTCGTAGGCGGTGGCCGCCAACTCGGTGGTGCCGGACCGCCATGTCAGGCCGAGCTCGACACTGCGGCCTTTTTCAGGCGTGACGGTGGGCACGCCGTAGCCGGGGTAGAACAATTCGTTGAAGCTCGGCGCGCGGAAAGTGCTGCCGCCGAGCACGCGCACGCGCAGACCCTTCGCCACTTCCATGCTCCAGCCCAGGCGCCCGGTCGGGTTGCTGCCGTAGACCGAGTTGCGGTCCTGGCGCACGTCGGCTTGCAGCGTGTGCGCCCCGAACTGACCGCTGTAGCCGAGCACCAATGCGTCGTTGCGCCGGCTCTCGTCGGCATTGAACGAGTCGGAGTGTGCGCGCTCGGTCAGGTGCTCGACGGCGGCCACAAACTGCTGGCCCACCAGCGGCGTCCACGCGCCTTGCAGCGTGAACTGATCGCGCTGGGTGCGGAAGCGGTTGATCTCGGTGCCGCCGCTCTTCAGGTCGTCGTCGCTGTGCGCAGCCTGTGCGGTCAGCGCCAGCCCCGGGCCGAACTCGCCGCGGTAGTCGAGCGAGGCGATGCTGGTCTTGAGCTTGCCGCGGAAGTCGGGCGTGGCGTCCTGGTTGAAGCCGTTGGAAGCCAGGTACTCGCTGGCGTCGTACTGAGCATTCAAGCGGCTCTCGATCAGGTTCACGCCGACGCGCTGGCCCGCCGCCGGCGTGAAGCCGAGCTTGAGCTGCGCGGTGTCGCGGGTGTAGCCGTCGTCGTCGGGGTTGTAGTTGCCGAAGCGGTCACCGGCCTTCAGTGCCGACACGCCGCGCGAGCTTTGGCGGCTGACCGATGCGGCATAGTCGACGACGCCCTGTGCGCCGCTCACGCCCACGCTGCCATCGAGCGAGCGGTGGCCGCCGACCGTCAGGTTGCCAGCCACGCGCGGCTCACCCTCGCCGCGCCGCGTGAAGATCTGCACCACACCGCCCACGGCGTCGGCGCCATACAGGCTGGAGCCGGGGCCGCGCAAGACCTCGATCCGCTCGATCTGCGACAGGCCGATCGCCTCGAACTCGACCTGGCCGAGCGTGGCCGAGCCGACCCGCACGCCATCGATCAACACCACCGTGTTGCCCGAGCCGGCACCGCGAATGAACACGGCGGCACTCTGCCCGGGGCTGCCGGTGCGCGAGACCTGCACGCCGGCCTCGCGGCGCAGCAGGTCTTCGATGGAGTCGGCCGTGCTCTCGCGGATGCGCTGCGCGTCGATGACCACCACATCGGCCGTGACGCGGTCGAGCGGCAAGGGCTCACGGCTGCCGCTGATGACGACTGCGGACAGCTTTGTCTGGGCGAAGGTGGGCGCTGCGAACGCAGCGAGCAGGGCAAGGCAAAGCACGGTCGGCACGCGCGCAGAACGCGGTACTGCCGGAAGCGCACGAAGCGCCGGGTGACAAGTTCTCATGGTGAAGGAGGGGTCCGGACAACATGCAACCGCCCGCTTCCCCGCGGGTGGTTGCGACATGGGCGCCGCCTCATGGAAGCGCCCGCTCGTTGGCCGGTATCCGGGCTGGCGGACCAAACCCTGCGACCTTCCCGACGGCCTTGCGGCCCTCAGTGGTGTGTGCGCAGTGTCAGAAGCCTTGCGTGTGAACACGCGGCTTCGTCCGCCGTACCGTTGCGGGGGCAGCGCAGTTTCGGCTGCCACACACCAGGTGTGACTTCCTTCTGCTTCCCGTTTAACTGTGCCGGCATGAACGCCGGCACGGGCACCAACGGGCGGAAGTGTAAGCGGTCGCCACCTCTACAATCGAAACTGTCCTCAGCTTCAACACGCGCCATGTCGAAGATCGAAGAACTCGCCGACCGGGTTGAGCGCCTGCTCCTGCGGCACGACGAGTTGCAACGAACGAATGCCCTGTTGGAGCAACAGCTGTCCCAGGTGCAACATGAGCGCGACAGCCTGCGCTCTCGCCTGAATGCCGCGCGCAGCCGCATCGATGCGCTGCTCGAGCGGCTGCCCGCCGAGCCCGCGCCAGACAAGCAGAACAGCGGCGCGCGCAACACCCAAAGCACGCCATGAAGCAGATCGAAGTCACGATCCTCGGCCAGAGCTATTTGCTCGGCTGCCCCGATGGCGGCGAGACCGCATTGCTCGAAGCGGTGCGCAATGTCGACCGTGAAATGGGCGCCATTCGCGATGGCGGCAAGGTCAAGGCGCGCGAGCGCATCGCCGTGCTTGCGGCGCTCAACCTGGCGTATGCGCTGGCGGGCCGACCGGAGGTGCGAAGCAGCGCGCGCGCGGCCGAACCGGGCAGCGTTTCCGTTCCCCGTGAGGTGGACATCGACAACCTCATCCGGCGCCTCGATCAAGCCCTTGGCGCAAACGGGCAATTGCTCTGATTCGGCCCTGCGCGGCGCAGTCGCGGGCATAGAATGAGAACGTCCGTCGCACTCGCGTGAGCTTTATATTTCCTTGAACCGATGCTCTTTGAGCAAGGGCTTGGAACATCGCCGGGTTGGTGTGATCGTCTCGCGTCAGATGAACCCGAAGCCCGGCTGACCTCGCCCACCTGAACTACCTGGGTTCAGGAATGCGGCTCACGGTATGCGGCGGACACCCTGACACCCCCTCCTCCCTTGGCGCCGTGCCCGAGCGCGCGGCTGTCCCGAACGGTACCATGTATTGGTTGATGAAGAGCGAGCCCGCAGAGTGCTCCATCGACGACGTCGCGCACGCACCGAAAAGCGCCGTGCCCTGGGTCGGCGTGCGCAACTTCCAGGCGCGCAACTTCATGCGTGACGCCATGCGTGTCGGTGACGGGGTGTTGTTCTATCACTCGTCCTGCGCCGAGCCCGGCGTGGCCGGCCTGGCCGAAGTGGCACGGCTCGCCTACCCCGATGCCACGCAGTTCGACGCGGCCAGCCCGTATTTCGATGCGCGGTCCGACCCCGCCAACCCGCGCTGGTTGAACGTCGACGTGAAGCTGGTCCGCAAGACCCGGCTGCTGCCGCTGGCCGAACTGCGCGCGGCGCCAGAATTGAGCACGATGCAGGTGCTGCGGCGCGGCAACCGGCTGTCGATCACGCCCGTCACGCCGGACGAATGGGCTGCCGCGCTCCGCAGGCTCGGCGGATGAGCGCCGAGGGTTTTCCGAGGGCGAATTCCCGCTTGGCGGGACCGACCGCAGGCCCTAGGGTGCACCATTGAGCTTTGATCTGGGTTGGGCGCTCGTCCTGGAATTGCTGCTGCTGGGCGCATGCACCGGCTTTCTGGCGGGCTTGTTCGGCATCGGCGGCGGCATGCTGCTCGTACCGTTCATGACCTTCGTGCTGTCGGCGCGCGGCATGCCCGCGCAGTTGGTGGTGAAGATGGCCATCGCCACCTCGCTCGCGACCATCTGCTTCACGTCGATGGCGTCGGTGCGCGCGCACCACCGCCATGGCGCGGTGCGCTGGGACATTGTCCGCAAACTCGCGCCGGGCATCGTGCTCGGCTCGCTGCTCGGCGCGCAGATCGCCAAGGCCATGCCGACGCAGGTGCTGGGTGTTCTGTTCGCCCTGTTCATCACTTTCTCGGCCACCCAGATGTTGCGCGGCCGCAAGCCCGTGCCGACACGCGAACTGCCATCGGCTGCGCCGCTGTTCGGCGTGGGCAGCGTGATCGGGCTGCTGGCTGCGCTGGTCGGTGCGGGCGGCGCTTTCGTCTCGGTGCCGTTCATGAGCTGGTGCAACGTAAAGATGCACAGCGCAGTGGCCACGTCGGCAGCGTTGGGGTTTCCGATCGCGGTGGCGGGAACGGTCGGCTATGTGATCGCCGGCTGGTCGCTGCCCGACATGCCCGGCGGCGCCGTCGGCTTCATCTACCTGCCTGCGCTGCTTACCATTTCACTCGCCAGCGTACTGACCGCGCCGCTCGGCGCCGGGGCCGCGCACCGGCTGAACGTGGCCCAACTCAAACGTGCGTTTGCCGTGCTGCTCTATGCGCTGGCCGTGTACATGGCGATCAAGGCCGCGCACTTCTGACAGGTCAGGCCGCCCCGAGCTCGAAGCGAATGCTCGCCAGCGTGACGTGGTTGCCGCCGCGTTTGCGCGCTTCTGCAAGTGCCACGTCGGCAGCATGCATCAGCTCGTCCTCGCCGTGCGCGGTGTGCGGGAAGCTCGCGACGCCCATCGATACGGTGAAGCCGAGATCGCGGCCGTCGAGCACGACGATCTGGGTCGCGCATTGGCGGCGCAGGCCTTCCATGCGCGAATGCGCGGTTGCAAGGCCGACCCCTGAGAGCAACACCGCGAAGCGGTATTCATCGAGCCGGCACGACGCATCCATGGCGCGCGTATTGCCGCGCAGCAGCCGGCCCAGAGCTTCGAGAATGCGCGTGCGCGCCTGCACGCCCAGGCCGCTGACGGCTTCGGTGAACGGGTCGAGCGCAATGGACACCAGCGCGAACTCGCGGTGCTCGCGTGACGACAGGTCGACTTCACGGCGCAACTGGTCGTCGAAGTGGACACGCTGGTACAGGCCCGTGGCCTGGTCGCGCAGCCCCTGGTCCGGCGTGTCGTGCCGCTGCGATTCGGCCGCAACTTGCTGCTGCTCGAGCTGTGCAAGGGCTTGTTGCAATTGTTGATCGCGCTGATGGGCGGAGGTCTGCTCGACCCAGACGCTCAACACGTGGCGGGCGGGCGTGCCGTCGGTGCGCGGCAGGGCAGTTCGTGTCACGCTGAACTCGCGCTTCAAGCCGTTGCGCTCGACGCGGTGCGCACTCAGCGTGGGCGTGGCATGAACCAGCGCGGCCTGCTCAGCGGCCCGGATGGCGCTGCTTTGCGGCAACTCCATCAGGTCGAGGTCGGTGGCACCGAGGAGGTCGGCGGGCGCGCGACCAAACAGCTCGGCCATGCGAGGGTTCACAAACACATAGCGCCCGCTGGCCACTTCCTTGACGGACGTGAGCGCCTGGACATGGTCCAGTGTTTTCAGCATCGCACCGACCAAAGCGGCGCAGTCGACGCCGACGGCAAGCGCCAAGGCGCGCGCAGTTTCGGTGCGGTCAGAAAGCATCGGAGAGTTCGCATCGTTCATGAACCAGGCACTTCCTTGACAACTTCTCGACAGCACCCAACCCATTTTTTCTGACCTGTGCGTGCGATCTTGTTCCTGCAGACTGCGCTTGACAAGCGCAACACAGGTTCGCGCAGCCTGAATCCCCTAACTTGATGATATCGCCCCGGCGGCGGTGCGATCCGCAAAGAAGCGGTGCGAACCAGCGCGCGCCCAATGTCCGGGCATGGTATTCGCATGGTGCGTCGCCAACAGCTCGGCACCACAAGAGTGCCGATTATTTTGAAAAGGGTCACGCGTGTCATCGTTCAAGAGTTTTCTGAAGGCCGGGCACTCGCCCACGCTGTTTGCAGCGTTCCTGTACTTCTCGTTCTCGTGCTGCATCTGGGTGCTGAACGGGGCAATGGCGCCCTTCATCACCGAAACCTACAAGCTCGGGCCAGCAGAGAAAGGCCTGATGTTGTCGATCCCGATTCTCGCCGGCGCCTTGATGCGCTTTCCGTTGGGCGTGCTCGCGCAGTACATCGGACGCAAGAAGGCCACGCTCGTCGAGATGGGGCTGATCGCGGTGGCCATGCTGTACGGCTTCTTTCTGGTCGACAGCTTCAACGATCTGCTGAAGATGGGCGTGTTGCTGGGCATTGCGGGTGCGAGCTTCGGCGTGGCGCTGTCGCTCGGTGCGGGTTCGTTCCCGCCGCAGCACAAGGGGTTGGCGATGGGCCTGGTGGGTGCGGGCAACGTCGGTACGGCGGTGTCGGTGCTGGTGGCGCCGCCGCTTGCGCAGTGGCTGGGCTGGCAGGCGGTCTACGGCGTGGCGGCAGTGGCCATCATGATCCCGCTGGTCGTGATGATCGTGTTCGCGCGCGAACCCGACGACGTGGACAGCCACGCCAGCTTTCGCGAGCACGTCGCCTGCCTGTTCGAGAAAGACGGCTGGACTTTCAGCCTGATCTACGGCATCACCTTCGGTGGCTTCATCGGTCTGACCACGTTCCTGCCGACCTACTACTTCGACCAGTTCCACGTCAGCAAGGTGCAGGCCGGCCAGCTCACCATGCTGGCGGCCTTCATGGCCGCCGCCTTGCGCGTGGCCGGGGGGTGGATTTCCGACAGGTGGGGCGGCGTGAACACGCTCACGCTCGTGCTCGTGGTGGTCACGGTGACACTGCTGCTGATCGCCTCGGCCACCGGCTCGCTGGTGCTGACCACCTTGCTGATGATGCTGTGCTTCGCCGCACTCGGCGCGGGCAACGGCGCCCTGTTCCAGCTGGTGCCGCTGCGTTGGCCGACCAGCAGCGCTGTGGCGGGCTCGATGATCGGCGAGGTCGGTGCGCTGTGCGGCGGCCTGGTGCCGTCGACGATGGGCTTGCTGAAGCAGCGGACCGGCAGCTACGCGGGCGGCTTCGTGGTGTTCGCGGTGCTCACTGTGCTCGTGCTCGTGGTCATGCGAACGATGCAGATACGCTGGACCCGCACGTGGGCCGAAAAGGGCGGGCGGGCGCGCCTGGCGCCGGCTGGGTAGCTGGCGCCGGCCGGGGTCAGCGCGGCAGGAACAACAACCAGAACACCACGAGCACGTTGACCACCACCGAGACGCCGAGCGCAACCTTCCACAGCAGCGTCGGGTCGCGCAGCGCCAGGGGTGATGCGGCAGCTGCGCCGAGCGGCCGCGAGGCGCCACGCTCGAGCGCGATGATCAATTCTTCGGCGGTCTCGAAGCGCAGCTTCTTGTCGAGCGCCACGGCCTTGAGTGCAACATGGTCGAGCCAGATGGGAACGTGGGGCCGCAGCCGCGACGGCGGCTTCGGGTCGCGCCGGTAGCGCTGCTTCTGGTAAGGCTCGATCTCGCCGAAAGGCAAGTGGCCGGTCAGCAACTGGTAGAGCGTGGCGCCGAGCGCGAACAGATCGGTGACCGCATCGACCGGCTCGTCGCTCCACAACTCCGGGTTCATGTAGCTGGGCGTGCCGGCATGCAGCGCGCGCTGTTCGGCCGGCTCGTTGCCCGACACCGCCACGCCGAGGTCGAGCAGGCGCAATTGCCCGTCGTCACCGAGGTGCAGGTTGCCCGGCTTCACATCCCGGTGCACCACGCCCAGACGGTGCAGCCGCGCCAGGGCCCGGGCCGCTGCCAGGACCCATGCCACCACGTCGGCCACCGGCAAGTTCTTGGCACCGCGCTGGGCGGCGAGTTGTTCCAGCGTCTGCCCGCTGTGCCAGTCGTAGAGCAGGTAGAAGGCGCTTGCGTCGTGCGCTTCGTCGATGCGCACGAAGCCCGTCACCTCGCGCTCGCACACGCGCGCCGCGAGCCACGCTTCATGCGCGAGCATGGCGCGCTCCTGCTCGTCGCTGGCGCGCGAGGGGTGCAGCGTCTTCAGCGCTTTCAGCGTGCGCGTGGCCATGTGCCGCACCTGGTAGAGCAGGTGCACCCCGGTGTCGGCGACGAGTGCGGTGACCACGTGGCCATCCAGCTCTTCGCCAAGCTTCAGGCGCGGCGGCACAGGCAACACACGGCCCGCCACCAGCGCATCTTCGAGGCGTGAGCGCGCCAGGCCGAGCACGCGCACGACCAGCGCGGTCGCGTTGTCCTGCCCACCTGCCGCCACCGCGGCCTGCACCAGCGCGGCGCTCGCCTGCTGCGCGCTGCCCTGGCCCGCCAGCTGCACGATCTGGGCTTGCGGCAAGCGGCCGTGCACGCCATCGGAGACGAGCACGAACGTGTCGCCCAGGTGCAGCTCGCCTTGCAGGTAGTCGACGCGGATCGCGTCTTCCTGCCCCATCGCCCGCGTCAGGCGGCTCTTGAAGTCGGGGTGATCGAGGCAGTGGTCCTGCGTCAGACGGCGGCACTCGGCGCCGCGCAGCAGGTAGGCGCGCGTGTCGCCGACATGGCCCAGCGTCCAGGTGTGGCCGCGAAGAGCCAGCGCGGTAAGCGTGCTCATCGCAGAGTCGCTGCTGCGCCGGTTGTGCGAGGCGAGCCAGCTGTTCTGCGCGCCGATCACGCGGTCGAACACGACGGTGGTGTCCCAGGTCGGCGGCGCGGCGAAGAAGTCTTCGACCAGTGCGGTGACGCTGGTCTGTGCCGCCATGCGCCCGCCACCACCGGCGGACACACCGTCGGCGATGGCCGCGATGAAACCCAACGCCTCCTCATGGGGCGCCGGGCGCTGCGCGGCAGCGAAGTCCTCGTTCTCAGCGCGCGGGCCGCGCTCGCTGGCGTGGCCGATATCAACGTCGAAGCTCATGTGCAGGAATGCTCGGTCACGGTGCAAGCGCCATAAAGGTGCGTATGGGTAGGGCGTATTGCCCGCAAAGCAAGAATCCTGCGCGGTTGCGGTGCAGCAGGCACCGCGAGGCGACACCTTTGCGCGTCATGGCTGGCACCTACCTTGCTCGTTTGTACGTAGCCACCGCACGGGCCGTGGCGCCAAGGACTGTTGATGAAGAAGATGAAACTGGTGATGGTCGGCAATGGAATGGCCGGCGTTCGCACCCTCGAAGAACTGATCAGAATCGCCCCCGACCTGTACGACATCACCGTGTTCGGCGCCGAGCCGCACCCGAACTACAACCGCATTCTGCTCAGCCCGGTGCTGGCCGGCGAGCAGACGCTCGAAGAGATCGTGCTCAACCCGCTGAGCTGGTACGAAGAGAACCACATCACGCTGCACCTGGGCCGCAAGGTCGTCGACATCAACCGCCGCACCCGCGTCGTGACGGCCGACGACGGCACCGAAGCCGAATACGACCGCTTGCTGATGTGCACAGGCTCGGTGCCCTTCATCCTGCCGGTGCCGGGCAAGGAGTTGGAAGGCGTGATCGCCTACCGCGACATCTTTGATACGAACACGATGATCGAGGCGGCCACGAAGTACAAGAACGCCGTGGTCATCGGCGGCGGCCTGCTCGGGCTGGAAGCCGCCAACGGCCTGATGCTGCGCGGCATGCAGGTGACTGTCGTGCACATCATGCCGTGGCTGATGGAGCGCCAGCTCGACATCGTGGCCGGCCAGCTGCTGCAGAAGTCGCTCGAAGACCGGGGGCTGAAGTTCCTGATCGGGGCACAGACGCAGGCCCTGATCGGCGACAAGGACGGCCGAGTCATGGCCGTGCAATTCAAGGACGGCACCGAGGTGCCCGCCGATCTGGTCGTGATGGCCGCCGGCATTCGCCCGAACACCGAACTGGCCGTCAAGATCGGCCTGCACTGCGGGGTGAACAACCGCAGCGGCATCGTGGTCGACGACACCATGCAGACCGTGACCGACCCGCGCATCTATTCCATCGGCGAGTGCGCGGCGCACCGGGGCACGGTCTACGGCCTGGTGGCACCGCTGTTCGAGCAAGGCAGGGTGTGCGCGACCCACCTGGCGCAATTCGGCATCGGCCGCTACACCGGCTCGCTCACGTCGACCAAGCTCAAGGTCACGGGCATCGACCTGTTCTCGGCCGGCAACTTCACCGGCGGCGAGGGCTGTGAAGAGATCGTGATGAGCGACCCGTACGGCGGCGTCTACAAGAAGCTCGTCATCAAGGACGACAAACTCATCGGCGCCTGCATGTACGGCGACACGGTCGATGGCTCCTGGTACTTCAAGCTCCTGCGCGAAGGCCGCACCATTCACGACATTCGCGACAAGCTGATGTTCGGCGAATCGAACATCGGCGACACCGGCCACGAAGGCCACAGCAAGGCCGCCACCATGGCCGACACCGACGAGGTGTGCGGCTGCAACGGCGTGACCAAGGGCGCCATCTGCAAGGCCATCAAGGAGAAGGGCCTGTTCACCATCGAAGAGGTGAAGAAGCACACCAAGGCCAGCGCCTCGTGCGGCTCGTGCACCGGGCTCGTCGAGCAGTTGTTGATGTTCACCGCCGGTGGTGACTACTCCAAGCCGCCGACCAAGAAGGCGATGTGCGGCTGCACCGACGCCAGCCACCAAGAGGCGCGCGAGGCCATCAAGGAACAGCACCTGCTGACCATCGACAGCGTCTACAAGGCGCTCGGCTGGCGCACGCCGAACGGCTGCGCAAGCTGCCGCCCGGCCGTCAATTACTACCTCATCAGTTCTTGGCCGAAAGAGGCGAAAGACGACCCGCAGTCGCGCTACATCAACGAGCGCAGCCACGCCAACATCCAGAAGGACGGCACCTACTCGGTGATCCCGCGCATGTGGGGCGGAGAGACCACGTCGAGCGAGTTGCGGCGCATTGCCGATGCGGTCGACAAGTACAAGATCCCGACCGTCAAGGTCACCGGTGGCCAGCGCATCGACCTGCTCGGTGTCAGGAAGGAAGATCTGGTCAACGTCTGGAAAGACATCGGCATGCCCAGCGGCCACGCCTATGCCAAGGCGCTGCGCACGGTCAAGACCTGCGTGGGCAGCGAGTGGTGCCGCTTCGGCACGCAAGACAGCACGCAGATGGGCAAGGACCTGGAGCGCGCGATGTGGCGGATGTACGCACCGCACAAGGTGAAGTTCGCCGTCAGCGGCTGCCCACGCAACTGCGCCGAGTCAGGCATCAAGGACGTCGGCATCATCGGCGTCGATTCGGGCTGGGAGATGTACGTGGGCGGCAACGGCGGCATCAAGACCGAAGTTGCACACTTCCTGGTGAAGCTCAAGACGGCCGAGGAAGTGCTCGAGTACACCGGCGCCTTCTGCCAGCTCTACCGAGAGGAAGGCTGGTACCTGGAACGCACGGTGCACTACATCAGCCGCGTCGGCCTGGAGCACGTCAAGAAGAAGATTCTCGAAGACGCACCGATGCGCAAGGCCCTGTGGGCGAAGCTGCAGTTCTCGCTCGACGGCGAGCCCGACCCGTGGTTCGACTTCGACAAGGCGGCGGTCGATACGCGGCAGTTCGCAGCGCTTGGAGCAGCCTGATGAGCGAGTGGAAAGCAATCTGCCGCGTCGACGACATTCCGGTTCTCGGAGCACGCCGCGTGGAGCGCACACAAGGCATTGCGGTGGCGGTGTTCCGCAACAGCGAAGACAAGGTGTTCGCGCTGCTCGACCACTGCCCGCACAAGGGCGGCCCGTTGAGCCAGGGCATCGTGTTCGGCGAGAGCGTGGCCTGCCCGTTGCACAACTGGACCATCGGCTTGTCCGACGGGTGTGCGCGCTCGCCCGACGAGGGCACGACGCCGCGTTTCGCCTGCAAGGTCGATGGCGGCCAGGTGTTCCTCGACGGCAACGAACTCGCCACGCTGGCGCTCGACATCAAGCCACCCGTCTGCGGCGCTGGGGCCAGCGCGGGTGCGCTGGGCGACGAGAGTTTCAGCGTCCAGGCGCCGCAGGGCGCGTGAGGCCTGCTGATTGCGCACGGGCTTCGCAGGGCGCATCCGATGACTGACACCCGAAGCACCTGCCCGTATTGCGGCGTGGGTTGCGGCGTGATCATCGAATCGGCCGGTGGCGACATCACCGGCGTTCGCGGCGACCCCGACCACCCCGCGAACTTCGGCCGCCTGTGCACCAAGGGCAGCACGCTGCACCTGACCGCCAGCAGGACGGTGGCGATGCAGACGCGCCTGTTGCAGCCGCAGTGGCGCCCGCACCGCGATGCGCCGCGGCAGGTCGTGTCGTGGGACGCGGCCATCGGCACGGCGACCGACAGGTTCGCCGACATCATCGAGACCCACGGCCCCGATGCGGTGGGCTTCTACATCTCGGGCCAGTTGCTGACCGAGGACTACTACGTCTTCAACAAGCTCGCCAAGGGCTTGATCGGCACCAACAACGTCGACACCAACTCGCGCCTGTGCATGAGCAGCGCGGTGGCCGGCTACAAGGCCACGCTGGGCGCCGACGCGCCGCCCACCTGCTATGACGACCTGAACCATGCTGCCACGCTGTTCATCGTCGGCTCGAACACGGCGTTCGCGCACCCCATCCTGTTCCGCCGCATCGAAGATGCGAAGCGTGCGAACCCCTTGATGCGCACCATCGTCATCGACCCGCGCCGCACCGAGACCGCCGACGCTGCCGACCTGTTCCTGCAGATCCTCCCCGGCACCGACGTGGCGCTGTTCAACAGCCTGCTTCACGTGATGCTCTGGGAGGGCTGGGTCGACACCGCCTACATCGCGGCCCACACCAGCGGCTTCGATGCACTGAAGGCCCGTGTGCGCGACTTCGCGCCCAAGGAAGTGGCCAAGCTGTGCGGAGTGCCCGAGGCCGACCTGTTGCTGGCCGCCAAGTGGTTCGCGGGCATGGACGGCGAACCTGCCGCCGGCGCCCCACGCAAGCCGGTGCTGTCGCTGTATTGCCAGGGCCTGAACCAGAGCAGCAGCGGCACCGCGAAGAACGCCGCGCTCATCAACCTGCACCTGGCCACCGGGCAGATCGGTAAGCCCGGCGCGGGGCCGTTCTCGCTGACCGGCCAGCCCAACGCGATGGGCGGACGCGAGGTGGGCGGCCTGGCGAACCTGCTGAGCGCACACCGTGACCTGGCCAACCCCGACCATCGCGCCGAAGTGGCGCGGCTGTGGGGCGTGGCCGATGTGCCGGCGAAGCCGGGCAAGTCGGCCGTCGAAATGTTCGAGGCGGCAGCCGACGGCGAGATCCGCGCACTCTGGATCGCCTGCACCAACCCCGCGCAGTCGATGCCGAATGCCATGACCGTGCGCCGCGCACTCGAGCGCGCAGAGTTCGTTGTGGTTCAAGAAGCCTTCGCCACCACCGCGACCTGTGAGTACGCCGACCTGCTGCTGCCCGCCAGCACCTGGGGCGAGAAGGACGGCACCGTGACCAACAGCGAGCGGCGCATCAGCCGCGTGCGCCGTGCCGTACCGGCCGTGGGCCTGGCCCGCGACGACTGGCGCATCGCGATGGACTTCGCGCGTTCGCTCGAAGCACGCCTGCGCCCCGGGCGCGAGAGCCTGTTCGCCTACGACAACGCCGAATCGGTATGGAACGAGCACCGCGAGTCGACACGCGGGCGCGACCTCGACATCACCGGCCTCGGCTACCCCCTGCTCGAAGCAGGCGCGCAGCAGTGGCCGTTCCCGACCGGCGCGGCAGTGGGCAAACTGCGGCTCTACGAAGACGGCGTGTTCCCCACCGCCGACGGCCGCGCCATGTTCGCCGACACCGCCTATGTACCGCTGGCCGAGCCGCGCGACGTGCGACACCCGTTTTCGCTCAACACCGGGCGGCTGCGCGACCAGTGGCACGGCATGAGCCGCACCGGCACCATCGGCCGCCTGTTCGGCCACGTGCCTGAACCGCAGATCGACATGCATGCGCAAGACATGGCGCGCCTGAAGCTCGTCGACGGCGACCTGGTGCAGGTCACGTCGAAGCGCGGCTCGCTGATCATCCCGGCGCACGCGAGCGAGCAGGTCGGCCTGGCGCAGACCTTCATTGCAATGCACTGGGGCGACGAAATGCTGTCGGGCAGCACCAGCAACGGTGAACGCACGGCGGGTGTGAACGCCCTCACCTCCCCGGCCTTCTGCCCGAGTTCGAAGCAGCCTGAGTTGAAGCACGCGGCGGTGCGCATCCTGAAGGCCGATTTGCCCTGGCGGCTGTTGTGCGTGGTGTGGCTGCCGCCCGCCGATGCACTGCGAGCGCGCGAACAGTTGAAACCGTTGATGCAGGCGTTTGCGTTCGCAGCCGTGGTGCCTTTCGGCCGCGAGCGCAGCGGCGTGCTGCTTCGCGCTGCGGCCTACGAGCCCGCCGACGATGCGTTGCTCGAACGCATCGAAGCCATGCTGGGCTTGAGCGCCAAGGGCGTGCTGCATTACGCCGACAAGCGCCGCGGCCAACGCCGCAGCATGCATGTCGTGACAGTGGCCGACGGCACGCGCCTCGACGGCTTCATGCTGGCCGGCGACATCAGCGCCGAAGCCTGGGTCAAGCCCCTTCTTCAAGACGAGTTGCCGGCACAAGCGTACGGCCGCCTGCTGCTGATCCCCGGCGCCAGGGCGCCGCTGGCGGTGGTAGCGCGCGGCAAGCAGGTGTGCAGCTGTTTCGACGTGAGCGAGACACAGATCACCGAGTGCCTGGGCACGCTGGTCGGAACCGCCGACGACCGGCTGGTGCATCTGCAGGGCACGCTGAAGTGCGGCACCAACTGCGGCTCGTGCGTGCCTGAGCTGAAGCGCCTGGTGCGGCTCACGCAGCAAGCGGCCTGACTCCCGCCCGTACCGCCCAGATGCAAGGGCTTGTTTCCACAAGCCGGTTGGGCCTGAAAATTGCGGTTTGCTCGCTCGGGAGAAGCACATGGCGATAGCAAACTACATCAAGGAAATCGGCCGAGGCAAGGAGGGTGCACGTTCGCTGACCGAAGACCAGGCGAAGGACCTGATGAGCCAGGTGCTGGATGGCCAGGTCAGCGATCTGGAACTGGGCGCCTTCGCGCTGGCCATGCGAATCAAGGGCGAATCCGTTGCCGAGCTGGCGGGCTTTCTGGCCGCCACCCACGCACGCTGCATTCGCATCGAGCCGTCTCGCCCGACCATCGTGCTGCCCTCGTACAACGGCGCGCGCAAGCTCCCGAACCTGACTGCCCTGCTGGCCTTGTTGCTCGCGCAAGAAGGCGTGCAGGTACTGGTGCACGGGCCGATGCTCGATGCCGGGCGTGTGAGCACGGCCGAGATCTTCCGCGATCTGGGCCTGCCGTTCGCGAGCGACGCCACCGACGTCGGGCATGCCTGGGCGCGCCACGAGCCGGTGTTCATCCGCACGGAGGCCTTGTGCCCGCCGCTGGCGCGGCTCCTCGACGTGCGGCGCGTGGTCGGCCTGCGCAACTCGGGCCACACGGTCGCCAAGTTGCTGGCGCCGCTCGGCGCCAGCCAGCCGGTGCTGCGGGTCGTCAACTACACCCACCCTGAATACGCCACGCTGCAAGGCGATTTCCTTGCCCACACCCACGCCAACGCGCTGCTGCTGCGCGGCACCGAAGGCGAGCCGGTGGCCGACCCGCGCCGCGCGCCGAAGCTCGATGTGTTCATCGACGGCCGGCTGCGCGCCGACCTGTCGCGCGCCGCGCGCGAAGGCGTGCTGACCGAGCTGCCGCTGCTGCCCCGCACCTGCGATGCGCCGACCACCGCGCTCTACATCCAATCGGTCGTCAGTGGCGAGAAGCCGGCACCGGTGCCGCTGTTGCAGCAGGTTGATTGCCTGTTGCGCGCGTTGGCCGTCGCCGGCCCCGCGAATGCCGCCAAGGAGCAAACCGCGTGACCGAAGCGCACACTTTGCAAGCTCGGCCTTGCGGGTCGGTGGCCCTGGTCGGCGCCGGGCCGGGCAACCCCGACTTGCTGACCCTGAAGGCAGTGCGCGCGATCCGCCGCGCGACCGTGCTGCTCGTCGATGACCTGGTCGGCGACGGTGTGTTGCGCTATGCGCGGCGTTCGGCGCGCATCATTCACGTGGGCAAGCGCGGTGGCTGCAAGAGCACGCCGCAGGCCTTCATCCAGAAGCTGATGCTGACCGAAGCACTGCGCGGCGAACGCGTGGTGCGGCTCAAAGGCGGCGACCCGATGATCTTCGGCCGCGGCGGCGAAGAGGCCGACGAACTGCGCGTGCATGGCATCGAGGTCGAGATCATCAACGGCATCACCGCCGGCCTGGCAGCGGCCACCGCGCTGGGCGTGGGGCTCACGCACCGCGACCACGCGCACGGCGTGATCTTCGTGACCGGCCACGCGCGCGCCGATGGCTCGCCGCTGCACTGGCCCACGCTTGCCGCGTGCGCGGCGCAGGGGCTTACGCTGGTGGTCTACATGGGTGTGGCCAGCGTCGAGGCGCTGCAAGCGGGCTTGCTCCGCGCGCTGGGCGCCGGCACACCAGCCGCGGTGCTGCAGAACGCGAGCCTGACCACGCAGCGGCATGCGGTGTGCAACTTGGGCTCACTCGCCGCCACCGTGTCGGCCGAGGGGCTGGAAAGCCCGGCGATCATCATCGTGGGCGACGTGCTGTGCGGGTTGGCGCAGCTTGCGGAGCGGGCGCCTTCGCACCGCGTGGCCTGACGGTTGAACCGCAGCGAAGCAGGCGCGCGGCCGATTCGGCCGCACGATAATCCGGGCGATGAACGACCTCGACAAACTCAACCGCCTGACCGAATCGCACGGTGCACTGCGCCCTGGCAAAGGCCTGATCTCGGGCGTGATCGCGCTGTCGCTGGCGGTTCTGTGCTTCCTCGGCGTGCTGGCATTCCACTTTCCCGAATACCTGACGACGCCGCAGCTGCGCAAGTCCTACAACGTCGATGTGATCCGACTCGTGATGTTCTGGTCGCTCGTGCTGGCCGGTGCCCTGGCGCTCTTCAACATCATTCGCAATCGCTCGCGCTGGCTGGCGTTGGGCGCCTTCGTGCTGATCGGCCTGACCCTGGCGCTGGGTGGCCACAAGGTGCCGGTCAACGACTTCGCCGACAACACGCCGTACATCGGCCTGGACTGGTTCATTCTCGACCTGCTCGGTTCGGCGCTGATCTTCATCTTCATCGAGAAACTGTTCGCGCTGCGCCGTGAGCAGCCGGTCTTTCGGCCTGAATGGCAGACCGACTTCCACCACTTCATCGTCAACCACATGGTGGTCGGCTTCGTGCTGCTGGCCACCAACCTGCTGGTGCACAAGCTCTTCGGCTGGGCCGCGAAAGACGGCGTGCGTTTGTGGGTCAGCGAGCTGCCGTTCGTCGTGGCGCTGTTCCTGATCGTGCTTGTCGCCGACCTGGTGCAGTACTGGACGCACCGCGCCTACCACGAGGTGCCGACGATGTGGCGGCTGCATGCGGTGCACCACAGCGTCAAGAGCATGGACTGGCTGGCCGGCTCGCGCCAGCACATCCTGGAGCTCATCATCACGCGCACGCTTGTGCTGGCACCGATCTACGTGCTCGGCTTCAGCAAGGAAGTGATCGATGCCTACATCGTGATCGTTGGCTTCCAGGCGGTGTTCAACCACGCGAACGTGAGCGTACGGCTCGGGCCGCTGCGCTACGTGATCGTGACACCCAACTTCCATCACTGGCACCACTCGCAGGACGACGCGGCCATCGACAAAAACTACGCGGCGCACTTCGCCTTCCTGGACTACGCGTTCGGCACCGCCGTGAAGTCGGACCGGGCCTGGCCCGAGCACTACGGCGTGGTTGGCGACTACGTGCAGAACGGGTTCTTCAAGCAGCTGGCCTTCCCGTTCAGGTGGAAAGGCTGAAGTGGCAGGCATGACCGCATGACAACGGCGTTCGACGCCGTCGTCATCGGCGCCGGTGCCGCCGGCCTGCACTGCGCTGGCATCGCCGGCCAGCGCGGGCTGAAGGTGCTGCTGATCGACCACGCCGCCAAGGTGGCGGAGAAGATCCGCATCTCCGGCGGCGGGCGCTGCAACTTCACGAACCGCGACACCACGCCAGCGCAGTTTCTCTCTGCCAACCGGCACTTCTGCCGTTCGGCGCTGGCGCGCTACACGCCGGCCGACTTCATCGCGCTGCTGCAACGCCACCGCATCGGCTGGCACGAGAAGCACAAGGGGCAGCTCTTCTGCGACAAGAGCAGTGAAGACATCATCGCGACGCTGCTTCGCGAATGCGAACAAGGTGGCGTGACACGCTGGCAACCGTGTGCAGTGGGGGCGTTGCGAACCAGCGCCGACGGCTTCGAGCTCGACACCGACCGTGGCATGGTGCGCAGCGCGCAAGTCGTGATCGCAACCGGTGGCCTGTCGATCCCGAAGATCGGCGCCACCGACTTCGGCTACCGGCTGGCGCGTCAATTCGGCCACAGCGTCATCGAGACCCGGCCGGCGCTGGTGCCGCTGACCTTCGACCCGGTGACCTGGGCGCCATTCGCGGCACTCGCCGGCTTGTCGCTCGAAGCGCACATCGAATGCGGCGGCGGCAAGGTACACGGCGCCTTCACGGAAGACTTGCTGTTCACACATCGGGGCCTGAGCGGCCCGGCCGTGCTGCAGGCATCGAGCTACTGGGCCGAGGGCACGCCGATCCGGCTCGACCTGGCACCGGCGCACGACCTGGCGGCGGCGCTGGTGCAGGCCAAGGCCACGTCGCAGCGCAAGCTCGCAAACGAGCTTGCCGAACTCGTCCCACGCCGGCTTGCAACGGCTTGGCTCACTGATGCGCCCGACCTGGCCGAGCGCGCCATGCCCGAGCAGCGCGACCGCGACCTGGCGCAACTGGCCCGCCGCCTTCAGCACTGGGAACTCAAGCCGCAAGGCACCGAGGGCTACCGCAAGGCCGAAGTCACCGCCGGCGGCGTGAACACACGGGAACTCAGCTCGCAAACCATGGAAAGCCAGCGCCAGCGCGGCCTGCACTTCATCGGCGAAGTGGTCGACGTGACCGGCTGGCTCGGCGGCTACAACTTCCAGTGGGCGTGGGCCAGCGCGGCCGCCTGCGCCGGTGCGTTGCGCCCCTTGCCGACCTGAAGGCGCCAGTGCCTGCGAAGCGCGCTATAATCGTGGTCTTTGTTAGACACACCAACCGCACATGACTACGATTCGCGTCAAAGAAAACGAGCCATTCGACGTGGCACTGCGCCGCTTCAAGCGCACCATCGAAAAGCTCGGCCTGCTGACCGACCTGCGTGCCCGCGAGTTCTACGAGAAGCCCACCGCCGAGCGCAAACGCAAGAAGGCAGCCGCCGTCAAGCGCCACTTCAAGCGCGTTCGCAGCATGCAGCTGCCGAAGAAGCTGTTCTAAACCATATTGCGCCGGCCCTCAGCGGCCGAACCCCGGAAGCCCGCACCACGCGGGCTTCGTCGTTTGTGCACACTGTGCACCCGATGAAACCGCAGCTTGTGGAGCCACCATGACCCTGAAAGACCGCATCACCGAAGACATGAAGGCCGCCATGCGCGCGAAAGACGCGCCGCGGCTGCTGACGATCCGTGGCTTGCTCGCCGCGTGCAAGCAGCGTGAAGTCGACGAGCGCATCGTGCTGGATGACGCCGCTGTCATCGCGATCATCGACAAGCTGGTGAAGCAGCGCAAAGACTCGATCACCCAGTTCACCGCCGGCAACCGACCCGACCTTGTCGAGAAGGAGGCTGCAGAGCTGTTGGTGCTCGAAGCCTACTTGCCGCAGCGTCTGGGCGCCGACGAGATCGCCGCCGAGGTGGCGCGCATCGTCGCGGAACTCGGCGCCAGCGGCCCCGGTGACATGGGCAAGGTGATGGCCGGCGTGAAGACGGCGCTCGCCGGCAAGGCCGACATGGGCATGGTGTCGGCGGCGGTCAAACGGGCGCTCGCACCGTGACACCCAAGGGGCTCACACCATGACCGCACTGACCGCACAAGCCCTGAGCGCTGATCTCAGCGTCGCCCCGCAACTCGACCCGGCCGCGATGGCCTGGGCAGCGCATGCCGGGTTCAAGAGCGTCATCAACAACCGCCCCGACTTCGAAGGCGGTCTCGACCAGCCGACCAGTGCGGCCATTGAAACTGCGGCGAACGCTGCCGGCCTGCGCTACGCGCATCTGCCGGTCTCACCCATGATGCAGACGCCGCCAGAGATCGCGCAATTCGCGCAGTTGCTGGTGGACCTGCCCAAGCCGGTCCTAGCGTTCTGCCGCTCCGGCACGCGCTCGAGCAACCTCTACCGCGCCACCCTGCGCCTGGCCAGCGGCTGAAGGCGCCGGCGCTGAAGTCGCTGGTTCAGCCGCAGGATCAGCCGCCCATGTAGGCGGCGGCCACGCGCGCGTCCCCGAGCAGGGCAGCGCCGGTGTTTTCGAGCACGATCTTGCCGCTCTCCAGCACATAGCCGAAGCTTGCGATCTTCAAGGCCTGGCGCACGTTCTGCTCGACCAGAAAGATCGTCAACCCGTCGCGGTGAATCTCGCGAAGCGTGCGGAAGATGTCTTGCACGATGATGGGTGCCAGACCCATCGAGGGCTCATCGAGCAGCAGCAGCCGGGGCTTGGCAATCAACGCGCGGCCGATGGCGAGCATCTGCTGCTCACCGCCCGACAGGTTGCCCGCCAGGGCATCGATGCGCTCGTGCAGGCGCGGGAACAGCGCCAACACGCGTTCGATGTCTTGCGCCACGCTTCGCCGTTCGCGGCGCCGGTAGGCCCCCAGTTCCAGGTTCTCGCGCACCGTGAGCGTGGTCAGGATCGCGCGGCCCTCGGCCACTTGCACCAGGCCACGCTCGACGATCTGGTGGGTCTTCAAGCGCGACAGGTCTTCACCGTCGAAGCGCATCGACCCGCCCTGCGCCCGCACCAGGCCCGACAGCGCCAGCAAGGTGGTCGATTTGCCGGCGCCGTTGGAGCCGACCAGGGTGCGGATCTCGCCGGCCGGCACATCGAAGTCGATGCCCTGCACCGCCTGGACGTGCCCATACGCCACCCGCAGCCCGCGCACTTCGAGCAGCGCGGTCATGGAGCAGCCTCGTGCGCCGGCGCATCGTCGTCGCGCCCGAGGTAGGCCTCGATCACCTGCGGGTCGCACCGGATCTGCTCCGGTGTGCCCTGCGCGATGACGCGGCCGAAGTTCAGCACCGCGATCTGCGCGCACAAGCCCATCACGAAGCGCATGTCGTGTTCGATCATGAAGATCGTGTAGCCGCGCTGAGCGATGGTGCGCACCTGGGTCATCAGTTCGACCTTCTCGCTCGCGTTCATGCCGGCCACCGGCTCGTCGAGCAGCAGCAGCTTCGGCTCGGTGGCCAGCGCACGTGCCAGTTCGAGCTTGCGCTGGTCACCGTACGACAGGTTGTCGGCCAGGTCGGCCGCGTTGGCTTCCAGGCCGACCCACGACAGCAACTCGGCCGCCCGGTCGCGCGCGCGCCGCTCCTGCGCACGAAACCTGGGCAGCGAGAGCAACCACGCCGGCAGGCCGTAGTCGAGGTGCGCGTGCATGCCGACGATCACGTTGTCGAGCAGGCTCATCTCCTTGAAGATGCGGATGTTCTGGAACGTGCGGCCCAGGCCGAGCCGCGTGATGCGGTGTGGCGCCATGCCGAGCAGGCTCTTGCCCGTGAGAGTGATCTCGCCGCCGGTCGGCGCCAGCAGGCCGGTGATGAGGTTGAATACGGTCGTCTTGCCCGCGCCATTCGGGCCGATCAGGCCGAACACGCTGCCGGCCGGCACCTCGAAGCTCACGTCCTGCAGAACGGCCAGGCCGCCGAAGTGCTTGGACACATGGCTGAGTCTGAGCATCAGCGCGGCCCGCCCGCGAACCAGCCCTTGAAACGCTGCGGGTCCCACAAGCCCTTGGGCAGGAACAGCACGATAAGCACCAGGATCGCGACGTTCAGCAGCGTGCGGAAGTCCTTGAACGAGCGCAGCAGCTCTGGCAACAGCGTGATGATCAGCGCGCCCAGCACCGGCCCGGTCAGGCCGCCCGTGCCGCCGAGGATCGTCATTGTCAGGATGTCCACGCCGCGGTCGAAACCGAACTCGCTCGGGCCGATGAAGAAGGTCAGGTGCGCATTCAACGCACCCGCCAGCCCGGCAATGCCTGCGCCGAGCGCGAAGGCGAGCATCTTGTGCGACATCACGCCAATGCCCATCAACGACGCGGCCACGGTGTCTTCGCGGATCGCCTCGAACGCGCGGCCGACGCGCGAGCGGCGCAACCGCCACAGCAGCAGCAACACCACGGTCACCGCCACGAGCACATGCCACCACTGCGTGAGCTGCGGGATGCCGTTCAAACCGAGCGCTCCGCCGGTCAGGGCTTCGGCGTTCAGGATGAGCACGCGCACCACCTCGCCGAAGCCGAGTGTCGCCATCGCGAGGTACACGCCCGACAGGCGCAGCGTGGGCCCGCCGATCAAGAGCGCCACGAGCGTGGGCGCCGCGATGCCGCCTGCCAGCGCCACCGGGAACGGCGCGCCGGCGTTCATGGTCAGCAGCGACGCGGTGTACGCGCCGATGCCCATGAACGCCGCATTGGCCATCGCCAGCAGACCGCACGATAGCGTGAGCCAGATCGACAGTGCGAGCAGCGCGTTCACGCCGACCGTGAGCACCAGGTTGCTGTAGATCTGCCAGAAGTTCTCGAAAGTCATCATCTAGGCTTTGCGCTCGAGCACCTTGCCGAACATGCCTTGCGGGCGCAGCAGCAGCACCCCGAACAGCAGCCCGAACGCCACCGCATCGCGCATGGTCGAGCCGATGTAGGCGACCGACATCACTTCCGCAAAGCCGAGGAACAGCCCGCCGATCAGGGCGCCGCGAATGTCGCCCATGCCGCCGAGAATGATGACCGCGATGCCCTTGTGCAGCATCGGCTGGCCCATCAGCGGGAACACCGCGTTCGAGTACAGCGCAATCAGCACACCGCTCACGCCACCGAGCGCGGCAGCCGTGGCCGAGGTCATGTAGAACAAACCCTCCACGTTGATGCCCAGCAGCGCCGCCGCCTTCGGCGACTCGGCAATCGCGCGCAAAGCGCGGCCGAGTTGCGTCTTGCGCATCACCAGCAGCAGCCCGGCCATCAAGGCGAACGACAGCACGATGATCGCGACCTCGATCACGCTGATCTGCACGCCGGCGAAGTGCAGTTGCGTCTCGGGCAGCAGGTCGGGCGGGAAGCGCAGGTTCTCGGCACCGAACACGCCTTGCGCGGCGTTGTTGAAGAAGATCGCGATGCCGATGGTCGCGATCATGGGTATCAGGTGCGGCGCGTTGCGGCTGCGCAGCGGCCGCAACACAAGGTAGTCGATCAACAAGCCCAACAACGCGCTGACGACGAAGGCCGTGACCAACGCCGCCCACAAAGGCAGGCCGAGCCGCGTGACCACCTGCAGCGCCGCATACGCGCCCAGCATGAACACCGCGCCATGCGACAGGTTGATCACGCCCAGCACACCGAACACCAGCGTGAAGCCGAGCGCGAAGAGCGCATACACGCAGCCCAGTGACAGGGCGTTGACGAGTTGCTGGCCGAGCATGGTCAACGACCGCTGCGCTTACTTTTCAATCGAGTATTTGCCGCCTTTCGTGACGCTGACGATCGCGGCCTGCTTCGCGTCATAGCCCGCGGGCTTGCCGTCTTTCGTGGTCGCCTGGCGAAACTGGAACGCGCCGGTCGCACCGACATGCGTGACGGCGGGCAGTGCGTCGCGCAAAGCCGAGCGATCGGCTTCGAGGTTGCCGGTCAGCTTGATCTTGGCGATGGCCTTGGCAACGATGTTCATCGCGTCGAAGGCCTGCGCGCTGAACTGGTCGGGTGCGGCCTTGTACATCTGCGTGTAGGCCACGACGAAGTGCTGGTTCTCTTTCGTCTGGCTTGCCAGCGCCCACGGGCTGCCGGTCCAGAGGTTGTCGGACTTGTCTTTCGCCAGGTCGAAGATCTTCACCGAGTTCATGCCGTTGCCGCCGATGAACGGCAAGTTGATGCCGAGGCCGCGCGCCTGCACCATGATCGGCGCGCCTTCGGCGATCAGCGCCGACAGCACGATGGCGTCCGGGTTGCTGGCCTTGATCTTGGTGAGCTGGGCCTTGAAGTCGACGTCGCCCTTCGCGAATGTTTCGGTGGTGGTGACCGGGATGTTCATGGCGTCGAGCGCCTTCTTGAACGCATCGAAGCCGCTCTTGGTGAACACGTCGTCGTTGCCGTAGAGCACGGCCACCTTCTTGATGCCGGCGACCTTGGCCGACACACGCAGCGTCTCGGGCAGCACATCGGCCTCGGTCACCGAGTTGCGGAACACGTGGTCGCCGATGGACGTGATGCCATCGGCCGTGTTCGACGTACCGAACACCACGATCTTCGCTGCCTGTGCGATCGGGTCGGCGGCCTGAGCCGAGTTGGACAGCGTGGGGCCGAACAGCATCAGCACCTTGTCCTGGAAGATCAGCTTCTTGACGACGTCGATGGCCTGCTCTTTCTTGCCCTGTTCGTCTTCGAGCACGAGCGTGAGCTTGTTGCCTTTCACGCCGCCGGCGGCGTTGATCTCTTCGAGCGCGAGTTCCAGGCCGTTCTTGATCGACTGGCCGTACTGTCCGGCCGGGCCGGTCAAGGCTTCGGCCGCGCCGAGCTTGATGTCGGCGGCGGCCGCAACGCCAACGAAACCGAGTGTGGCGAGTGTGGTCAGGGCGGCCAGCCAGCGGCGCGAAGAAGGTGTCAGGGCAAAGGTCATGGGGTGTCTCCGGTCACGAAAGTCGATTGTTTTAAGGGTGGCGATTATGGCGTGCGAGTTCTTGGTGTCTGCACCACGCGGGCGAAGCGGCAGGCAGTCACAAACCGGCGATTTTCATGCGGTCGATCAGCACCGAGCCGAGCGTCTTGCTCCCCATCGTGTAGGCGTCGGCGCCGACGGCGCTGATGCCCTTGAACATGTCGCGCAGGTTGCCGGCGATGGTGATCTCGTGCACCGGGTACTTGATGCGGCCGTTCTCGACCCAGAAGCCGGCTGCGCCGCGCGAGTAATCGCCGGTCACGTAGTTCACGCCCTGCCCCATCAGCTCGATGACGAAGAGGCCACGGTCGAGTTTGCGCAGCATCGCGGGCAGGTCGTCGGCCGGGTTCGTCAGGCGGCTCGTGAGCGCCAGGTTCTGCGACCCGCCGGCGTGGCCGGTCGTTCGCATGCCGAGCTTGCGCGCCGAATAGCTCGACAGGAAATAGCCCTGCACCACGCCGCCGCTCACCACGTCGCGCGCGTGCGTCAGCACGCCCTCGTCATCGAACGGCGCACTGCCTTTGCCACGCAACACGTGCGCGTCTTCGTGCACGTCGATGTGCGCGGGCAACACTTGCTGGCCCATGCTGTCCTGCAGGAAGCTCGACTTGCGGTAAAGCGAGCCGCCGCTGGTCGCCTGCACGTACGCGCCGAGCAGGCCCGAGGCGACGGATGACTCGAACAGCACCGGCACTTGGCAGGTCTTGATCTTGCGGCTCTTCAGGCGCGACAAGGCGCGCTCTGCGGCGTAGCGCCCCACGGCATCGGGCGCGGCCATGTCGGCAGCCGAGCGCATCGAGGTGTACCAGGCGTCGCGCTGCATGTCGTCACCGCGCTTGCCAGGCGCTGACGCAATCGGCGCCACCGACAACGAATGCCGTGAGCTGGCGTAACCGCCCCGGAACCCGCGGCTGTTGCCGGCGAAGAAGTGCGACTGCTGTGCCGACACGCCCGCCCCCTCGGAGTTGGTGATCCGCGCATCCACGCCCATCGCCGCGGCTTCGCACCGCATCGCGATCTCGAGCGCGCCTTCGGCGTCGATGGCCCAGGGGTGGAAGAGGTCGAGGTCGCGCGTGGCGGCGGCGCCGAGCGCCATGTCTTGCTGCTCGGGCAGGCCGGCGGCCGGGTCTTCGGCGGTGAAACGGGCGATGTCGTGCGCGGCGCGGACCGTTTGCTCCATCGCGGCGCGGGAGAAATCGGACGTGCTCGCGTTGCCGCGGCGCTGGCCCATGTACACCGTGATACCCATCGACTTGTCGCGATTGCGCTCGACGTTCTCGACTTCGCCCTTGCGCACCGACACCGACAGGCCCACGCCCTCGGACACCTCGACGCCGGCGTCGCTGGCGCCGAGTTGCTTCGCGAACGCCAGCGCGTCTTCGACATACTGTTTGAACTGGTCGCGGGGGTAAGCGAAACCGGAACGCGGCGCCGCGTTGAGCAGGGGGGTCGGGGGCATGTGCAATGGAGCGGCTTGAGCCGAAGTGGTGCCGGCAGGCGGTTGCCTTGCCAGGGGCCAGACTATGATACTGGGCTCCATTTCGCCGTACCTCCACAGTTGCCCATGCCCCCGCAGCCCTCGCCCGATGATGTTGACGCTGTCGACGCGCCCGCGCTGTCGCCGCTCTTCGACCGACCGAGCAAGACGCGGCGCAAGGCCGAATCCCACGAGCTTCAAGAGCTCGGCGAGGCGGCGGCAGCCTTGCCCGACGCACGGCTCGCGTCCTTGCAGGTTTCCGAGGGCCTGCTCGATGCCATCAAGGCCTACAAGAAGACACGTACCCACGAGGGCAAGCGCCGGCAGATGCAGTACATCGGCAAGCTGATGCGGCGCGACGACATCGAGCCGATTCGCCAGGCCGTGACCGACATGGAACTCGGCCGCGCCCAAGACAGCCTGGCGCTGCACCGGGCCGAGCGCTGGCGCGCCGAGCTGATTGCCGACGATGGCGCCGTGACGCGCTGGACCGAGCAGCACCCGGACACCGACGTGCAGCAGTTGCGCAGCCTGATCCGGGCCGCACGCAAAGATGCATCGCTCACGCCCGAGAAGCGCAGCGGCCGCGCGTTTCGCGACCTGTTCCAGTTCCTCAAGCAGCAAGAGCCCCGCGAATGAGTGGCCTGGCCGCAGTGCGAATCGGCCTGGTGTCGGTCAGCGACCGAGCTTCAGCGGGCGTTTACGTCGACCTGGGCATCCCCGCATTGCAAACCTGGTTGACGAGCGCCGTGCGCAACCCCATCACGTGGGAGACGCGCCTGATTCCCGATGAACAAGCCGCCATCAGCGCCGCGCTCATCGATCTCGTCGATGTGGCGCGTTGCGATCTGGTCTTCACCACCGGCGGCACAGGCCCCGCGCTGCGCGACGTGACGCCCGAGGCCACGCTGGCCATTGCGACCAAGGTGATGCCCGGTTTCGGCGAGCAGATGCGCGCGATCAGCCTCCACTTCGTGCCCACTGCCATCTTGTCGCGCCAGGTCGCTGTGGTTCGCGGGCAAGCGCTCGTGATCAACCTGCCCGGGCAGCCGAAATCGATCGCCGAAACGCTGGCCGGTGTGACCCAAACTGCGCAGGCCGCGCCAACGGTGCCGGGCATCTTTGCGGCCGTGCCGTACTGTGTCGACCTCATCGGCGGGCCGTACATCGAAACGGTCGATGCGGTGTGCAAGGCGTTCCGGCCGAAGTCGGCACAGCGCGCGGCGGGGCCGGCATGAGGCGGCTGCGCGCGGATCTCGTCGCGCTGGCGCTTGTCGGGGCCTGTGGATACGCTGCAGCCGCTGATGGCCAGCCCGCCGCCGAGGCGCAGGTCGAGTTCGTCGTCGTCAAGTCCGACACGCTGATCAGCCTGTCGCGCGATGTGCTGGTGTCGCCCGCCGCCTGGCGCGAGGTGGCCGCGCTGAACCGCCTTTCGAACCCGAACCGCATCACCCCCGGCCAAGTGCTGCGCATCCCGACCCGCCTGATGCGCGCCACAAAGCGCCAGGCCACGCTCATCAGCAGTGCGGGCGACGTTCGCGTCGGCGACGCCGCCGCCGCCGCAGGCCAGCGCCTCGACGATGGCCAGACGCTTCAGACCGGCGCAGGCAGCTCCGCTGTGCTCGAACTGGCCGACGGCACGCGGGTTCGCATGCCGCCATCGAGCCTGGCGCAGATCGTGGGCAGTGAAAGCTACGGCGTGAGGCCGGCCACGGGCGGCGCGGCCGGCGCCGACCGGCGTCTGGCGGCTGGTTCAGCGGCGCGCTGCGTGTGATGCGCGGCTCGGTCGAGGTGTTTGCCTCGAAGGTACTTCGCGCCAAGCCGCTCGAAGTGATCACGCCGACCGCCGTTGTCGGCGTGCGCGGCACGCAGTTCCGGGTTGGCCTCGACGACAACGCGAGCGCACGCACGCACTCCGAGGTGATCGAAGGCAGCACCCGCTTCGACACCGCCAGCCGCGCAGCCGGCGCCACCGTTGCGACCGGCTTCGGCGCCGCCGCCGACACCAGCGCCAAACCGCCGCAGGTGGCGAAGCTGCTCGATGCGCCCGACCTGTCAACGGTGCCGGCACTGTTCGAGCGGCCCATCGTGCGGGTCGAGCTGCCGAGCCAGCCGAACGACCTGCGGGTGCAGGTGGCTGCCGACAGTGGGTTCGAGCGCATCGTGAGCGACCAGCGCGTCGAGGCGGGCAAGGAGATCCGCATTGCCGGCCTCGACGACGCCCAGTGGCACTTGCGCGCGCGCCGCATCGACGGCGCCGGCATCGAAGGCTTCGACGCCGCCCGGCCGTTCACGCTCAAGGCACGGCCGGAGCCGCCGGTGTACCGCACGCCGCGTGCCGATGGGAAGCAGACGGTCGGCTCGGTCGAGTTCGCCTGGGCACGCAACACCACGGCGCCACGTGTGCGGTTGCAGGTCGCTGAAGACGCGGGCTTCACCCGCTTGCTGCAAGACCGGGACGCGCTGGCCGAGACCACCCTGCGCGCCGACGTGGCAGCGCCCGGCAACTACTTCTGGCGCCTGGCCAGCATTCGCGACAACGGCGATCACGGCCCGTTCGGCGACACGCAGAGTTTCGAGTTGCGCCCGATGCCGGCCACGCCATCCGGCCGACTCGCGGACGACGGCAAGTCGATGATCTTCAAGTGGAGCGGCCGGCCGCAGGACCGCCAGGAAGTACAGCTCGCACGTGATGCGGCCTTCACGCGCATCAGCGCGCAGGCCTCGCTCGACACCGCCGAGTGGGCCGTGCCCGCACCGGGCGGCGGGCACTACTTCTTCCGCTATCGCAGCATCGAGCCCGATGGGTTCGTCGGCCCCTACAGCGACCCGGTGGATGTGAACATCCCGATCGACTGGACGCCGCTGCTGTTGCTGGCGCCGCTGCTGCTGCTGTTCTAAATTGCCCCTGTCTGACGCGCGCCGCAGCGCGCTGCCGTCGGGCCGTGCTGGCGCGCCTTACTTCACGAGGCGGTTGAAGCTTTCCGCGTCGAACTGCTCGGTGGTGTGCGCATCGGCCGGTACGCAGTCGGTGCCCGGCAATTCGCGCGAGCGAGCCGACAACTTTTCTATCGCGCCCCACAACAAGGCAATCTGGTGCTCGTGGCTCGATGCGTTGTCGATCAACCCGCTCATCGCACGCGCCACCGGGTCGTCGCCCTGGGTGATGCCGTAGGCCGAGAACCCCATCTTCGCCGCCGCCGCTTCGCGCACCGCGTCGAGTTCGGCGTGAATCACCCGCGCCGGGTTGCCCACCGCCGTGGCACCGGGCGGCACCGGCTTGAGCACGACCGCGTTCGAACCGATCCGCGCGCCGTCACCGACCGTGAAGCCGCCCAGCACCTGCGAATTGGCGCCGACGATCACGCCCTTGCCGAGCGTCGGGTGGCGCTTGGCGCCCTTGGCGAGCGAGGTGCCGCCGAGCGTGACGCCCTGATAGATGGTGCAGTCGTCGCCGATCTCAGCCGTTTCACCAACGACGACGCCCATGCCGTGATCGATGAACACGCGCCGGCCGATTACCGCACCGGGGTGGATCTCGATACCCGTCAGGAAGCGAGCGATGTGCGAAATGAAGCGGGCCAGCCAATGCAGCCCCTGGGCTCGGCACCACGCCGCGCGGCGGTGCCACACGACGGCGTGCAGGCCGGGGTAGCAGGTCAGTACCTCCCAGGCGGTGCGCGCGGCCGGGTCGCGCTCCCGGATGCAGTTGATGTCTTCGCGTAGCCGCTGAAACATGGCAAAGGCGGAAGTGGCTCGAAACCGAGTTTAGCCGCTGCCCGCGAAACTCGTTTCCGGCCAGCACCAAAACAGAAAGGCCCCCATGGGAGCCTTTCGCGAGGTGACGGTGCGCTGCCGCACCGTGGGGTGATCAACCCTTGTTGCGGCGCCGAATCACGAAGCCGACGGCGGCCAGGCCCGCCAGCATCAGCGCGTAGGTTTCGGGCTCGGGGATGGCCGGCGCTGTGGACGTGTTGGCCAGATTGGGCGATTCGGCATCTTTGGAGGCTGCAGCCTCGCCGTTCATGACAGTGACCACCTGGAGCCCGGCGTCGGCTGCGATTTGCAGGAACGAGCCGGCCTGGGCCGCCGCATCGGCCGCTTCCTGCATGGCGGCGTGCGCACCAACTGCCGACACAACGAAACCGGCAGCAACGAGAAGTTTCTTGAGCATGGAAATCCTCCAGTGGGGTGTGACAAATTCGACGAGAAGATCGTAATTCGGATTGCCGATTTGGAATACCCCCCAACCCGGCAGATGCAGGCCGCACGCAGCGCCTTCCCCCCATCTGAATGGCCATGGCGTTCAGCGGCGCACTTTGCCGATGGCGCGGGCAACGCCGCGAAGGATGTGCACTTCCTCTTTCGTGAGTTGCGCTCGGTTCAGCAACTGCTGCAGGCGCGGCATGAGTTTGCGCGGAACCAGCGGGTCGAGGTAGCCGATGTCGACGAGCACGCGCTGCCAGTGGTCGAGCAGGCCCTGCTGCACGACCCCGTCGGCACGACCGGCATCGACCGTCCGGCCAACCACGGGGAACCCGCCCAGCGCCTGGCGCCAGTCGTACGCGATCAGTTGCACCGCTTGCGCGAGGTTCAACGAACCGTAGTCGGCCACGGTCGGCACGCTCAGGCAGGCGTGACAGCGGTACACATCGTCGTTCGTCATGCCGAAGCGCTCCGAGCCGAACACGAACGCGACAAAGTGCGCCTGGCCGGCAAGGCCCTCGAACAAGGGTCGCGGTGCGAATGTCGGCGGGCCGAAGTCGCGCGGCGTCATCGCGGTGGCGCAGGCATAGGTGATGCCGTCGAGCGCGTCCGCCAGCGTGGGGACGATGCGCGCATTCGCGAGCACGTCGCCAGCGCCACTGGCCATTGCCTCGGCGTCGGCCTGCTGCAGCACGTCGGCGAAGCGCGGTGCGACGAGCACCAGGTCGCTGAACCCCATCACCTTCATGGCCCGCGCGGCCGCGCCCACGTTGCCCGGGTGGCTGGTGCCGATGAGGATGAAGCGGGTCGGGTCAGGCGTGTGTGTCGGCAGCATCGGGCGGGGCGTCGAGCAAGGCAACGGGCAAGGGCAGCGGGCAGCTAAAATCTTGATTATCTGCAGCCGCCTGCACAGGCCGCCCGCAAACGCGTGTGCACCCGCGCGCCACCCGCTCTTTTTTCCCGCCAGCCCGCTGCACCCGACCCCCGACAGGATTGCCCATGTCCCAAGCGCTTCACCCCATGCTCAACATCGCCATCAAGGCGGCGCGCACCGCAGGGACCGTCATCAACCGGGCATCGCTCGACCTCGACCTGCTGAAGGTCACCACCAAGTCGGCGAACGATTTCGTCACCGAGGTCGACCACCGGGCCGAAGAAGTCATCATCGAGACCCTGCTGGCCGCCTACCCCGGCCACGGCATCCTGGCCGAAGAGTCGGGCCGCACGCACGGCGCGAAAGACAGCGACTTCGTCTGGATCATCGACCCGCTCGATGGCACCACCAACTTTATCCACGGCTTCCCGGTCTACTCGGTCTCGATCGCACTCGCGTTCCGTGGCCAGGTGCAGCAGGCGGTCGTGTACGACCCGACGCGCAATGACCTGTTCTATGCCTCGAAAGGCCGCGGCGCGTTCCAGAACGACAAG
This sequence comes from Rhizobacter sp., assembly GCA_025350965.1. Lineage (GTDB taxonomy): Bacteria > Pseudomonadota > Gammaproteobacteria > Burkholderiales > Burkholderiaceae_C > LMDS01. Next base: position 88,864 of record JANXWV010000011.1, read on the forward strand.
CGGCTGCGCGTGTCCAAGCGCACCCGGCTGACCGACTGCCTGATCAGCACCGGCTTCCCGTTCCGCCAGGGCGACAACTTCAAGCGCTACATGCAGATGCTCGAAGTGGTGATGCCGGCCTGCGCCGGCCTGCGCCGCCCGGGCTCCGCCGCGCTCGACCTGTGCTATGTGGCCGCCGGCTACACCGACGCCTTCTTCGAAACCGGCCTCAGCCCCTGGGACATCGCGGCCGGCTCGCTGCTCGTGACCGAAGCCGGCGGCCTGATCGGCAACTTCACCGGTGAAGCCGACTTCATGAACCAGCGTGAAGTGGTCGCAGGCAGCCCGAAGCCCTACGGCCAGCTGGTGCAATTGCTCAGCCCGTTCTCACGCGTGATTGCCCTGGCCGCGCCGGCCGCACCGGGTGCCTCCACGTTGTCGGCCATCGTCGACCCGGTCGAGCTGACACCCGAGCAGGCACTGGCGGGCGCCGAAGCAACGGCCACGGCAGCACCGGCACGCCGCGCGCCGACGCGCATCACCAAAGACACGATGCAGCGCGAGCGCCAGGCCGCCGCCGATGCCGAACCGAAACCGGTGCGCAAGCGCTCGACCTCCGGCGGCAACGCGCCGTTCTGACGCGCGCGTTCGATCGACCGCATCGGCTGCATCGGCCGACAGCGACCGCCAGCGGCCGCGCCACTGACTCGACGCTCACGCCACATCACGCCACGCCAACGCCCGCGATGACCCCCACCACCGCCACCGAAGCCAGCCCGCACACGCCCATGATGGTCCAGTACCGGCGCATCAAGGCGAACTTCCCGGACACGCTGGTGTTCTATCGAATGGGCGACTTCTACGAGCTGTTCTTCGACGATGCGCGCAAAGCCAACCGCCTTCTCGACATCACGCTGACCACGCGCGGCCAGAGCGCCGGCGAGCCGGTGGTGATGGCCGGCGTGCCGGTGCATTCGGTCGAGAACTACCTGGCCAAGCTGATCAAGCTCGGCGAGCCGGTGGCCATCTGCGAGCAGGTCGGCGACGTGACCACCGCCAAGGGCCCGGTCGAACGCAAGGTGGTGCGTGTGATCACGCCCGGCACCGTGACCGACTCCGAGTTGCTTGCGGACAAGAGCGACGCGGTGCTGCTGGCGTTGCACCGCCACGGCAAGACCTTCGGCCTCGCGTGGCTGGCGCTGACCAGCGGCGAGCTGGGCCTGGCCGAGTGCAGCGAAGCCGAACTTGGCGCCTGGCTCGCGCGCCTGAACCCGGCCGAGGTGCTGATCGACCGCGACGTTGTTCCCGCCGCCCTGCGAACGCTGCGCACCGCAGTGACACACCGCCCCGCATGGCAGTTCGACACCGCCTTGGGCCTGCGCAAGTTGTGCGAGCAGTTGCGGGTGGCAAGCCTGGCCGGCTTCAACGCGCAGGAGTTGCGCGCGGCGCAAGCGGCTGCTGCGGCGTTGCTGGCCTTTGCCGAGCACACGCAAGGCCAGGTGCTCGCCCATGTGCGGGCCTTGAGCGTGCAGCGTGCCAGCGACCTGCTCGACCTGCCGCCCACCACGCACCGCAACCTGGAACTGACGCAGACGCTGCGCGGCGAAGACGCACCCACGCTGCTGTCGCTGATCGACACCTGTGCCACCGGCATGGGCAGCCGCGCGCTGCGCCAGTGGCTCACGCACCCGCTGCGCGAGCGGCGCGTGGCCACGCAACGGCACGACGCGATCAGCGCGCTGCAAGACCACGGCATCGACGCCTTGCGAAGCGCGCTGCGTGGCGCGAGCGACGTCGAGCGCATCACCGCGCGCATCGCACTGCGCCAGGTGCGCCCGCGCGAGTTGACCGGCCTGCGCGCCACGCTGCAGTTGCTGCCCGACCTGCGCGCCCAGGTGCCGCACGGCGCGGCCACGCTGCTCGACATGCTGACCGACGCCCTGAGCCCGCCGCGCGAGATCACCGACCTGCTGGCGGCCAGCATCGCGCCCGAGCCGGCCGTGCTGCTTCGTGATGGCGGTGTCATCGCGAGCGGCTTCGACGCGTCGCTCGACGAGCTGCGCGCCATCAGCCAGAACTGCGATGCGTTCCTGCTCGACCTGGAGGCGCGCGAGCGCACGCGCACCGGCATCGCCAACCTGCGCGTCCAGTACAACAAGGTGCACGGCTTCTACATCGAAGTCACGCAGGGCCAGGCGGGCAAGGTGCCGGCCGACTACCAGCGCCGCCAGACGCTGAAGAACGCCGAGCGCTTCATCACGCCCGAGCTGAAGGCGTTCGAGGACAAGGCCTTGTCTGCGCAAGCACTGGCGCTGGCGCGCGAAAAGCTGCTGTTCGAGCAGGTGCTCGATGAGCTGCAAGGCTTCCTCGAACCCTTGACGGGCCTGGCGCGCGCGCTCGCATCCCTTGACGCACTGGCCGCGCTGGCCGAGCGCGCGAGCACGCTGAACTGGTGCCGCCCGGTGTTCGTGCGCGAACCCTGCATCCAGATTGAAGCCGGCCGCCACCCGGTCGTCGAAGCGCGGCTGCTCGAACTGGGCAGCGGCCCGTTCATCGCCAACGACTGCCGCTTCGATGCGGTGCAGCGCATGCTCGTCATCACCGGCCCGAACATGGGCGGCAAGAGCACCTTCATGCGCCAGGTGGCGTTGATCGCGTTGCTCGCGGCCATGGGCTCGTTCGTGCCGGCGCGCAGTTGCCGGCTCGGGCCGATGGACGCGATCCACACCCGCATCGGCGCGGCCGACGACCTGGCGAACGCGCAGTCGACCTTCATGCTCGAGATGACCGAGGCAGCCGCCATCATCCACACCGCCACCGAGCACTCGCTGGTGCTGATGGACGAGATCGGCCGCGGCACGTCCACCTTCGACGGCCTGGCGTTGGCCGGCGCAATCGCCAGCCACCTGCACGTCCGCACCCGCGCCTTCACGCTGTTCGCAACCCACTACTTCGAGCTGACCGAGCTGCCGGTCAAGCACGAGCGCGCGGTGAACATGCATGTGGCGGCGGCAGAAACACACACCAGCAGCGGCGACGACATCGTCTTCCTGCACGAGATCCAGCCCGGCCCGGCAAGCCGCAGCTACGGCGTGCAGGTGGCGCGCCTTGCGGGCATGCCGGCGAGCCTGGTGCGCCAAGCCCGTGCCACGCTCGAAGCCCTGGAAGCGCAGCGCCATGCGAGCGATGCGCAGATCGACCTGTTCGCGCCAGCGCCGGCGCGCGCCGAGCCCGAACCCTCGGCGCTCGACGCTGCGGTGGCCGCGGCTCTTGCCGCACTCGACCCCGACCTGCTCTCGCCCAAAGAGGCGCTGGCAGCGCTTTACGAACTCAAGCACTTGCAAGGAAAACAGACATGACCTACTGCGTGGGAATCAAGCTCGATGCGGGGCTGGTGTTCATGTCCGACTCGCGCACCAACGCCGGGCTGGACCAGATCAGCACCTACCGCAAGATGATGGTCTACGAGAAGCCGGGCGACCGCTTCATGGTGATGCTGTCGGCGGGCAACCTGTCGATCAGCCAGTCGGTGCGCGAGATCCTGCAGGTCGAGAAGATCGAGGGGCCTGACGGCACGCCGGTCACCATCTGGAACGCCAGAAGCATGTTCGACGCGGTGCGCGTCCTCGGCAATGCGGTGCGCCGCGTGCACGACCAGGACGGCGCGGCGCTCGCGGCGGCCGGTGTCGACTTCAACGCCACGATGATCTTCGGCGGCCAGATCGCAGGCGAAGCGATGCGCCTGTTCCTCGTCTACTCGGCCGGCAACTTCATCGAGGCCACGCGCGAGACCTGCTACTTCCAGGTCGGCGAGTCCAAGTACGGAAAGCCGGTGCTCGACCGCATGATCACGCCGAGCACGCCGCTCGACGAAGCCGCCAAGTGCGCGCTGGTGTCGATGGACTCGACGCTGAAGTCGAACCTGTCGGTCGGCCTGCCGCTCGACCTGCTGGTGTACGAAGCGAACAAGTTGCAGACCGAGCAGATCGTCTGCATCGACGAGCACAACCCGTACTTCGAAATGATCCGCGGCACCTGGGGCCAGAAGCTCCGCCAGGTGTTCGAGTCGATCGAAGACCCTCAATGGGGCGACGGTGCCACGACGATTCCCCTGTGCGTCACCTCCCCACGCTACGAGCCGATGAAGAAGATCACCAACCCGGGAGAGAAGATCGTTTGATGCCGGCGCGCCGCGCCGTCGAAGGCGGGCGCGCCGCAGTTCGGCAAGGTGTCGTGCAGGGCCGAGCGCATGTCGCCAAGTGGCCCGCGGGATCACTGCGCTGGGCGCCATTCGCACCTGACCCCCCGCCTATAATCGCGCTTTACCACCACGGCATTTGCGATCAAGCGGGTGCTGCACACAATGACCAAGTTCGTCTTTGTCACCGGCGGTGTGGTGTCCTCGCTGGGCAAGGGCATCGCTTCTGCATCGTTGGGCGCGATCCTCGAGTCGCGCGGCTTGAAGGTCACCCTCATCAAGCTCGACCCCTACCTCAACGTCGACCCCGGCACCATGAGCCCGTTCCAGCACGGTGAGGTGTTCGTCACCGAAGACGGCGCCGAAACCGACCTCGACCTCGGCCACTACGAGCGCTTCATCAGCACGCGCATGAAGCGCAGCAACAACTTCACCACCGGCCAGATCTACAAGTCGGTGCTGGAGAAAGAGCGCCGCGGCGACTACCTCGGAAAGACCGTGCAGGTGATTCCGCACGTCACCAACGAGATCCAGGAGTTCGTCAAGCGCGGCGCGGCCGATGTCGACGTGGCCATCGTCGAGATCGGCGGCACGGTCGGCGACATCGAGTCGCTGCCCTTCCTCGAAGCCGTGCGCCAGATGGCCCTGCGCGGCGGGCCGAACAACTCCGCGTTCGTGCACCTGACCTACGTGCCGTGGATCGCCGCCGCCGGCGAACTGAAGACCAAGCCGACCCAGCACACCGTTCAGAAGATGCGCGAGATCGGCATCCAGCCCGACGTGCTTCTGTGCCGCGCCGACCGCGAGATCCCCGACGACGAGCGCGACAAGATCTCGCTGTTCACCAACGTCGGCCTGCAGGGCGTGATCTCGATGTGGGACGTCGACACCATCTACAAGGTGCCACGCATGCTGCACGAGCAGCGCCTCGACGAGCTGATCTGCATGAAGCTGCAACTGCTCACCAAGTCGGCCGACCTGTCCCGCTGGGACCGCCTGGTGCACGAAGTGGCGCACCCGAAATTCAACGTCACCATCGCGATGTGCGGCAAGTACACCGACCTGTCGGACTCGTACAAGTCGCTCAACGAGGCGTTGCGCCACGCCGGCATCCACAACCATGCGCGGGTCAAGATCGAATACGTCGACTCCGAACTCGTGACCACCGACAACGTGGCCCAGTTCGCCGCGTTCGATGCCATCCTGGTGCCCGGCGGCTTCGGCAAGCGCGGCATCGAAGGCAAGGTGCTCGCGGCGCAGTTCGCCCGCGAACACCGCATTCCCTACCTCGGCATCTGTCTGGGCATGCAGGTCGCAACCATCGAAGTGGCGCGCCACCTGGCCAGCCTGGAAGGTGCGAACAGCACCGAGTTCGACCCCGACACCCAGCACCCGGTGATCGCGCTGATCGACGAATGGCAAGACCGCGACGGCACGATCCAGAAGCGTGACGCGAAGTCCGACCTCGGCGGCACCATGCGCCTGGGCGCGCAGAGTTCCGACGTGATGCCCGGCACGCTCGCACATCAGATCTACGGCAAGGTCGTGACCGAGCGCCACCGGCACCGCTATGAGGCCAACGAGCGCTACCTCGACCGCCTTCGCGAGGCGGGCCTCGTGATCTCGGCCATCACCCAGCGCGAGAAGCTGACCGAGATGATCGAGCTGCCCCAGGCCGTGCACCCGTGGTTCGTGGGCGTGCAGTTCCACCCCGAATTCAAGAGCACGCCGTGGGATGGCCACCCGCTGTTCATCAGCTTCGTGAAGGCTGCGCTGGCACATCAGACGAGCCGAGCCTCGCTGCTGGCCGCAGCCTGATTCGCGAACTTCCAGCCGACCACCGAGAGGCCCGCTGCCTTGAAACTCTGCAACTTCGACATCGGCCTGACCCAGCCCTTCTTCCTGATCGCGGGGCCGTGCGTGATCGAGTCCGAGCAGCTGCAGATGGACGTGGCAGGCCGGCTCAAGGAGCTGTGCGCCGCGCTCGGCATCCCGTTCATCTTCAAGAGCAGCTTCGACAAGGCGAACCGCTCGTCGGGCACCACGTTTCGCGGCCCGGGCATCGACAAGGGCCTGGAAATTCTGACCAAGGTAAAACGCGAATTCGGTGTGCCGGTGCTGACCGACATCCACGACGAATCGCAGATCGCCCAGGTGGCTGCAACAGTCGATGTGTTGCAGACGCCCGCCTTCCTGTGCCGGCAGACCGACTTCATCCGCGCGGTCGCGCACTCGGGCAAGCCGGTGAACATCAAGAAGGGGCAGTTTCTGGCGCCCCACGACATGAAGAACGTGATCGACAAGGCCCGCGCCGCAGCGCGCGAGAAGGGCCTGCCCGAAGACATGTTCATGGCTTGCGAACGCGGCGCGAGCTTCGGCTACAACAACCTCGTGTCCGACATGCGCTCGCTGGCCATCATGCGCGAGACCGGCGCCCCGGTGGTGTTCGATGCCACGCACTCGGTGCAACTGCCCGGCGGCCAGGGCACCAGCTCCGGCGGGCAGCGCGAGTTCGTGCCCGTGCTGGCACGCGCGGCCATTGCCGTCGGCGTGGCCGGCCTGTTCATGGAAACGCACCCCGACCCCGCGAACGCACTCAGCGACGGCCCGAACGCGGTGCCGCTCAAGCACATGAAGGCGCTGCTCGAACAACTCGCGGCGCTCGACCGCGTGGTCAAGTCACAGCCGCTTCTCGAGAACGACTTCTCCTGCTGACAGGAATTGCACATGCCCACCGCCTACCTGATCGTCGAATCGCGGATCACCGACCCCGAATTGTTCAAGCGCTACATGGCTTCGGCGCCGGAGGCCGTTGCGGCTTTCGGCGGCGGGTACCTGGTGCGCGGCGGTCGCATCGAAGTGCTCGAAGGCGAGTGGCAGCCGGCGCGCCTGACTGTCCTTCAATTCGCGTCGTTCGAGCAGGGCAAGGCGATGTACGACAGCCCGGCTTACGTTCACGCGCGCAGCCTGCGCGAAGGCGCGACGGCCCTCTTCAACATGGTGCTGGTCGAAGGCGTCGACGCACCCCCCTTCGCTGTTTCGTCACCTTCCAAACCCACACTTTCGCAAGGACAAGAATGAGCGCCATCGTCGACATCGTCGGTAGAGAAATCCTCGACAGCCGCGGCAACCCCACCGTCGAATGCGACGTGCTGCTCGAGAGCGGCACCATGGGCCGCGCGGCCGTGCCCAGCGGTGCCTCCACCGGCTCGCGCGAGGCCATCGAGCTGCGTGACGGCGACAAGTCGCGCTACCTCGGCAAGGGCGTGCTCAAGGCCGTCGAGCACGTGAATACCGAGATCAGCGAAGCCGTGCTCGGGCTCGATGCGAGCGAGCAGGCCTTCCTCGACCGCACGCTGATCGACCTCGACGGCACCGACAACAAGAGCCGCCTCGGCGCCAACGCCACGCTCGCCGTGAGCATGGCCGTGGCACGCGCTGCGGCCGAGGAATCGGGCCTGCCGCTGTACCGCTACTTCGGCGGCTCGGGCGGCATGTCACTGCCCGTGCCGATGATGAACGTGATCAACGGCGGCGCCCACGCGAACAACAACCTCGACCTGCAGGAGTTCATGATCATCCCGGTCGGCGCGCCGAGCTTCCGCGAAGCGGTGCGCTACGGGGCCGAGGTGTTCCATGCGCTGAAGAAGATCCTGCACGACAAGGGCATCAGCACGGCCGTCGGCGACGAAGGCGGCTTCGCGCCCAGCGTGGCCAGCCATGAAGCTGCCATCCAGATGATCCTGGAAGCGATCGACAAGGCCGGCTACACGGCGGGCACGCAGATCGCGCTGGGCCTCGATTGCGCGGCAAGCGAGTTCTACAAGGACGGCAAGTACCACCTGGCCGGCGAAGGGCTCACGCTCTCGGCGCCCGAGTGGACCGACATCCTCGCCACCTGGTGCGACAAGTACCCGATCATCAGCATCGAAGACGGCATGGGCGAAAGCGACTGGGACGGCTGGAAGCACCTGAACGACCGCCTCGGCTCGAAGATTCAGATCGTCGGTGACGACCTGTTCGTCACCAACACCAAGATCCTGAAAGAGGGCATCGAGAAGCGGGTGGCCAACTCCATCCTGATCAAGATCAACCAGATCGGCACGCTGACCGAAACCTTCGCCGCCATCGAGATGGCCAAGCGCGCCGGCTGGACGGCCGTGATCAGCCACCGCTCGGGCGAGACCGAAGACTCGACCATTGCCGACATCGCCGTGGGCACCAACGCCGGGCAGATCAAGACCGGCTCGATGAGCCGCTCCGACCGCGTCGCGAAATACAACCAGCTGCTGCGCATCGAAGAAGACTTGGGCGACGTGGCCAGCTACCCCGGCCGCGCGGCGTTCTACAACCTGCGCTGATCGACGTCGTTCGGCCCGCCGGCATGCGCACCATCACCATCGCCCTGCTGGCGCTGCTGGCGCTGGTGCATGTCGACCTCTGGTTCGGCAAGGGTGGCGTGCCGCATGCGCGCGAGTTGCGCGCCAAGCTCGCAACCCAGCAGGCCGAGAACGCCAGCGCACGCGCGCGCAACGGCCGCATGGAGGCCGAGGTTCGCGACCTGAAGGAAGGCCTGGAAATGGTCGAAGAGAAGGCGCGGGCCGAGCTGGGCATGGTCAAGCCGCACGAGATCATCGTGCTGTTCGCGCCGAACAAGCGTTGACCGGCACCGCTGCGAATGAATGCCCTGCTGCACGCGCTGCAGCCCCTGTTCGCGCCTGCGTTTACGCTCTGGGGCGCACCGTTCACCTGGCTCGAACTCGTGGCTTTCGTGCTGGCGGTGGCGATGGTGGTCTGCAACATCCGCGTCAACCCGCTCGGCTGGCCGCTGGCGATCATCAGTTCGCTGCTGTACTTCGCGCTCTTCTGGAACAGCCGGCTGTATGGCGATGCGGGCCTGCAGATCTTCTTCGTGTTGATCGCCGGATGGGGCTGGTGGCAATGGCTGCGCGGCACGCTGGCCGACGGCAGTGCCTTGCCGGTGCGCCTGCTGCCAACGCACCTGCGCTGGCGGCTGCTCGCGGCGCTGGCCCTGGCCTGGCCCGCGACCGGGTGGTTCCTGGCGCACTACACCGACACCGACGTGCCCTGGTGGGACGCCTTTCCGACCGCTGCCAGCGTCATCGGCCAATGGTTGCTCGGCCGCAAGTTCGTGGAGAACTGGCTCGCCTGGATCGTGGTCAACGTGGTGAGCGTGGGCCTGTTCGCCTACAAGGGCCTGTGGCTCACGGTGCTGCTGTACACGGTGTTCATCGCGATGTCGGTTCTCGGCTGGCGTGCGTGGTTGCGCATGCGCGCCGTGGTTTGACATACCCTTCCCGAACGCCTGCCCGAACGCCTTCCCGAGCACGGTCCGGAAACCATTCGCAGCCGCAGCCATGAGCGCATTCGTCATCGCCATCGTCGGGGCCGAGAGCACCGGCAAGACTGCCCTTGCCGCCGCACTGCAGGCGGCGCTCGCTGGCCCACAGCGCAGCGTGGCCTCGGTGCCAGCCGTGATACCTGAGTACCTGCGCGAGTTCTGCGATGCGCACGGCCGCACGCCGCTGCAGCACGAGCAGGCGCTGATCGCCACCGAACAGACGCGGCGCATTGCCGCTGCCGCAAGCACGCACGACATCGTGATCGCCGACACCACTGCGCTCATGACCGCCGTCTACAGCGACATTGTTTTCGGCGACACGAGCCTGTACCTCACCTGCGAGGCCGCGCATGCGCGCTGCCAGCTCACGCTGCTCACCGCGCTCGACCTGCCCTGGCAAGCCGACGGCTTGCAACGCGACGGGCCGCACGTGCGCGAGCCGGTCGATGCGCTGGTTCGCGCGGCGCTCGGCCGCGCGGGCGTGGGCTACGCGGTGGTGTCTGGCCAGGGCGCGGCGCGGGCGGCCGCCGCGCTCGCCAGCGTGCAGCGCGCGCTCGACCCGCCGCAGGCGGACCAGCCGGGATCGGCCCGCTCGAAGGTGAAGTGGCAGTGGCACTGCGACCGCTGCGGTGAATCCGGCTGCGAGCGTCACGCGCTGCTGCCGAGGGGCTGACCCTGTGGAAGTGGTGGCGGCCCGGGGTCAGAATCGCAGCCAGCGCGAAACGCCGTTCGCGGAACGGTCACCGCGCCGCCAGCCCACCCCGAGGAGCCACGGCAGATGCCGCTAACGTGTTCGATCTGCGCCACCGCCAGCCCCGATGACGCGCGCTTTTGCCGGGGCTGCGGCGCGGCGCTGAAGAGCACTACCGTGGCGCCGTCGTCCGGGCCTGTCACCGCTGTGCCGTGCCCGGTCTGCCGGCATCCGAACCGGTCGGGCACGCGCTTTTGCGCGAAGTGCGGCACCGATCAATTCGCAGCGCCGGCAACACACTCGACAGCGGCGCCGGCCATGGCGGCAGCCGTGCCCGCCCCACCGGCTCCGGCGGCCCCTCGCAGCATGCTGCGGCTGGCCTCGGGTGCGCTGGCCCTTGTGCTGGCCGCAGCGGCGTGGTGGGTGCTGTCACCACTGCACGGCGGTGCGGGGCGCGGCCCATCCGCCCAACCGGACACCGCAGCCAGAACCGAAGCCAGCGTGGCGCCCGCCGCCACGCCGGTGCCCCAGCCCGCATCGCCCAGCCCTGAACCTGCCGCCACCGGGTCGGTACCCACGCCGCCCCTCACGCCAGCCGAACTCTGGGACCCGATCCCGGCCGACGAGCTGCAGGCCGCACGCGACCAAACCGCGAAGCTGCGAGTCGCGCGCGAAGCCAAGACCCTGGCGGCGCGCGAACAGGCCGCGCTGGCCGAGCAAGACGCTGCCCGCCAACGCACCGACGACGTCCGGGCGCGCCTGCCGGCCTCCGCGCCACCGGTGGCCGGCACCGCGCCGCGCAGCGCCACGCCGGCGCCCGCCGCTGCCAACCCGACGCTCGCCGGCACGGTGCAGGAGGCCTGCGGCAACCGCAACGCCATCTCGCAGGCCATCTGCGAGGCACGCGAGTGCAGCCGCACCGAACACGCCAACGAAGCCACCTGCAAGCGCGTCAGAGCCGCCGAAGAGAGGCGGCGGCAGCCGGAGTAGCCCGAGCACCTTCCAGGCCCGCCGCGGGGCCCCAACGCCAAACCCGACGAGGAACCCGATGAGCGAGCCGCCACCGCGCAATGCATCTGCCACATCCGCCGCGCCGGCGCCCCCGGCCGGCTTGCCGCCCGGTGCCGTCGCGAGCCTGTTCCAGGCAGTGCGCGGGCTGCACAACACCCGCGCACTCACCGCGATGCTCGGCTGTCTCGTGGCCGGGGTGCTGGTCGCGGGGGTGTGCTCGTTGCTCGCAGCCCGGCTCGGCGCCGCCATGGCCTTGCTCGGCGCCCTGGCGTTGGTCGTGGGCGCGGCCACCGGCGTGAACGCGGCCGGCATGCTGCTGATGGACCAGGCACGCGGCCTGCCGGTGCGCGCGCTGGCCGGTGCCGTGCGCAGCGGCGTAGCGTGTGTGCCGAAGGTCATGGCGCTCGGCCTGGGGCTGCTCCTGATCGCGCTGGCCGTGTTCCTGGCCATCGCGCTGGCGTACTTCATCTGCAAGATTCCATACCTCGGGCCGCTGCTGTTCGTGGCCGTGTTCCCGCTGTCGGTGCTCGCTGCAGGCGTCACCTTGTGCGGCCTGTTGCTGTGCATGTTCCTGTCGCTGCCGGCCTTGTGGGAGGGCCAGCCCATCGTCAGCGCCATCACGCAGGCCCTGGGCGTTGCGCGCACCCGGTTGGTGGAGGCGATGTTGCTCGGCGGCGTGGTGGGCGTGCTGTCGGCCGCGGTCGGCGTGATCGTGTTTGGTGTGTTGGCCACCGGGCTGATGCCTGCGCTCGGTCTGTCGGCGGCGATCCTGGGCAGCGACGGTTTCGGCAGCGTCGCCGCCATCGCGCAAGGCGGGACTGAATTCGGCTACAGCGGCCGCGGGGTTGCCGGTGCAGGTGGCAGCCACGCAGCGGCAGCGGCCATCGGCGGCGGGTTGCTTTGGTCCCTGGCCACATCCTTGGTGGCGATGGTCAACCTGCTGGGGTTGAACCTGGTCTACCTGCATGTCACCGAGGGCTTGAGCACGGCCCCCTCTCGCGCGGCGCCTTCCATACCCGGGTCGGCCGGCACGGCCACGCCCGCCGCGCCGCAGAGCCGCACCCAACCGGCCGGTGCCACGGTGCCGAGCGCGGTGAAGAGCAGCACCTGTCCGCAGTGCCTCTCGGCGGTCGGCACGGAAGACCTGTTCTGCGGCGTGTGCGGGCACCGGCTGAAGTAACGCCGCCCCACCCAAAGCGGAAGCCCCATGTTCGGCACGCAAGACCTGCCTCTCTTCATCGCCTCCGGCCTGTTGCTGAACATGGTGCCGGGGCCGGACTCGCTGCTCATCGTCGCGCGCAGCGGCGGCCACGGCTGGCGCGCCGGCTCGGCGGCGGCCCTCGGCGTGGGCGCCGGCACCTTCGTGCACGTGCTCGCGGCGGCGCTCGGCTTGTCGGCTCTCGTCGCGGCCTCGGCCACGGCGTTCACACTGGTCAAGCTGGCGGGCGCGGCGTACCTGGTTTGCATCGGCCTGGGCCTGCTGTTCAAGCGCTCGAGTGCCCGTGGCGCCGTGGCTTCAGCCGGCGCTGGTGCTGACGGCGGCGCTCCGACACTGCGCTTGCGAACTGTCTTCCGCCAAGGCTTCCTGACCAACGTCCTGAACCCGAAAGTGGCGGTGTTCTTCCTGGCGTTTGTGCCGCAGTTCATTGCGGCCGATGCGCCCGACAAGGCAGTGGCCTTCATCGCGCTCGGCACGCTCTTCAATATCAACTCGATGCTGTGGGCGCACGCCCTCGTGTTCAGCATGGTGGCCGCGCGGCGGCGCGTGCGGGTGAACGGCCGCGCCGTCGCATGGCTCAACCGCGTGGTCGGTGCCGTGTTCGTGTCGTTCGGGCTGCGGCTCGCGCTGGCCGAGGCGCGCTGACGCAGGCGCACCGACAGGTCGCACAGCGAACGCAGGTCAGCGCGACGCCTTCATTGCCGCACCGCCGAGCCCGGCGGCTGGTCCCGCACCGGCGTGAAGAGGCCGCCCACGTCGACCGGGTCGAAGTGGTACTTCTTGCCGCAGAAGTCGCAGCCGATCTCGACGCGGCCCTGCTCGGTGATGATGCTGTCGACCTCGTCGCGGCCCAGGCTCTTGAGCATGCTGCCCACGCGCTCGCGCGAGCAGCTGCACTCGAAGCGCGGCGTGTGCGGCGCGTGTGGCCCGTCTTGCGGGGTCAGCAGGCGCACCGGTTCTTCCCAGAACAGGCGGCGCAGCACCGTGTCGGGTGTGAGCGTCAGCAGCTCGTCGGCCGTCAGCGTGGCGGCGAGCAAGGCGATGCGGTTGTAGGCCTCGTTGATGCCGATCTCGTCTTCGTTGCGCGCACCGCTCGTGCCTTGCACATTGCCCATGCCCTGCACCGGCATGCGCTGGATCAGCAGGCCGGCCGCCACCTGGTCGTTGGCCGCGAGGATGAGCTTCGTGTCGAGTTGCTCCGACTGCAGCATGTAGTGCTCCAGCACCTCGGCGAGCGCCTGCAGCGGTTCGCGCTGGTCGCCATGCAGCGCCACCACGCCCTGGTACGGCGCCTGCCCGGGCAACTTGTCCTTCGGGTCGAGCGTGATCGCGCAGCGGCCCTGGCCGTGCACGTTCAGCAGCGCCTCCAGCCGCGCGCCGGCCGGCACCTCGCCCACCACCTTGGCCGTAACGCGGAACGCCAGGTCGGGCTGCACTTCGGCCACCGCCAGCTTCACCGGCCCGTCGCCGTACATCTGCAACACCAGCGCTCCGTTGAACTTGATGTTCGACTGCATCAGCACGCCGGCCGCAGCCATCTCGCCGAGCAGTGCGCGCACCTCCGGCGGGAAGGCATCGCCGGCCAACGCGCGGCGCGCCAGCACGTCTTGCCAGCTGTTGCCCAGCCGCACCAGCAGGCCGCGCACCGGCAGGCCGTCGAAGATGAACTTGACCAGTTCGTCGTTCATGTCGGTCATGTCTTTGGTGTCACTCAATTCAGCCAATCTTCTTCAGGCCGGCGCGATAGCGCCGTGCGTTGCCCACGTAGTGCGGCGCGCCTTGCTGCAGCGCGCCGATCTGCTCCGGCGTGAGTTGGCGCACCACCTTGGCCGGCGTGCCCATGATCATCGAGCCGTCGGGGAACTCCTTGCCTTCGGTGACCAGCGAGCCCGCACCCACGAGGCAATTGCGGCCGATCTTCGCGCCGTTCAGCACCACGGCCTGAATGCCGATCAGCGAGCCATCGCCCACGCTGCAGCCATGCAGCATCACCTGGTGGCCCACCGTCACGTTGGCGCCCAGCGTGACCGGGAAGCCGTGGTCCGAATGCACCACCGAGCCGTCCTGGATGTTGGTGCCCGCGCCCACGGTCAGGCGCTCGTTGTCACCGCGCAGCACGGCGCCGAACCACACGCTCGCACCGTCACCGAGTTCGACATTGCCAATCACCTGCGCACTGTCGGCCACCCACGCCGTGGGCGCGATGGTCGGTGCAATGTCGTCGAGCTGGTAGATGGCCATGGGGGGGTCCGTGGGGGCAAGCGTGAGCGGCTGAAAGGAAGGCGATGGCGCAGGGAAAGCGCCGACGCGAGCAGATAATTCTAGGTGCGCCCCCGCATCGCAACCGGCCCCGCCCGATTCACCATGCTCGAACTCCGCCCCGTCTGCGAGCACTGCAGCAAGGCGCTGCCACCCGCATCGCTCGAAGCGCGCATCTGCTCGTACGAATGCACCTTCTGCGCCGCTTGTGTGAGCGGCGTGTTGCACAACGTCTGCCCGAACTGTGGTGGCGGCTTCGTGCCGCGGCCGGTGCGCCCGGCGCGCAGCTGGAAAGGCGGCAACTTCCTCGGCACCGACCCGGCCGGCACCGCCGTGAAGCACAGGCCGGTCGATGCGGCGGCGCATGCGGCCTTCGCCGCGCCGATCATGGCCATCGCGCCCGAGGCACGGTAGCGCCGCGCATGAACCCCCGCCAGCATGCGCTCGACATTCTTGCGTTGACCGACCCCACCGCCAAGGCGCGCGAGGCCCGAGCGCTGTTCGCCACGCTCGACCTCGGTGCGCTCGACACCGAGGCCGTTCTCACGCCCGCAAGCCCCCTGCCTGGCCGCCCGCCACGGCCACGGCTGGTCGCCGCGCTCGACGTGCCCAAGCGCTCGCCGTTCACGCTGGAAGGCCGCGCCGCGCTGCTGCACTCGGTCACGCACATCGAGCTGAACGCGATCGACCTGGCGCTCGACGCGGCCTGGCGCTTCACCGGCATGCCCTGCGCGTACTACCGCGACTGGCTGCTTGTCGCCAGCGAAGAGGCGCTGCACTTCACGCTGCTGCGCGAGCACCTGCAAACGCTCGGCTTCGACTACGGCGACTTCGCCGCGCACGACGGCCTGTGGGCCATGACGCAGCGCACCGCGCACTGCATCACCGCCCGCATGGCGCTGGTGCCGCGCACGTTGGAGGCGCGCGGGCTCGACGCCACGCCGCCGATGCAGGCGAAGTTGCGCAAGGCGGGCGACCTGCGCGCGGTCGAGATCCTCGGCGTGATCCTGCGTGACGAAGTGGGCCATGTCGCCATCGGCAACCATTGGTACCGGTGGCTGTGCGCACGCGACGGCCTTGATCCGGTTGCGCTCTACCCGGTGCTGGCCGAACGCCACGGCGCGCCCCGGCCGCGCGCGCCGTTCAACATCGAGGCGCGCCGCGCGGCCGGCTTCACGGCCGACGAGATCGCGGCGCTCGGCGGAAACGCGTAAGCACCCCACGAACGTCTTCGTTGCCGGCTTCTGCGCATTCGTGTTCGTGCAGGCGGTGCGCCACCGCGACTACTTCCTGCCCGCCGACGCACGCGACAGCGAAGACGCGCACGCCCTGCCGCCCACGAACCGCGTGGCCGCGCTCGGTGCCGCGCTCGGTGCCGCGCTCGGTGCCGCGCAGCTGCTGGCCTGCCTGGGCGCGGTGGTGCTTCTTGCAAAGGCGATCTCGCCACAGGTCGAGGCTGCGCTCGGCACAGGCCGCACGACGGTGCTGCAGGGCGCGGTGCACCTGGTGATCTTCGCGGTCTGCCTGTTCACCACCGTCGTGCCGTGATGTGCGCTGCGGTCGGGTGATTGCGAGGCAGCGCCAGGGGTGCGCTACGGCGCCATGAAGTAGCGCTTCAGCCCGGCCAGGATCATCTCGACCGCAATCGCGGTCAGCACCAGACCCATCAGCTTCTCGATGGCCGACACCACCGAATCGCCGAGCAGTTTGCGGATGCGGTTGCACAGCAGGAGCACCGCGCCCGAGACGGCCATGGCACAGGTGAGCGCGCCCACCCACGACATCAAGCGCTCGGGCTGGCGCGAAGCGAGAAGCAGCACCGTGGCCATGGCCGACGGCCCGGCCAGCAAAGGCACCGCGAGCGGGAAGATCAGCGGTTCGCGGCCCTCGGGCACGCCGTACACGCCGCCTTCGTGGCTGAAGATCATGCGGATCGCCACCATCAGCAGGATCACGCCGCCGGCCACTTCGAGGGAGCGCTCCGACAGGCGCATCACCCGCAGAAAGCCTTCGCCGAAGAACATGAAGGCGAACAGCACGCCGAACGCGATGCCGACCTCACGCATTGCCACCCAGCGGCGCCGCGCAGGCGCCACGTCGCGCATGATGGGAATGAAGATCGGCAGGCTGCCCAGCGGGTCGAGCACCAGCAGCAGCAAGATGAAGGCGGAGAGAAAGCTGTGGTCCATGGGCCGAGCTTACCGGGCCGGCGGCATCAGGCCAGCTTCACGCGAGGCATGAATTCACAGACCCGAGGTCACGCGGCCGGCCCGTGGCACACGGCTTCAACGTTGTGACCGTCCGGCCCGATCACGAACGCGCCGTAGTAGTTCGGGTGGTAGATCGCGCGGATGCCGGGCGGGCCGTTGTCGGTGGCGCCGGCACTCAACGCGGCCGAGTAGAAAGCATCGACCTGCGCGCGGTTCTCGGCCGCGAACGCAATGTGCATCGGCGCCTTCGCCGCGCCGTCGGCACCGGCGCCGAACCAGAAGTCGGGCTTGCCGCCCCGGCCGAAGCCGGCCCAGCCTTCGGCTTCCATGATCAGCGTGATGCCCAACGGCGCCAGCGCGGCGGTGAAGAACGCCTTGCTGCGCGGGTAATCGGCGACCGACAGGCCAATGTGATCAAGGGTCATCAAGGGGCTCCTGCAGAGTTCGCGGGGTTGAAGGCCGTTCAGCCGGCAGATCAGGCCGAAGGCGCGGGCTGCGCCGCCTGCCATTCTTCACGACGCAGGCGGTACAGGCAATGCATGCGAAACGCATGGCCTTCGGGCACGCCCGGGTGCTCGAAGTTCTGCTGCGCATCGATCAGGCCGATGCGTGCCATCACGGCGCGCGAAGGCAGGTTCAGGAGCGTCGTGAACGACACGATCTCAGCCAGGCCGATCTGCTCGAACCCGGCGCGCAACACGGCGCGGGCGGCCTCGGTCGCGAAGCCCTTGCCCCAGTGCGCGCGCATCAGGCGCCAGCCGATCTCCACGCACGGCGAGAACGGCAACACGCGCTTGGGCACCGTGAGGCCGACGTAGCCGATGAACGCGCCGGTGTCGCGCCGCGCCACTGCCCAATTGCCCCAGCCGCGCTCGACGAGCTGGGCCTGCCAGGCGTCGATGCTCGCATCGCTGGCTTCCCTCGAGATGGGGGTGGCGAAATAGCGCATCGTCTGCGGATCGGCATTCAGTGCAGCGAAGGGCTCGCGATCGGCCTCGCACCACGCGCGCAGGCGCAGGCGCGGTGTGGCGGGTGGGGCCAGCGGCGGCGCAGTCACTCGCCCTGCGCGCCCAGTTCCAGCGTGAAGCGCGCCGCGTCGCCGCCTGCCTGCACGGGCTTCTCGCAAACGACGCGACGGAGCAACCCTTCCTGCGCGTTCGACACGATCCGCGCTCTCACCCTTGCTCCCGCACATGCTGCACCTGCTGCGGATACGGGATCTCGATGCCCAGCCGGTTCAGCAGGTCGAGCACGGCCAGGTTCACGTCCGAGCGCACGTTGGCCTGCCCGTTCTCGGCATCGCCAATCCAGAACGACAGCGTCAGGTTCAGGCCGTCGGCGGCGAACTCGGTGAGTTGCACCGTCGGCCCCGGCTCGCTGAGCACGCGCGGCACCTGCTTGAGCACCGCCTCTGCCTGCGGCTGCAGGGCCCGAATGTCGGTGCCGTAAGCCACCTGCACCGTGCTCGTGATCGCCACGCGCGTATCGGCGAGCGACGAGTTCTCGACCCGCTGCGTGATGAGCATTTCGTTCGGCACGATGGACTCGCGGCCATTCAGCGCGCGGATCACGGTGTAGCGGGTGCGGATGTCGGTGATGCGGCCCTCGAAGCCGTCGACCTTGACCCTGTCGCCGATACGGATGGCGCGCTCGGCCAGCACGACGAAGCCGCTGATGTAATTGGCCGCGATCTTCTGCAAGCCGAAGCCGATGCCCACGCCGAGCGCGCCGCCGAGCACCGACAAGGTCGTCAGGTCGATGCCCACGGCCGACAGCGCCACCAGCAGGCCGACGAACAGCAGCAGCGTGCGCACGGTGTTGGCGGCGATCTTGCGCATCGACAAACTGCTGCCGGTGCCGTGCAGCAGCTTCTTCTCGATGGCGGACGACACCCACAGCGCGAGCACCATCACCAGGCCGGCGCTGAGCGTGCCCTCGACCACATTGCGCAGCGTGATTCGGCCCGAGCCGAGCTTCCACTGCACATCGTCCATCGCGTCGAGCACCAGGGGCAGCACGCCGGTGACCCACAGCACCACCGCGATCCACGCCACCCACGACACGCTGCGCTCGACGATGCGCAGCGCGCGCACGTTCGGGAACGTGACGCCCAGCACCCGCGCCGTCAGGCGGATGACAAGCAGCGACAGCAACATCGGCACGGCGATGCGGAACACCGCCGGCTTCACGTAGCCCGCCAGCACCACCTCGGCGATGTAGGCGAAGGCGAGCGCGAGCACCGGGAACAGCACGCCGTCGAAGCTGTGCTTGCCGAAAAGCACCGAGCCGTCGAGCGTACCGCGGTGGCGCAGCGCGGGCCCGCGCAACAAGCGCACCACGCCCCAGGCCAGAACGAGGCAGCCCACCAGCACCGCCACTTCGGTGAGCGCACTGAGCTTCAGCAGCGAGCCGATCAGATCCGTCAGCTCATCGGCGTTCAACGAACGCGCCACGCGTCAAACCCCCGCAAGCACGCGCACGTGGGCGGCCACGCTGCGCGCCAGCGCCTGCAAGGCATACCCGCCTTCCAGGCACGAGACGATGCGCCCCTTGGCGTGCCGCTCGGCCAGGCCCTTGATGCGCTGCGTGATCCATTCGTAGTCGGCCTCGACGAGACCGAGCTGACCGAGATCGTCTTCGCGATGCGCGTCGAAGCCGGCGCTGATGAAGATCATCTGCGGGCGGAAGGCTTCGAGGCGGGGCATCCAGTTGGCCTCGATCAGTTCGCGAACATCCGCGCCGCGCGTGTAGGCGGGCACCGGCAGGTTGACCATGTTCGTGCCCATCGGCACGCCGCCGCTGAAGGGGTAGAGCTTGTCCTGGAAGATGCTGGCCATCAGCACGCGCTCGTCGCCGGCGATGATGTCTTCGGTGCCGTTGCCGTGGTGCACGTCGAAGTCGATGATGGCCACGCGCTGCAGGCCGCGCACGTCGAGCGCATGGCGCGCGGCAATGGCCACGTTGTTGAAGAAGCAGAAGCCCATGGCGGCATCGCGCGTGGCATGGTGGCCGGGCGGGCGCACGGCGCAGAAGGCGTTCTCGTGCAAGCCGTCGATCACTGCGTTGGTGGCCGCCACCGCCGCACCCGCCGCACGCTGCACCGCACGCCAGGTGCCGGGCGCGGCCACGGTGTCGGGGTCGAGCGCGCGCGGCGCGCCGGCCGCCTCGACCTGTTCAAGCAGTTCACGCAGCTCGGTGATGTGGTGCGCGCTGTGGGCGTGGGCCACGTCGGTCAGGTCGACCAGCGGTGCGTCGATGCGTTCGAGCGCGATGTCCAGGCCGCTCGCGAGCAGGTAGTCGTTGATCGCGTCCAGGCGCTGCGGGCACTCGGGGTGGCCGCGGCCCATGTCGTGCAATCTGCACTCGGCGTGGCTGTAGATGGCGGTGGTCATTCGGTCTTCAGGCAAAGGCTTTTCGGGTAAGGTGGCCGCATGGACAAAGCGCTTGCAGCTCAACTCACAACATTGGTCGACCAGATTAGCACGGTGATTGTCGGCAAGCGGCCGCAGATCGAAGACTGCGTTGCCTGCATGCTGGCCGGCGGCCACCTGCTGATCGAAGACGTGCCCGGTGTCGGCAAGACGACGCTCGCGCACGCGCTCGCTGTGTCGCTCGGCCTGCGCTTTTCGCGCACCCAGTTCACGGCCGACCTGATGCCGTCCGACCTGATCGGCGTGAGCGTGTACGAGCGCAGCAAGGAGAGCTTCGTGTTCCACCCCGGCCCGGTGTTCGCGCAGGTGCTGCTGGCCGACGAGATCAACCGCGCCGGGCCGAAGACGCAGAGCGCCCTGCTGGAGGCAATGGAGGAGCACCAGGTCACCGTCGAAGGCGAAACGCGTGCATTGCCCGAGCCCTTCTTCGTGATCGCCACCCAGAACCCGAGCGACCAGCTCGGCACCTACCCGCTGCCGGAGTCGCAGCTCGACCGCTTCCTGATGTGCATCACGCTCGGCTACCCCGACCAGCTGAGCGAGCGGGCGCTGCTGGCCGGGCAGGACCGCCGTGAGGCCATCCACGGCCTGCGCGCCGTGATGACGCCACCCGAGCTGGTGGTGGCACAGAAGGCGGTGCAGCAGGTGCATGCATCCGAGGCGCTGCTCGACTACCTGCAGGCCTTGATTGCCGCCACGCGTTCGGGCCGGTGGTTCGCAGAAGGCCTGAGCCCGCGCGCCGGCATCGCGGTGCTGCGCGCAGCGCGGGCGCGGGCGCTGCTCGGCCGGCGTGACTACGTGGCACCGGACGACGTGCAGTACGTGCTGCCGCAGACCATCGCGCACCGCCTGGTGCCCGCCGCCGGCGCCGGCCGCGGCCGGGTCGAGCAGGTCCGGGCGATGGTCGCGGCGGTGGCCTTGCCGTGAAGAGAAATACTCCACCGAAGAGGGGCCGAGCCAGCGGAGGTTCACGGAAGAGTTCAAGGAAATTCCTGCTCTGCGGACCTGCGCCAACTCCTTTGCTCTGCGGTGCATGAATTCGATTTCTTCGCCCCTGACACAAGGCCCGACCGCCTTCGCCCGTGAGCGTTTCCGGCTCTGGCTCGCGGCGCGTGCGCCGCGCACCGACACGCTGCTGCTCACGCAGCGCAACGTCTACATCCTGCCCACGCGCGCCGGCCTTCTGTTCGGCCTGACCTTGCTCGTGCTGCTGCTCGCATCCATCAACTACCAGTTGAACCTGGGCTACGTGCTGACCTTCCTGCTGGCCGGCAGCGGCGTGGTGTCGATGCACCTCACACATGCCACGCTGCGTGGCCTGACCTTGCACATCAAGCCCCCCGCACCGGTGTTCGCGGGCGCTGCGGCCGGGCTCGACGTGGTGCTCACCAGCCCGGGCGCCGCGCGCTTCGGCATCGGCATCAAGGTCGCGGGCGAACCGGAGCACGCGCTGAGCTGGATCAACGTGCCCGCTCTCGGCCAGTCACCGGCGCAGGTGAGCTTCGTGCCAGCGCAGCGTGGCCTGCACGAGCTGCCCACGCTGAGCGTGGAAACACGCTTCCCGTTCGGGCTGTTCCGGACCTGGGCCGTGTGGCGGCCGGCCACCCAACTGCTCGTCTACCCGCAACCCGAGAACCCCGCGGCGCCGCTGCCCGCAACGCGGCTGGTGGGCGGCGGGCCGAGCGCGTCGCGCAGCACCGACAGCGGCGAAGTCGAAGGCGTGCGGGCCTACCGGCGTGGCGACCCGATGAAGCTGGTCGCGTGGCGCAGCGCCGCCAAGACGCTGGAAGCCGGCGGCGACCTGGTCAGCCGCGACACCAGCGCCTCGGCGCAGCGCGAACTGTGGCTCGACTGGCAAGCCTGTGGCGGCCTCGCACCGGAGGCGCGGCTGTCGCGCCTCACGTCATGGCTGCTCGCGGCGCACCGCGCCGGCATCGCCCACGGGCTGCGCCTGCCCGGCCGCGAGTGGGCCCCATCGGTGGGCGATGGCCACCGGCGTGAGTGCCTGCGGGCCTTGGCGCTGTGGGCATGACGACGCCGGCCGCAGCACCCCGGCGCGGCGCGTGGCCGGGCTGGAAAAACCTGCCGCGCGAAGCGCGCGACACGCTCTTCCTGCTCGGCGTGATCGCCTGGACGGTGCTGCCGCACGTGTCACACCTGCCAGCGTGGTGCACCGCGCTGACCGCCGCGGTGCTGCTGTGGCGCACGCGGCTGGCGCTCACCGGCGGCGCCCTGCCCGGCCGCTGGGTGCTGGTCGCGGTCTTGATGGTGGCGGCCGTGCTCACGGTCTGGTCGTTCCGAACCCTGCTCGGCAAGGAGCCCGGCGTCACGATGGCGGTCGCGCTGATGGCGCTCAAGACACTGGAACTGCGGGCGCGGCGCGATGCGTTCGTGGTGTTCTTCCTCGGCTTCTTCCTGATCCTCACGCACTTCCTGTACTCGCAGTCGCTGGCGGTCGCGGTGGCCATGCTGGTGTCGGTTTGGGGCCTGCTCACGGCCTTGGTGCTGGCACACCTGCCGGTCGGCCAGCCGAGCCTGCGCCAGGCGTCCGGGTTGGCCGCGCGCACGGCGCTGCTGGGTGCGCCGCTGATGGCCCTGATGTTCGTGCTGTTCCCGCGCGTCGGCCCGCTGTGGGGCGTGCCGCACGACAGTGCCGGCAAGACCGGCTTGTCGAACAGCATGCGCATGGGTTCGGTGGCCGAGGTGGCGCAAGACGACAGCATCGCCCTGCGCATTCGCTTCGACGGCGCACCGCCGCCACCCGATGCGTTGTACTTCCGCGGCCCGGTTCTCACGCGTTTCGACGGGGCCGAGTGGCAGCCGCTGCCACCCGCCTTGCAGCGCCCGGGCAACCTGCGCGTGGCGGGCCCGGCGCTGCGCTACGAGATGACACTCGAGCCGCTGCGCCTGCCGGTGCTGCCGCTGCTCGAAGCCACGGCCACCGCACCGCAGATCGAAGGCTGGCGCGTGGTCGGCCTGACCGACCTGCAATGGCTCGTGAACCGGCCTGTGACCGAGCGCCTGCGCTTCGAGGCCGAGGCCCATGTCGCGTTCAAGCACGGCCCCACGGCACGCAACGCCGACATGGAAGAAGAGCTGATGCTCCCGCCGAGCTTCAACCCGCGCACGCTGGCCTGGGCGGCTGCCGTGCGTCGCGACCCGGTCTATGCCACCGCCAGCGGCCGGGTGCTCGCGCAGATGCTGCTGCAGCACATCCGCACCCAGGGTTTCAGCTACACGCTGGCGCCGGGCGAGTACGGGCGCAACGCCGTCGACGAGTTCTGGCTCGACCGGCGCGAGGGCTTCTGCGAGCACTTCGCGGCCGCCTTCGTGGTGGTGATGCGAGCGCTGGACGTGCCGGCGCGCGTGGTCACCGGTTACCAGGGCACCGACCCGCTGCCGGTCGACGGCTACCACGTGGTGCGGCAAAGCTCGGCGCATGCGTGGGCGGAGTACTGGGAGCCGGGCACGGGTTGGGTCCGGGCCGACCCGACGGCGGCCATCGCGCCCGACCGCATCAACCGCGGCAGCCGCCTGGCACCACCGCAAGGCCTGGTGGCCGGCGCGTTGGGCACGATGAACCCCGCCCTGCTCGCCGACTTGCGCCAGGGCTGGGAGGCCATGAACAACCGCTGGAATCAATGGGTGCTGAACTACTCGCGCGGCCAGCAGCTTCAGGTGATGAAGAACCTGGGCTTCGACACACCGAGCTGGGAAGACATGGCGCTGCTGCTCATCGGCTCGCTCAGCACGCTGGCGCTGGCCGGTGCCGCGTGGGCCTGGTGGGACCGCCACCGCGTCGACCCGTGGGTGCGGCAACGGGTCGCCCTGCATCGGGCGTTGCAGTCACTGGGCATTCCCGCTGCGGCAGCCGACTCGCCGCGCGCCCTGGCGGCGCGGGTGCGCGGCCGGTTCGGCCCGGCCGGCGAGGCGCTGGCGAACCAACTCGACGCACTGGAACGCCAGCGCTACGGCCGGGGGGCGATCCCGAAGCCCGATGCCACGTTGACGCGGGCCGTCAAGTCGCGTGTGCGCCAGCTTGCCGCAGCGCTTCCGAGGCGCGGGGTTCAAGCCGCCGACACATGACAGACTCGCTGACCGACTGACCAGCGACCGACCCGACACCGATCCCGACCGACATGGCACGCCTTTCCACTTCTCATCTCATCGCCATCGGGCTGACCGCTGTGGGGCTCGCATGCAGCGCGCTTCCGACCAGCGCCGCGAAACGGGCACGCGCAGTCAACGTCCAGAACGACGACTCACCCGACGTGGTGACCTACGGCCGCCGTGACGACGTGATGCGTTTCGGCGCCGACCTGGCCGAGCGGCGCGGCCTCGACGCCGCCGAGGTGCAAGCGGCGCTGCAGCAGGCGCGCTTCATGCCCAGCGTGGCCCGCTTCATCATGCCGGCGCCGGCCGGCACCGCCAAGAACTGGGCCGCCTACCGTGCGCGCTTCGTCGAGCCGGTGCGCATACGCGCCGGCGCGGCGTTCTGGCGCGCCAACGAGAAGTGGTTGAAGCTCGCGGAACAGCTCTACGGCGTGCCGCCCGAAATCGTTGTCGGCATCGTCGGTGTCGAGACGATCTATGGCGCGCAGATGGGCAACTTCCGCGTCATCGACGCGCTCGCCACGCTCGCGTTCGACTTCCCCACCGGCCGCAAGGACCGCAGCCCGTTCTTCCGCGACGAGCTGGAGCAGTTCTTCGTGCTGTGCAAGAGTGAAGGGCTCGACCCGCTGCAACCGAAGGGCAGCTTCGCCGGTGCCATGGGCATGCCGCAATTCATGCCGTCGAGCTTCAACAAGTACGCCGTCGACCTGGACGGCGATGGCCACGTGGACCTGCGCGGCAATGCGGCCGACGTGATCGGCAGCGTGGCCCACTACCTGGCCGAGTTCGGCTGGCAGCGCGGCCAGCCGACACGCTTCGACGTGGCCGCGCCGGTCGACGCGGCCGACCGCGCTGCGCTTCTCGGCCCCGACATCCTGCCCAGCTTCGGCGCGCAAGAGTTCGTGCAGCGCGGTGCGAAGCTGGCTGACGCCGCGCTGGGCCATGAGGGCAAGCTCGCACTGGTCGAATTGCAGAACGGCGACGCCGCGCCGAGCTATGTGGCCGGCACGCAGAACTTCTATGCGGTCACACGCTACAACTGGTCGAGCTACTACGCGATGGCGGTGATCGACCTGGGCGAGGCGGTGGCGCGCGAGGTGGCCAGAGAAGTGGCACGCAACGCACGCTGAGGTGGCTCGGCCGCGGCCAGGGTGATGACCACGCCTTCGCCTGCGTCCGACCGAAGGCACACATCGAGCCATTCGTAGACCCCGGCGTCGCCCGGCAGGCCTTCACGCACGTCGAGGCCGCGCACCAGTTCCCAGCTCGAGTCGAACCAGCCGGGGCCTTGCGGGCCGGGCTCTTCGTCCGTGTCGCCAGCGTCGTCGAGGCGCAGTGCGCGCAGCGTGCGCAAGGTGCTCAGCGACACGACTGCATGCCGATCAACGAGCGCGGTGAACGGGCGAATGAGGCAAAGAAATCGGGCCATCGGAGCGTCTCCATCGGGTGATTCGATGGGGCTCAGTGTTGCGGCCGAGGTGCTGCGCGAACATCCCGCCGAGGGCGGGA
>JANXWV010000111.1 GCA_025350965.1 Rhizobacter sp.
CAGACTCCACATCCGCATCGCGCCTGAAGGCTACCGACAGCTTGCGCACCTGTTCAATCAACTCGTAGGCGGCAACGCCTTCCTGCTCCCGAATCACGTCGCCCAATATGCGGCCCAGCAGGCGGATGTCTTCTACTAAAGGGCGTTCGCTGTTCTTATTGGCTGTTTTGGAGGCTTTTTTGGTCATCTTGTGGTTGCTTTGGCGATGCTTAGATGGTGTCTTGTGCATGCTAGCATTGCCTTTCCCCCCAAGATTACAAATAGGTTACGAGGCAGCAGCATGGATTCGAGCAACGCAAACAAGACAAAAAAGATCGAAAAAAAGGTCGTTATTGCCACCCGTGAAAGCCGCCTTGCCCTGTGGCAGGCAGAGCATGTTCGTGACCTGCTGACCGAGCGCTTCGCGCTCCACGTGCAGCTGCTCGGCATGACAACGCGCGGCGACCAGATCCTCGACCGCACGCTGTCGAAGGTCGGTGGCAAGGGCCTGTTCGTGAAGGAGCTAGAGGCCGCGCTCGAAGAGGGCCGCGCCCACCTTGCCGTGCACTCGCTGAAAGACGTGCCCATGGACTTGCCGCCCGGCTTCGAGTTGGCAGCGGTATTGGAACGTGAAGACCCGCGCGATGCATTCGTGTCGAACCAGTACGCGTCGCTGGCCGAGTTGCCGCACGGCGCGCGCATCGGCACGTCGAGCCTGCGCCGCGTGGTGCAACTCGGCGCGCTGCGGCCCGACCTGGACGTGCAGCCGCTGCGCGGCAACCTCGACACGCGTTTGCGCAAGCTCGACGAAGGCGAGTTCGATGCCATCGTTCTGGCAGCTGCGGGCCTGAAGCGGCTGGGCCTGGCGCAGCGCATCCGCGCGCACTTCGAGCCCGAGCAGATGCTGCCATGCGCAGGGCAGGGCGCGCTCGGGATCGAGGTGCGCGCCGATGCGCACGCGCTGCTCGAACAGCTGGGCAGCTTGACCGACCGGCCGACGTGGCTGGCGGTGCAGGCGGAGCGCGCCGTGTCGCGCGCCCTCGGCGGCAGTTGCAGCATGCCGCTCGCAGCGCACGCCACCTGGGCCGGCGACACGCTGGAGCTTCACGCCGCGCTGGGCCATGCGCAAGAACCGTTGCAGCCGCTGCTGCACACAAGCGTGCGCGAAGCCGTGGCCACCGACAGCGCGGCCCGCGCACTCGGCGAGCGCGCGGCGCAGGCGTTACGCGGCATGGGCGCCGAGGCCTACCTGGCTTCGGCCGCCGGGCTGGCAGCCGCCGGCTGAGCCGCGTCGCCTGACCCCGTCGCCTGACCATTCAGCTTCGATGCGCGTGCTCGTCACCCGGCCCGCGGCGCAAGCGGCCGAGTGGGTGGCTGCGATGCGCAGCGCGGGCATCGATGCACTGAGCCTGCCCCTGATGGGTATCGAGCCGGCCGGTAGCACGGCCGAGCTGCGGGCGGCGTGGCACGGCATGGCGCAGCGCCGCCTCGTCATGTTCGTGAGCCCAAACGCGGCGCAGCAGTTCATGCTGCATCGGCCCGCCGGGTCGTTCTGGCCGGCCGCTGTGCTGGCGGCGTCGCCCGGGCCTGGCACAACGCGTGCGCTGGTCGAAGCCGGTGTGCCGGCCCACCGCATTGTCGAGCCGCCAGCCGACGCGCCGCAGTTCGATTCCGAAGCGCTGTGGGCGCAACTGGAAGGCCGCGACTGGCAAGGCGCCGACGTGCTGATCGTGCGGGGGGATGGCGGGCGCGATGGGTTCGCCGATACCTTGCGCGCGCATGGCGCCACGGTCGCGTACCTGCAAGCCTACCGCCGCGTGGCGCCATCGTTCGATGCAGCCGCAGCCGCGCTGCTGGCCGCCGCGCGGGCGCAGCCGTTGCGGCACCTGTGGTTCTTCAGCAGCTCCGAGGCGGTGGCCAACCTGGAGACTGCGGTGGTTGCTGTTGCGGCCTGCGCTGACCCCGCCGAGCCCGCTGCAGCCGGCTGGTCCCGGGCGCGCGCACTGGCCACCCACCCGCGCATTGCCGACCGCGCGTTGCAACTCGGTTTCGGGCTCGTGGCGCAGGCCCGGCCCACGCTGGCGGGCGTGGTCGCCTGCATACAATCGATGCGACCGTGAACGACGCCACTTCGCCCCCGACTCCGACCGATCGCCACCCCTCGGCGCATGTGCGCTGGCTGTGGTCGGCCGTTGCCCTGCTCGGCGTCATCGCCGTGGCCGGCGGCGTTCTCGCCTGGAAGGCCGACCAGCGCGGTGCCAGCCTGGAGCAGGAACTGGTGCGCCGCCAGCAAGACAGCAGCACCCAGTCGACCGAGGCACGCATGCTCGCCAAGCAGGCGCAAGGCGGCATGGCCGACAACGCCGCCAAGGTGGCGCTGCTGGAGGCCCGCGTGGCCGAAGTGGGCGTCCAGCGCACCCAGCTCGAAGACCTGATCCAGTCGCTCTCGCGCTCCCGCGACGAGAACTTGCTGGTCGACGTCGAGGCCGGCCTGCGCGTGGCGCTTCAGCAGTCGGCCATCACCGGCAGCGTCGAGCCGCTCGTGGCCTCGCTGAAGCAAAGCGACGAGCGCTTGGCGCGCCACAACCAGCCGCGCCTGGAAGGTGTGCGCCGCGCCATCGCGCGCGACCTCGACCGCGTCAAGGCGGTCAGCGTGACCGACGTGTCCACCCTCAGCATCAAGCTCGACGAAGCGATCCGCATGGTCGATGAGCTGCCGCTCGTCACGCAGGCGGAAGCCCGTCGCGATGGCGCCCGCGGCGCGCCCGGCAGCGTGGCGCGGCCGGCCAGCGCGACGGCATCGGGCGGGGCAGCCGAGGCGGGTTGGCCCGGCAGGTTGGGCGAACTGTGGAGCGGCGTGGGGCAGAGCGTGTGGGGGGATGTGAAGTCGCTGGTGCGCGTGTCGCGGATCGACCACCCGGACGCGATGTTGCTGGCGCCCGAGCAGGCCTTCTTCCTGCGCGAAAACCTCAAACTGCGGCTGCTCAACGCGCGGCTGGCCTTGCTGAGCCGGCAGTTCGACACCGCGCAATCGGACCTGATGGTGGCGCAGAGCGCACTCGAGCGCTACTTCGACCGCAGCGCACGGCGCACCGTGTTGGCGTCGGAACTCGTCAAACAGGTGGCCGGCCAGGCCCGGCTGGTGGTCGTGCCGCGGCCCGACGACACGCTGGCCGCGCTGACCGCCTTGGGCATCGGGCGCTAGACCCATGCGCAACGTCATCTGGCTGCTGCTGCTGGCGGGGGTCGCGGTGGTGGCCGCCGCCGCGCTCGGCACCAACGACGGCCTCGTGATGTTCTATTGGCGCGGCTGGCGCGCCGACCTGTCGTTGAACCTCTTCCTGGGCTTGCTCATCGGCACCTGCTTCGTGATCGTCACCGCGATCCAGGCCGCGAACTCTCTGGTGGGCCTGCCGCAGCGGGCACGTGAATGGCGCGTGGCACGGCGCGACCGCAGTGCGCAGGCGGAGCTGCGCGACGCGCTGGCGCAGTACTTCGGCGGGCGCTACAGCCGGGCGCAGAAGTCGGCCCAGCGCGCGCTCGTGATCCAGGCCGACACCCCCGAGCTGGCGCAGGACAACGAGTTCACCGTGCTCAGCCACCTGCTGGCTGCCGGCAGCGCGCACCGCCTGCAAGACCGCACGGGGCGCGATGAACAGCTGCGCCGCGCCCTCGACCTGGCGCGCCGCAGCAGCGCCGCCCGCTCGGCCGAGGAGGGCGCGCGCATGCTCGCGGCCGAGTGGGCGCTCGACGACCGCGACGCGCCGCGCGCGATGGCCTTGTTGGCCGAATTGCCGGTCGGCGTGGCGCGCCGCACGCATGCGCTGCGCCTGAAGCTGCAGGCCGCACGCCTTGGCCGCCACCCGCAGGACGCGCTCAAGACCGCGCGCCTGCTGGCCAAGCACCAGGGCTTCTCGAAGATTGCCGCGCAGGGCCTGCTGCGCTCGCTGGCGTTCGAGTCGCTCGACACGGCGCACGACCTCGACCAGTTGCGCCGCGTGTGGCAGCAGTTCGACCCGGTCGACCGGCGTGACGGCTTCGTTGCCGCGCGCGCCGCAGACCGCGCGGCAGCCTGGGGCGCGCACGATGAAGCGCGCAGTTGGCTGCGGCCGTTCTGGGAGCGCGTTGCGGAACTGAACGATGACGAGCGCAGCGCCGTGGCACTGGGCCTCGTCAATGCCTTGCCCGGCCTCGGGCCGGAATGGCTGCCGCGTCTGGAGGCCACGTCGCAGGCCTATCCACGCGACGGTGCCATTGCCCTGGCAGTGGGCTGCGCGTTGGCCGAGCGCCAGCTGTGGGGCAAGTCCCGGCGCCTGCTCGAGAACGCTGCGGCCGACATCACGCTCGCCGCTGCGTCGCGCCGCAAGGCCTGGCTCGTGCTGGCCGGCCTGGCGCAACAAGAAGCCGACCCGGCCCGCGCTGCGCTGTGCTTTGAAGCAGCGGCCCGCGCAGCGTGATGAAGCTGGAATACGCAGTGCTATACTTATAGGCTTCGCGGCTGTAGCTCAGCTGGATAGAGTACTTGGCTACGAACCAAGGGGTCGTGGGTTCGATTCCTGCCAGCCGCACCAGAAAAACAAGAAATGGATCAACGGCTTAGAGGCTAACGCTTCTAGGCCGTTTTTTCTTCTACTACACCCTCTGTGACGGATTTGTGCCGGCGGCGTTGTGTTCCGCCAGTCGATCCGCCCAGGGCTTCAGATGCTCCGCTGCCAGGTGCGCGTACTTGCGCACCATCTCGGCGGACTCCCAGCCCCCAACTCCTGCAACGCGAACAGCGGTGTCCCCCCGTTGGACATGCCAACTGGCCCAGGTGTGCCGCAGGTCGTGCCAGCGAAAATCCGTGATCCCGGCACGCTGGAGCGCGCCGTACCAAGCTTTTGTGCTCACCTGATGCACCTGCCTTCCCCTGAAACTGAACACCAGTTCACGGTGTTTGCCGACCTGCCGCGCTATCACCTTCATCGCGTCTTCGTTGAACGACACTGGGATCGCCTTGCGGGCTTTGGCCTGGTCAGGATGCACCCAAGCGCGCCTGTTCTCTATGTCCACCTGATCCCATCGAAGGCCTGTGACATTGGCGCGTCGCAAGCCTGTCGATAACGAGAAGGACGCCATATCTGCCAAGTGAGGCGGCAGATGGCCGAGTAGCCGCTGCGCCTCCTCGCGCAACAAATACCTAACACGGCGTATCGGGTCCCTCAGCATGCGCACCTTGGGCGCCCGATCCATCCATTCCCAGTCGTCTGCGCACTTCTTCAGAATCGCGCGCAGCACTTCCATGACGCGATTCACCGTCGCCGGCGTGACTCCCTCACTCAGCTTCGCTGCCGCGATCCGATCGAGCCTCTCGCGTGTGATGGCCGTCAGATCAAGGCCGCTCAGGTGCTTCTCGAGCCAACACAAATGAATCTTGTCGGACTCCAGCGCAGCCTTGTGGCTTTGCTCAGCCAGCCATCGCACTAAGGCATCATTCCAGGTGCGTCGTGGTCGATCTCCAATCTTGGTGACGCGCCAGACCTCGGCCTTCAGCTTGTCGTGAAGCTCTTGGGCTTGATTCTCGTCTTCGGTTTCAGCAGATCGTCGTACTCGCTCGCCTGACGGTGTCGTGAAATCGATCCACCAGACTGAGCCTCGTTTGCGGATACCCATGGTGTCCTTCCTTTCTCGGAGGTCACCCGCAACGCTTGCCGGTGAATAGCGTACTTGCCCCTGAGAAAAGCAGCAAGATCGTCGTCGATGAATACCCATCGCCGACCCGGTTTTGATGCTGGGATCAGGCCGCGCTTGGCCCTGCAGCGCACCTCTTCGGGATGCATCTTCAGAAAGCCGGCGGCCTCAGCAAGCGTGAGCGTGTTCATCGGTTGTTGGGGGCAGACCGGCTGAGCGGTGCCTGGGCCACTAAGGGCTTGCCGGGCGAGGCAATACGGAGTGCACGTCCACCCGTTGTACTGACTGCTGGGGAGGACGGTGTCGCGACTTTTTCCATGCCTGAAGCCTGGTTGAACGAAGGCTCACAAGTGCCGATGACTTCGGGCAAAAAATCATCGAGTACGCAGCCAGCCGAGAACAGCAGACGCCAAGCACTTCATGCATCGCCGCCTTGGGTCTGCAGACGCCCCCGCTGAATGGCAGCGACCGTGACGGGCACCTTCCGCGTCATGTCCGATCCGCGCGCCACCTTCACCCTCACAAGCTCGAGCATGTGCGTCCACAGAGAGCGCCACGCGCGACATTGATGTGCGACAGAAAATCAACGGCCTGCTGCAATTTCTAAAGGCCGCCAGCTTGACGATCAAGACCAGACGCACCAGCGCGGAGACCGTAGACCCTCACCCGACCCATTCCGGACGGTCGCCCAGGCCGATCTGCATCGAAGGTGCCAGAATCCGATGGGAGCTTCCACACGGGTTGAACATGCAAGGCTGTCGGTTCAGGAGGGCTTGATCGACGGAGCCCATCCGGTCTGTACCTGAACCGCCCGGGCTCGCAAAAAGCCGAAAGCCACCCGGTGTGCTACTTGAGGATGTCGCCCAGGCACAGGTATTTGACTTCCAAATAGTCGTCGATACCGTGATGAGAACCTTCGCGCCCGAGGCCTGACTGCTTGACGCCACCGAACGGCACCTCGGATGTGGAGATCAATCCTGTGTTCACGCCGACCATCCCGTACTCCAGAGCTTCACCGACCCGAAAAATCCGCCCAACGTCGCGCGTGTAAAAGTAGCTCGCCAGTCCAAACTCGGTGTTGTTGGCGAGCAGGATTGCTTCCGCTTCGGTATTGAATCGGAACACCGGGGCCACTGGCCCGAATGTTTCTTCGGTGGAGCAAAGCATTTCGCTGGTGGCGTTCGCGAGCACTGTGGGAGTGAAGTAGCGCTCGCCGATTCTGCTACCACCAGCGAGGACAATCGCCCCCTTGGATATTGCATCGGCCACGTGACGCTCGACCTTGGCAACGGCCTCGTCGTCGATAAGCGGACCTTGGTGAATTCCCGCCTTGAATCCGTTGCCAACTTTGATGTCTCCTGCCCGGGATGCAAGCTTGCTGACGAATTCGTCGTACACAGCTTCCTGAACGTAAAAGCGGTTCGCGCAAACGCACGTCTGGCCAGCATTGCGGTACTTTGCGGCCATGGCCCCTTCGACTGCACTGTCGATATCGGCGTCTTCGAATACGATGAATGGTGCGTTGCCCCCGAGCTCGAGAGAGAGTTTCTTGACGGTCGGGGCGCATTGCGCAGCGAGGATCCGTCCCACCTCGGTCGACCCGGTGAAGGACAGATGGCGCACCACACTGCTGGCGCACAAGACCTTGCCCACCAGAATCGAGTTTGCGTCGTCGGCAGTCACCACGTTCAGCACACCTGGCGGCATTCCGGCTCTTTGCGCCAACTCGGCGACCGCAAGCGCCGACAGGGGAGTTTGCTCCGCTGGCTTGATCACCACGGTGCAGCCCGCTGCCAACGCGGGCGCGACCCTGCGCGTGATCATCGCGATTGGGAAATTCCACGGCGTAATGGCGGCACAGACGCCGATCGACTGCTTGACGACAAGGTAGCGCTTATTGTTGTCGGTCGTTGGAATGGTTTCACCGTATACGCGCCGGGCCTCTTCGGCGAACCACTCGATAAAACTCGCGCCGTAGTTGACCTCGCCTTTAGCTTCCGCAAGCGGCTTGCCCTGCTCAGCAGTCATGATGCGCGCGAGATCGTCAGCGTGCTGCTGCAAAAGATTGAACCAGCGCATAAGAATTGCGCCACGCTCTTTGGCGGGCTTCGCCCGCCATGCAGGCCAAGCCTTGTTGGCCGCCGCGACTGCCATCTCTGCCTCTGCGGCTCCCAAGTTGGCCACCGAGGCGAGTTCCGATCCGGAGGCCGGATCGACAACGGCGAATCGATTGGTACTCGCTGTCCAATTGCCGTCGATCAAACCGTCGACCTTGAGCAGTCCGAGATCAATGAGCTCGGCCAGGGGCGAAGATTCTGTGTGCATGGTGGTGTTCATGAGTGTTTGGAAGCCGGGGGAGGAGCAGTGGTGTCTCGGCGAACCAGTTGGATCGGCATGACGTCCCGCGTCGGCGGTGTGAGTCCACCCGTGCGGATACGCTCGACCATCCGTCGACAGGCAGTGCGGGCCATCTCCTGGACGGAGTTGTGGATCGTCGTGAGGCTGATCATCCGTGAACTGGAGAGAGGCAGGTCGTCGAACCCGGCCACCGAAAGCTTCGAGGGAACATCGACATTCTTTACCCGCGCCGCCTCCAGGATTCCCATGGCGATCGAGTCGCTGCCAGCCATGATGGCTGTGACTGGATTGGCACCCGACAACATTTGCACTGCGCACGAGTAACCCGCGTCCGAGGTAAAAGCGTTCCACATCACCGGACAGGCGTCGCCGCTGATTCCGACACTGCGAAGGTAGTCCAACGCCCCGCGCCCGCGGTCCCGACTTGTCGACGCATTCTCCGGGCCCATGACCAAACCAATCCGGCGATGCCCGAGTTCGTAAAGGTGCTTCATGATCTCCGCGCCGCCATGTGCGTTGTCGGCTTCGACGATGTCAACACGCATGCCTTCCACGGAGCGCACCACCAGGACCGTCGGGACGCCCAACCGCTGCAACTCGCGCAAGATCACTGAATCGGCAGTTGCCGATCCCAGGATCATTCCTTCCAGATAGCCGTCGATCAACGGGCGAAAGGTCGACAAGTGACCCGCATCGGTCGCCGAGTTCATCGCATCGATCAGCACCACGACGTGATAGCCGAACTCCAGCATGTCGTGATGTATGTGCTCAAGCAAAAGGGTCATGAATCGGTTGTGCAACTCGCTGACGCTGACAAGAACACCGACCGTCCTTGTCGACGCTCGC
Source organism: Rhizobacter sp. (assembly GCA_025350965.1). Classification (GTDB taxonomy): domain Bacteria; phylum Pseudomonadota; class Gammaproteobacteria; order Burkholderiales; family Burkholderiaceae_C; genus LMDS01. Next base: position 8,854 of record JANXWV010000111.1, read on the forward strand.
TTATGCCGTCCACCTTGTGGTGGCGCGACGTAGCCCATGGAAACGGCTTCACGCTGGATGACTTCGCGCGTGTCCTCGTTGATGACCAGGTTTCCCGAGAGGGCTCGCGAAACTGTTGACGCAGAAAGATTCAAGCGCCCGGCGATGTCCTTCAAGCGAACCAGTTTCTTTGGTTTTGGATTCGGCATAAGCTCCCTACGCATTGGCCAACACTCTCACTGAGCCCGTGGCGACGGCCCGTTTCCCGACCGTTTGACTCCAGAAAAGTCAGCATTCTTGCACTGGTTGCAGCAAATTTAATAGCGACTTGCAGGCCTCGTGCAGACCTCGTGCGGCAACGTGCAAAAGACGATTGCAACGGTTCCCATGCCCGCCAGAACGGCCTAGCCGAGCCCTTGCTACCGTCTGTTCTTAAGGATAGCGATTCAACCCGAAGTGCATGGTCAACGCCTCCTAGGGCATCTACGGAGACTTTGCATTGCAATTGCAGAAACATACCGGCTAAATTTCATCACGCGTTTGCAGCACCTGCTGCACCGCCTACAAGCGCCGCGATATCCGCGGCTGCGAACCAGGAGACTTTCAATGACCCCAAGCCTGAAGCGGGCTGCGACGACCATCGTCGCGTCCGTGCTCATGACCAGCGGCGTCGCGAACGCCGCAGGTCTGGACGAGATTTCTGCCGACGTGGCCAAGCGCCTGTACGCCAAAGAGGTTCTCGATCCGGCGCAGCCGGTCGGTCCGAGCGCGTACCGCGACTGGAAGCCCAAGAAGGGTCCCCCTTGGACAATCGGCTACGCCAGTTCCTACGCCGGCAACACATGGCGCGCCGCTGCGATGGACCGCCTGCAGTCCGAAATCATCCCGAAGTGGAAGAAGCTCGGGCTGATCAAGGAAGTCGTCATTACGCAGTCGAATCTGAAGGATGCAACCCAGATTCAGCAGATGCGTCAGTTGGTGGATCAGGGGGTCGACGCGATCATCGTGTGCTGCTCGAACCCGACAGCACTCAACCAGACAGTCAAGTACGCCTACGACAAGGGCGTTCCGACCTTCTCGTTTACCGGCTACCTGACATCTCCCTACGCCGTCAACTCCTCGGTGAACTACCAAGTCGCTGGACGTGATCTCGGTCTCTGGATGGGCGAGGAGATTGGCAAGAAGGGCAACGTGCTCGTGGTGCAAGGCATCCCGGGTACGTCGGGCTCTGACTCGCAAGACCGCGGCATCAAGTCAGGTCTGGCCAGCTTTCCTGGGGTGAAAGTGGTGGGCGACGTGGCCGGCATGTGGACTGACCAAGTGGCGCAGGCTGAAGTCCAGAAGTGGCTCGCCACCAACCCCGGGCAACTCGATGGTGTGGTGGTGCAGTCGGCGGCTGAGCTCGGCGTGTTGCGGGCGCTGCAGCAATCGGGTCGCAAGATGATTCCCGTCACCATCGGCGGCGAAGTCGGGGCGCTGTGCTACTGGCGCAAGAACGAGAAGTACGTCAGCAGTGCGATCCATGTCTGGCCTCCTGGTGACGACATCGAACTGACTTGGAACATCATGATGCGCACGCTTCAAGGCCAAGGGCCGAAGATGCAATCCGTGTTGGTTGACCCCATCAAGTTCACGATCGACGACGTGAAGAAGGTCGTTCCGGCAGATTGCAGCCAGGACTCGGACAAGTGGGTCAACGTCGGCACCGACAAGTGGGGCAGCAACCCTGCGTACCTGGATGCCTTCTTCCTGCGCCCGGCGGATCCGACGAAGTTCAAGCACTGACGTCTCCGCGAGCTTGAGTCATCGGTGCCCGGTATTCGCGGGATCGATGCTCTGCGTGGACCCTGTGTGCAGGTGCGGGCTTCGGCCCGTACCTGCACATGAAGTGCTCATTGAAACTCAACCTGCATATCCCTGTGTCTGTCACTCCTGAATCTGACTCACGCGACGCGTCGGGGGCGGCTCATGCGGCCGCCGCGCCACCGACCGCGACCAGCGGCATAGCCATCGTTGGCGTGCGCAAGTCATTCGGCGTGACCAAGGCGCTCAACGGTTGCAGTTTCAACGCACTGCTGGGAGAGATTCACGCGATTGTCGGAGGCAATGGTTGCGGCAAAAGCACCCTGGCGAAGGTGATCTCGGGTGTGGTGCCTGTCGATTCGGGTCAAGTGTCCGTGCTGGGCCTGAGTCCTTCGGGGCCGCACGAGGCTCGCGCCGCAGGCATTGCGACAGTGTTCCAGGAAGTGCTCGTCGCTGACGATTGTTCTGTCCTGGAGAACCTGTATCTCGGCGCCGATAGCTTGTGGTCGCGCTCGCAGCCGATGAGCGAGAAGTACGAGACCGCCAAAGTCTTGATGCGAGAGTTGACGGGGCTCCCGATCGATCCCGACACCTTGGTGGGTCTGCTCCCGCTGGGCATCAAGCAATGGATCACGATCGGCCGCGCGCTCCTATGCAAGCCGCGTGTGTTGATTCTTGACGAGTCCAGCGCCGCTCTCGATCTCGACTCGACCGAGCGGCTGTTCGCCAAAATGCGCGAACTGCGTGATGGTGGGGCCGCGGTGATCATCGTCACTCACCGAATTGCCGAACTGATTCGAATCTGCGACCGCGCGACTGTGCTGCGCGATGGTCGCGATGTCGGCGTGTTGCAGAAAAGCGAGATTACCGAGAAGAACCTGCTGCGATTGATGACTGGCAAGACGGAATCGGTCACAGAAGGGAGCAACGTTGCCAATGCGACGCGGCACGGCGACGTTGTACTCCATGCCCGATCACTGAAGGTCTGGGCTGGAAGCGCTCCGGTGGACTGCCAGTTGCATCAGGGAGAGATCCTCGGCGTGGCAGGCTTGGATGGGCAGGGCCAAAGCGAGTTTGTGCGCATCCTGGCTGGCGTGCATCCTGCCCTCGAATCAGCGCCTCAAGTGCGCGACGCGACCGGCCAATTCACGGACATCCTTGACTTGCAGGATGCCGTGGCACAGGGCGTGTCGTACGTGTCGGGCGACCGCAAGCGCGAAGGGATTTTTGCGAACCTCAGCATCTTCGAGAACCTGTTGATGCCTCTGTACCGGCGCAAGTCACGAGGTGGTCGACTCGCGGTGATCGACTGGGGTGGACTGGACGCGATCTTCGATTGGGAGGTCGAACGCCTCGCCATCCGAATGGGTGAGCGCACCAACAAGATTACATCCCTCAGTGGCGGCAACCAGCAAAAGGTTCTGATCGGACGCGCCTTCGCGCTCAACCCCAAGATCCTAGTGCTCAACGATCCCGCCCGTGGCATCGATGTCGGCGCGAAGGCTGAGCTGTATCGCCACCTTCGCGATTTCGCGGCACTCGGCAAGTCGGTGGTCTACATGTCCAGCGAAATCGAAGAGTTTGTCGGCTTCTGCTCGCGAGTGATCGTGTTCCGAAACGGCAGCATTTTCGACCAGTTCACAGGCAAAGAAATCCATCCGAAGTTGATCTTGGAAGCCATGTTCGGGCAGACCCGGCCAGGCCACCATCTCCCGAGCGATTTGCCGGCCGAAGATACGGAGAACGAAGCCGTGAAAATTATTCAGTTCGACGACGAAAAAGGCGAGGGCGGCCATTCAGCCAAGCTCAAGAGCAGTTCCTATCCGAACTTCAACTCCAAGGGCAACGCTGACTCGGCGACTGACAGCGCACCCGACCCGACGGCTGCCGGCGCCGGCCGGGCGACCCCTGTTGTTGGTCGGATCAAGATTGTGGAATTCGATCAGGGCGATGGAAGCCCCCCTGCCGCACCACGTATCGAACAGGGCAGCACGACCCGGTACACGCCTCCCGAGGCGTCCACCGCTGTGCGCCCGATCAAGATCGTCGAGTTCGGCCACGCCACAGCCGCGCCGCGCAAGGCAGAGGCCGTTGCGCCGCGCATGAAGATCGTCGACTTCGACGCTACTTCTCCCAACGTCGGCAAGTGATGGGCGCTAGCAATGCCAGGGCCCGCTTCCATGACTGAAGACACATTGGAGTCGCCCGGGTCGTCTGCATCCAACACGTATCTGTTGGTGCCGATTCTGTTGCTGTTTCTCCTGTTGATCATTGCGGTTCTCCGCAGTCCAACTTTGGTCTCGAGCACTGGCATCGGCAGCGCGGTCATCGTGATGACGCCGCTGGTTCTTGCCACCTATGCGCTGATGTCGCTCGCGATCGCCGGGCGTGGAACTGTGGACCTGTCAGTCGGGCCGTTGATAGGTTTCATCAACGTGACGCTGGTGCAGCTCTATGGCGCGGGGTATCTGGAATCACCGCTGATCTTTTTCGTGTACGCCATCGCCGTCGGAATTGTCTACCAACTGTTGATGGGCCTGATCATCATCTATGTCCGTGTTCAGCCCATCATCGTGGCGCTCAGCGGGTACTTGGCGCTGTCGGGCATGAATTTGGTGATCCTTCCGCGGCCAGGTGGCAGCGCGCCTGAGTGGATGTCGGCGTGGGGTCTCGGCACCACCATCTATTCGCCAATACTGGTCATTCTGATCCTGTCGACCGCGGCGTGGCTCGTGTTCACGCGAACAGCGTTCTACGGTCACTTGCGATTGATGGGGTCGGATGAGCGTGCTGCTTACACCAGCGGTGTTCGTATCACGATCGTCCGCTTGGGCGCCCACTGCATCGCCGGTGCTTTCAGCGCCTTGGCAGCGTTGACGTACACCGCACTCATCGGCTCCGGCGATCCGACCCAGGGAACGACCTACACCCTGATTGCCGTGACCGCACTCGTGCTGGGCGGCACCAGCCTGGCAGGCGGCCGCGGCGGCGTCATCGGCTCGCTACTTGGCGCGGTGAACTTGTTCCTTATCGGTTACGTGCTTGCGACCTTCAGTTTCGGCACGGTTCAAGGCTTCGTCACGGACTTGGCGTACGGCTTGATATTGGTTCTGTCCCTCCTGCTGACCATTGCGATTCCGTACTTCCAGGCACGCATTCGCAATGTGTCGCCGTTCTTGATCTTCGTCGTGCTTTCGCTGTTGTTCGTCGGCGTAATCTTGCATGCGAAATACGACTACGGTCGTGCTCCTGCCGAGGACGCCGCTTCCGGCGTCGCCGCGCCGGCCACCCTCCCATCGGCGCCCTCTGAATCCGCAGGCGCAGCATCGACCGTGGCGCGTGCCGGACTGCCGGCTGTTCCGGGACTCTCGGCCAGTCAGCCTTCTCCAGGGCTCGACTTCGTCTTCGAGAACATGACTGGGACCAACCAGTCGCCGGGCTCGCACGTTGCCAGGCTCGTCACATTGCTGGCGCTGCTCGCGATATCTGTGCTGATCGTCGCGCGAGCGCTGGTTCTGCAGACCGACAAACGTCGGTTGTCGCTACGGCTCTTTGTCATCGTGCTGGTGCTACTCGCTCTGGCCGGCTACCTCGCGGCTACCTCTCTCCGCGTGCCCGACAGCGTGCCGTCGACGGTATCGAAAGGCTCAACATGACTGCCGAGGCCGTGCCCGTTCGCGCCCAACGCGCGCCTCTCTCGGCAATTCAATGGGTCGGTCTGGCCGTGGCCGTCCTCATCGCCGGACTCGGCGTGATCGTGGGCTTGTGGCAGAAGCTGCCGGTTCAGCATGTGATCTTCTACGCGGCAGCCACGTTTGCGCTGGTGGTCTGGACGTGGAATACCTACCAGTCGCTTGGCTCTCAACGTTCCGAGCTCGAGCTGAGCGACGTCGATCTCCCGAGTGGCATGGCGGCCTTCCGAGGGTTCGTGCACCAGCACCGCGCGCTGGTCATCGCGCTGCTGGTCATGCTCGGGGCATTCCTCATCGCATCGGCCACCGTTACCGCGTTCTTCTCGGTCCTCAATGTGGTGACCTTCCTGGTTCTCGTCGCGCTGCTGATCTTCACGGTGCAGGTGAGCCAGCTCTTTGTCGACAACCGCAGCGCCTTCATCGGCCTGATGGTACTGGCCACGATGTTCGCCGTCGGGTCGCTCTTCATCGAGGGATTTTCGTCCGGTCAGAACATCAAATCCATGCTGCTGTTTGCTTCGTTTCTCGGCCTCGCTTGCGTAGGCCAGACGCTGGTGGCGATGCTTGGAGGCCTGGATCTGTCGATACCGTTCTTGATCGGCTCCTCCAATGTGTTTCTGCTCTATCTGATTGGCCTGGGCGTGTATTCATGGATCGCCGTCATCATCGTCTTGCTTCTCGGGGCCTTGGTGGGGTGGCTGAATGGTGTGCTCAGCTATAGGCTGCAGGGCCAGGCGTTGATCTTGACGCTGGGCGTGGGATTTGCAATTTCCGGGCTCACCCAGATCGTCACCAGCATCGGTACCGCCTACGGAGGCAACGTGTTCGGGACTGTTCCCTCGTGGCTCAAGAATCTCGCCGCGATGAACGGGACAACCGTTGGCCTTGACGTGCCGCCGGTGATCTTCATTTGGGCTGCCGTCGCCGTGGTGCTCATCTACGGGATGAAGAACACGGTCTACGGCCGTTACCTCTATGCGCTCGGCGGCAACCGTACGTCCGCTTCGCGTCTTTCCATCGTCGAGCGGCGCTACTGGGTCGGAGCCTACTTGATCAGTGGAGCTGTCTCGGCGCTGACAGGTGTCTTGCTCTTGGGATGGAGCGGCGGAGGCTTCATCGGTGTGGGGCAGCCCTATCTGTTCATGACGCTGGCAGCCGTGGTCATTGGCGGCACTTCGCTTCTGGGCGGACAGGGCGGTTATGGCTTCACTGTGATCGGCGTGCTCGTACTTCAGGTGCTGACATCGTTCCTGGTCGGCATTGGACTGAAATTCGAGTGGCAGCAATTCATCTTCGGGCTGCTCATTCTCCCGATGGTGGCGCTCTACGCCCGCTCGCCGCACATTCGCACTCAGATCTGAACCAGGCGACACAACATGCTCGAACTTACCCCGTTGCGGATGGAGATTTATCTATGAGTACCAAGTTGCTTCAAGCAACCGACATTGCCAGCGGAACATTTTCGTTGTTGCTGGTAGCCACCCTCGCTGCCACTGTCCTGCTGTTGATGGGCACAGGCTGGGTCTCAAAGAAATGGAAGTTGCCCGTTGCCCTTGCCGGCCTGGTCACGCTGGTGAGCGCGCTTCACTACTTCGAGGCGAGCCAGCTTTGGCAAGCCTCCGGCCAGATGCCAGCCATCTACCGCTATATCGCCTGGTTCGTGACCATGCCATTGCAGGTCGCGACGCTGTACTTCTTTGTCGGCGCCATGAGTTCGCTTTCGATCTGGCTGTTCTGGCGCCTGCTGGTCGTCTCGGTGGTGATGGTGCTTGCGCGATACCTGGGGGAGACGAACCTCATGTATCCCACCTTGGGGTTTCTGATCGGACTCGTTGCATGGCTCTACATCCTGGGCGAGGTGTTCTTCGGGCGGATGGGTGAAGTCAGTGCGAAGAGTTCCAACCTCAGCATTCATCGTGGCTACTTCTGGCTCCGTCTGATCGTGACCGTCGGCTGGGCTGTTTACCCGCTCTGCTATTTCATCGCAGGCTTCGCTGGAGGCGTCGCGGAGAACAAGCTGAACATCGTCTACAACCTCGCCGACCTCGTCAATCAGATCGCCTTCGGCCTTGCCATCCTGACGGCGGCAATGAAGGACTCGGGGTCCAACCGATGAAAACAGAATGCCATGCCCCTCGACTTGAGGCGGCTCTGTCAATCACATTTACGCTGGCGCCTGTTCTGGGCCGCATTTGCACACTGGTCTGGAGGGTTTAACTCATGAACGGCGCCGATATCATTGCCATCGTTATCTTGGCCGCAATCGTCATTGCGATCATTGTTTACCTCTTGCACTGGCTATATCGACACTCGTCGAAAGACTTGTCGTTCGTGCGTACCGGGCTCGGCGGCGAGCGGGTGGTCATGGGTGGAGGCGCGCTCGTGCTCCCCATCGTTCACGACGTTACAGAGGTGAGCATGAACACGCTGCGCATCGACGTGCGACGTGCTGGTGAGCGTTCCCTCATCACTCGCAACCGGATGCGCATCGAGGTGAGCGTCGAGTTCTTCGTCCGGGTCATTCCCTCGGCTGAAGCAGTGGCTGCTGCGGCGCGGACCCTCGGCAACCGGACGCTGAATCCCGAAAGCCTGAAAGACCTCGTCCAGGGCCGCTTCGTCGATGCAATGGGCTCGGTCGCGGCACGCATGGCGATGGAGGAGATCCATGAGAACCGCAGTGACTACATCAAGGGCGTGAAGGCGCTCGTTGCAGATTCGCTTACGGCAAATGGCTTGGAGCTGGAAGCTGTGTCGCTAACCAGCCTGGACCAGGCCGATATGAAATTGTTCAATCCGTCCAACGCGTTCGACGCTGAAGGTCTGACGCGTCTGACCGAGGAGATCGAGACTCGGAAGAAGAAGCGCAACGACATCGAGCAAGACACGATGATCGCGATCCGCCAGAAGAACCTGGAGTCCGAACAACTCAGATTGAGTATCGACCGCGAGAGCGAGTACGCCAAGCTTGCTCAGGAGAGCGAAGTGGCCATTCGTCGCGCGAAGCAACGGGCCGAGATCGCGCTGGAGAAGACAGACCGCGAGCGCGATATCGAAGAAGCGCAGATTCGGTCGGCGGAGATCGTGGAGAAGTCTCGCATCAATCAAACTCGCGCGGTTGAGTCGGAGCGAATCCTGCGCGAACAGGAGACCGCCCAACTCGATATCCAGCGGCGCAAAGCGCTTGAGATCGAGGAGCAGGACCGTGCCATTGCGATCTCGATCAAATCCAAGGCGCAGTCCGACGCCCAGACTGCGTCCGAGGCTGCGCGTGCGCTCATGATTGAGGCCCAAGAGAAGGTCATCACGGTGCGGGAAACCGAGATTGCCCAACGTCGCAAGTCGATCGACCTGATCGAGGCGGCTCAACAGGCAGAACGCGAGGCACTGAAGGTTGTCACGGCAGCTGGTGCCGAACGCGCTGCGGCACTTGATCGGGCGCATGCCGATCATGCAGCTGCTGAAGAGGCGGCGTTCCGTTACGAGGTCGATTCCGAAGGCAAGCGTAAGCTCAACGAGGCGGAGAATATTCGCTCCGATGCATCTCGCCGCAGCGGGCTTCACGCCAAGCTGATCGAGAACCTGCCAAGCATCATCCGCGAGAGCGTGAAGCCAATGGAGAGCATCGAGTCGATCCGCATTCTTCAGGTCGACGGCTTGCCCGGGCTGAGCGGTGCTCAATCAGGAGGCGCCGGCGGCGGCCATGGTCCGTCGGGGCACGACGGCGCGCCTTCGGGCGGCGGGCTGGCCGATAGTGTCGTGAACTCAGCGCTGCGCTACCGCGCTCAGGCACCGTTAGTGGACAGCCTGCTGAAGGAAATCGGCGTGTCACCGAGTTCCATCACGAGCCTTGGGAATCTGGGAAACATCGTGGCACTGCCAGTTCCAGTAGGCGGCGACTCGAAGTCGAAGGAAGCCGACAACTGGAGCTGATCGTTCAAATGCCTGATCGAAACACCCTGGTCGAACCATGAACCCTACATCCGATCTCGACGCCATCCGGCTACTTGAGCGGCGACTTGCGGTCGCCACAACTTGGGGACTCTTCGGGTCGTTCGGCATGGGCTTTGTGCTCTCCGGTTTCAGCGAAGTGGACTGGTGGATGGGTCTCGGGGGCTATGCATTGCTTGTCGTCGGATTCGTCGGCCACGTCATCATCAATCGAATGTTCCACACTGGATTCAGCAGCGGCGAGATAGCGCTTGGCTTGGTCGTGTTCGGCGTCTCGGCACTGAGCTTCATCGGGAGTTGGGCGCTTGATCCAAGCTTTGGCCGCGTGAGCCTGGGCATCGGCTTGACTGGTTTCGCCGCGATGACTGCCTGCCTTGTCTGCTATCTCGTCATCGGCTACGGGCTGCGAGGCTCATATCAGTTGATCCACAGCATGCGCGGACGTTGAGGGAGCCAACGCCGTGACACAGAAACTGGTCTGGTTGTTCGCCTTCATTGCGTTGTACTGGGCGTTTTGCGTCCAGTGGGGCGTGGGCAGTGCTCGCGTGGCGCGCGATGCTGGTGACTTCTTTTTGGCTGGTCGCAGCCTGCCCGCCTGGGTCTACGTATTAAGCGCGACCGGCGCATCGTTTGCCGGTTGGGCGGTTCTTGGGTACCCTTCGCTGACCATGCGGGACGGCCTGTCGTTTGCGCAGCTTGCGCTCGCCGCGATCACCATCCCGCTGACGGGCGTCTTGTTTCTGAAGCGGCAATGGTTGCTGAGCAAACACTTCGGATATTGCACGCCAGGCGAGATGTTGGCCGACTACTTTCAGGGCGATGCACTGCGCATCCTGGTGGTGATCATCGGCCTGTTCTGTTCTGTGCCCTTCGTCGGCATGCAACTAAGCGCATCGGGATATCTGGTGCAATGGCTTACCGATGGTGCGGTGCCGTGGAGCCTTGCCATGTGGGCCTTGACCGCGGTGGTGTTCCTCTATGTCTGCATCGGCGGTCTGCGGGCCGCTGCGTATGTCGGCAGCCTGCAGGGCGTGCTCTTCGCGGCCGGGATCGTGGCCGTGGGTGCGATCGCCTTGGCGCAATTGGGTGGGTTCTACGGATTCGACGCGCTGGTTCGCGCGCTCGGCAAACTCGGCGCTACCGGCATCGGACCATGGGGCAGTTCGGCCGCTGGATACAACGCATCCCTGCAGATTCCGGGAGTTGTGCAGTTCACTGCAGGGCTCGGAACGGAAAGCCCGGTCGGCGGGATCTGGACAGCGTCGATGGTGCTGACCACCTGCTTCGCGTTCATGGGGATTCAAGCCTCGCCTGCATTTTCGATGCTTGCTTTCGGCTGTCGCGATCCCAAAGGATTCGCGCCCCAGCAGGTCTGGGTTTCGGCCGGTGCTATTGGCCTGATCCTGGTGTTCTTTTCAGTGGTCCAAGGGGTGGGAGCTAATTTCCTCGGCGCGTCAACTGCGATTCAACGGGCCGGCCTCGCGCTGGGCCAGAGTCTCCCCGATCTGAGCGGCGGCAAAGAAGCGACTCTCACCGCGAGTTATCTCAACTCCATCGCAACGTCGGCGCCATGGTTCACCGCGCTTTTGGCTGTGTGCACGTTGGCCGCTATCCATGCCATGGTGGCGCTGTTCGCATCAACCGCGGGAACACTGATCGCGAAGGACGTGTTTCTGCGCTTTCTGACTCCGCGCGCCGACGAGCGCCAGCAGAAGCTCTACGCCCGCGTGGGCATTGGCGCCGTCATCCTGTCGGCGCTGTTGCTCGCCACTTACGCGCCGAGTGCACAGGTGCAGTTGGGATCCCTCGCCCTGGGCTTCGCGTTCCAACTCTGGCCCGCGTTGGCCGGCATTTGCTGGTTCCCATGGATCACGAGGCAGGGCGCTACTGTTGGTCTCGTAGCCGGCATGCTCGGAGTTCTGTTCACCGAGCAACTCGGCTCGACGGTGTGCAGCTTCTTCGGGTTCGATCTGCCTTGGGGGCGCTGGCCCTGGACGATTCACTCTGCAGGCTGGGGCATATTTCTCAACGTCGTCTCGTGCGTCGTGGTGTCCTGGCTCTCTCACAACGCGAGCGATAGGGGCCATCGGCTTGGCTTCCATAAGCTCTATGCGAGAACCGCGGCCATCGCCCCCGGTAAGCGATTTTTGCGTCCGGTGGCGTGGGCGCTGACCCTGATCTGGTTCTTCTTCGCTGTGGGGCCTGGTGCGATCCTTGGCAACGACCTGTTTGGCGCGCCAAACGGCGGGCTGTCTGGTTGGGTCACTGGAATCCCGTCTCTATGGGCCTGGCAGATGTTGTGGTGGGCTCTAGGCGTTCTAGTGATCTGGTTCTTGGCCTATCGGTTGGAAATGGCCACTGCGATTCGGCGCGACAAGCTGGAGCAAATCGATCCTGTCGCGCGTGCGTCGCGACCCAATTCAAACGACGCGTTTGCAGCGCGTCCTAACGCGCCGCCGTGGTCCGCAGTGACGCCGGCATCCAATCATTCAATCTGAACCACGAAGGAGCGGTTATGACCACAGATATCAAAAGTTGGGCAGCCAAGTTCAAGAGCATGTCCGACAGCGACGCAACGATCGCAGCCATGGCCAAATATTACACATGCACGTACATGTGGGACATGGCGGACAAGAAAGTGATTGTCGAGATGCATGACGGCAAGGTGAAGCACATCAACACCGATCCGGCGCCGCTCGATGCCTACGACTTCGCCTTGCGTGCGAGCGCACAGACGTGGCGCGAATTCGGCAAGCCGATTCCGCGACCAATGTTCCACGGAATCTGGGCGGCGAGCTTCCGCGAAGACCTCAAGCTCGAGGGCAACATCCTTGTTCTGATGCAGAACCTGCGCAACTTCACGGTGCAGTTTGAGCTGCTGCGCAAGTGCGGCGTGCCGGTTTAATTCCTCATCCCTTCTTCCAAATCCAAAGTCAAGGAGTCCCAGTCATGGCACGCCACTCACCTGTCACTGGTCGCTACGTCACGATTGACGTGGACGGCATGGAATACAAGGTCTTCTACCTGCAGAACGGCACCGGACAGCCCGTCATCTGCCAACACACTGCCGGTTGCCACAACCATCAGTGGCGCGGCCTTCTCGAAGACGACGAGATCACCAAAAACTACAACATCATCGCGTATGACTTGCCGCGTCACGGCAAGTCTGACCCTCCGCACAACTCGAAGTGGTGGGAGCAGGAGTACAAGCTCACTGCGGACCACTACGTCAATTTCATCATCAAGCTCTGTGATGCTCTGGAATTGCGTGACCCCATTTTCATGGGATCCTCGTTCGGCGGGAACGTTGCACTGCAGCTGGCGTTGCGCCATCCGAACCGGTTCAAGGCGGTCATCCCCGTCGAAGCCGGTGACTACGCCCCGGGCTTCTACCTCGATTGGTGGCGTCACCCGCACGCCAATGCCGCTCAGGTTTGCGCCAGCGGCGTATGGGACCTGATGGCACCCCAATCGCCCGACATGGACCGCTGGCTTACCTGGCACTACTACACGCAGGGCGCTGAGGTCTTCAAAGGCGATCTGTACTTCTATTCGATTGATCACGACCTTCGTGAAGAACTCGGCCGGATCGATGGTCGCAAATGCCCCGTGATCATGATGACGGGTACGTACGATTTTCTGACGACGCCGGAGATGACCGAGAACACGGCTCGCCGCATCAAAGGCGGCGTGTACATCGAGATGAATGACATCGGACATTTCCCGATGAGTGAGAACTACCCGGTCTTCAAGGTTTATCTCAAGGAAGCCTTGCGCATCATTCGCGAGCGGAAGGGCTAGCGCGATGTGGCG